>NZ_JAMFTP010000007.1:87816-165155 GCF_024586525.1 Corynebacterium sp. BF-R-2 | reverse complement strand
CAACCCAGGTTGCGGTCAACGCGTTCCCAGTAGAAGTCCTCATCGTAGTGCCCGCGTAGCCGTTGGCGGTCCCCGTTCATCGCGATCGCTCCCTTCGCCTCCTGATGCAATGAATCTGGTGAGTTCAGACTACGTCTGCGATTGTTCGGTCGTCACCGAACAGTTCCGGGTGCACACTGGAGGCATGGTTGCGCGCGTGTTTCCTGAAGCGGTCCCGGATATCTCGACAGTCGCGTCGGCTCTGGCTGACTCGTCGCGGTCGGCCATGTGTGCTGCGCTCATGGACGGGCGGGCCTGGACGGTTGGTGAACTGGGCAGGTACGCGGGCCTGGCCCGGTCGACGGCGAGCGAGCATGTTGACGTGCTCGTCACCCACGGTCTCGTCCACGACATTCGGCAGGGCCGGCACCGCTACATTCGCCTGGCCGGGGAAGACATCGCACGAGTGGTCGAGAGCCTTGGCGTGGTCGCCCGCTCGCCCCTGCCCACTCCTCACAGCCTCAGCGCGTCACGGGCGAATGCGAACCTACGTGAAGGCCGCACCTGTTATCAGCACCTCGCCGGTAAGCTCGGGGTGCGCCTGGCTGAACAACTGGAAGAGCACGAGTTCATCGACTCGCACTGTCAGGTCACTAATCAAGGTCATCTCTTGTTCATACAGTGGGGTGTGCCCCCGAAGATGCTCGACACGGGCAGGTCGTGCATGGACTCCACCGAACGCCGCTTCCACCTCGCCGGCCCTCTCGGCACGGGAATCTGCAAGACTCTGCTGGATAAGGAATGGCTTTCCCGCAGGGGTCGTACCCGGGCCGTGCGTCTCACTCCCGCCGGGCGGGCAGCGCTCAACGACGCGGGGATCTCCCTCAATTGACCGACAGCCGTCCCTGAGGGCTTCAGTCGTTCTTTGGCACCGACGTGACCTTTCGGACGATCGAAAGCCGGTCGGAACAGGATGAGAGTTCCTGGCAAGGGTTGAACGGATCAAATTCGCGCGATCCTGGACGATCCGCCTGGGGATAACGAAGCATTTGGTCAAGAATATGAGGCAGCCAATCGCTTCAGGGAGACTGCGTCACGCTTGAACCGCTCGGTGTAGGTCTTGCGTGGCATGGTGGAAAGGTACCTCACTTCCCCAGCGACATGCTGGTTTCAGCGTGTCCACCACCAGGGGGTCAGGTCCGACGCAGCAGCCTTGTGAGGTAGCCATGAACCTAGCTGCCGAAGGTCACACCTTCCAATTTTCCTGCCTCGATGCCCCCGCCCCTGTTCCAAGTAGTTGGCAGTAGCACACCATCTGCTGCTGCGCCGAACTGATTACGCCTCCGCTGCCCCCCTCATAGAACTGTTCCAACCACTACTGTTCAGTTGCCCAAAATGGCACCATCCAACGCGCCACCTACTGCCCAACCAACCCCTGCTGTCTCATTCGCCTTACACGAGGTAAGAGGCATGATTGCGCAGCTACGCGACAGTTCGATAGCTAGTGCTGTTGCTGTTCCAGACACTGTTCCAGCTACTGTTCCAATCACTGTTCCAGACACTGTTCAATAGGCCTATCCAGTTATCATTACGGCAACAGATCCGTTAGCTGTTCCAAACAACATATTGAACACCACTGCGGTGCCTGCCACAGTGGGCACCCCACAGCGCGCACTGTCTCCAAGCTTTACCCCTACCAAAATATGCCCCTCAATCTGGCAACGAAGATTTAACGAAGCCACTATTCTTGCTTAGCAGACTGCAACAAAGCCCCCGTCCTGTTTAGACAGGTGACGGGGGCTTTTTCAGTGGAGCCGCCTGCGAGAATCGAACTCGCGACCTTCTCATTACGAGTGAGATGCTCTACCGACTGAGCTAAGGCGGCACAGTGCGCAATGTTTATGCACCGCGTGAGAGTTTAGCTTAGCTCACGGCTAAGAAAGAAATCGGGCCGCTTACTGCGCCGCACGCGCAGCACACGTGCTGGTTAGCGCGCACCGCACGCAAGGCGCAGGCGGCCCACCATGCCATCGAAAGCCACCTGCGGGGTGACGTTCTGCGGCAGCTGCTCGCGGCAGGTGCGGATGGCGGACTGCGCGGCAAGCAGGCCGTCTTCGCTGACCCGCTGGGCAAGTTCGCCGGCCAGCCCCGCGAAGTCCGGATGAGTCATCTCCACCTCGGCGCCGACTTTGAGCATGAGGGCATCGCGGTAAATGCCGGCAAGATCCACGAGGGCGATGTCGAGGCCGTCGGCGATGCGTCGCTTAGCGCGCTTCTTGTGGAGGTCCTCCATGTCCTTCAGGGCACTGCGGGCGTCACGCTGCGCCTTCGTCGCGCCCTTGCCCTTGGCCCCGACGCCGAAGGATTGCTCAATCTTGGTGCGCTCCGCTTCTTCGGATGCGGCGTGGGAATCCTTGGCTTCCTTCTCAATGAACTTCAGCAGCGCGGTGACGGACTGGAAGGCCTGGGAACCGTGAAAGACGTCCTCGGCCAAGTTGATGGCCATAGCACGGCGCTTCTGCGCGCCTTGGTCCTGGACCAAATGCCGCGCGCGGCCCACGTGCTGCAGGGTACTCACCGCAGCCAGGTGGGCGTCGGCTTCGTTAGCACCTTCGGCGACGAGTTGCTGAACCACGCCCTCCACGCTCGGCGCCGGGATATAAAGGTGGCGGCAGCGCGAGCGCAGGGTGGCGGAGAAATCCTCCGGATCCTCCGAGGGGGCGACCATGACGATGACGGTGCGCTCCGGCGGCTCCTCCACGGTTTTCAACAGCGCGTTGGCAGCCTCGTTACGAAGGCGGTCCGCCTTGTTGAAGATGACCACGCGCCACGGAGCCACGCTGGGCAGGCTGGCCGCGCGCCCGATGACCTCGCGCGCCTCGCCGACGGTGATGAACTGCTCCTGCGGGTCCACGTACACCAGGTCGGTGTGCTCCTGGTTCTCCAGCACGCTGCGGCACGACGGGCAGCGCCCGCAGCCCGGATCGCCGTTCTCATCAGCGGAGGTGCACATGAGGGCCGCCGCGAAGCACTGCGCCGCCAGGGAGCGCCCGGCACCGGGAGGGCCGGTAAACAACCAGGAATGGCTCATCGCGCGCGGGTCCCCCTCACCCCGCGCCGCACGGGCGGCACTGAGGATGGTGTGGGCGACCGAGGGGGCGCTGGCAAGCCTGTCGGCAACGCTGGAGGTATTCACTCGCTCTAGCCTACTGGGATAACTAGAGTGAGTAATCATGAACAGACTGATGCGTGGCGCCCGCTGGTTGTGGAGCACCCAATGGCCGATGTACGCCGCGCTCGTCTTGGGCGCCAACATCATCGGCGCCATCGCGATTATGACCTTCGTGGTCTTCTTCCTCCCTATGCCGGAGATTTCGGAGTTCATCTCCGATACCCCGCACCTATGGACCTACGGTTCACTTTTCGTCGTCTTCGCCGTCATTATCGGCATTGCGGTGACGCTGCGCATCTTCCGGCCGGTATTGGATTGGCAGCGCAACCCCACGGCCCACGACCCCAACATGGTGCGCAACCTCGTGCTGCGCATCCCCATTTACCAGGCTGGGGTGGCCGCTCTGGTGTGGTTGCTCGGCATCCTCTTGGCCGTAGTCCTCGCCAGCCAACAGTCGGCACGCCTGGGAATCGTGGTGGGTGTGTCCTCCACGCTGGCCGGCGCGCTGGTGGTGCTGCTGACCTACCTGCAGGCTGAGCGCCTCGTGCGCCCCGTGGCCGCGGAGGCGGTGGCGCGCCGCTTCGAGGATTCCACCCTGGAGCCGCCGATTAAGTACCGCCTGCTCTACACGTGGGTGATGACCTCCGGCATTCCGTTGGTGGGCATCGTTCTGGTCCTGCTGGGCCAGCAGGAGGGGCTGTTTAGCCCGGATACGGCCGATATCATGCCGGCCATGATCGCTCTCGCCGTCACCGCGGTGGGCACCGGGCTGATGGGCACCCTGTTCGCCATCATGAGCGTGGTGGACCCCATCCAGGAGCTGCAGGACGCCATCAACCGCGTGCGCCGCGGCGAGTCCGACGTGCAGGTGGATATCTACGACGGCTCCGAGCTCGGCGTGCTGCAGGCCGGCTTCAACGAGATGATGCGCGGCCTACGCGAGCGCCAGCGCGTGCGCGATATCTTCGGCCGCTACGTCGGCGCGGAGGTAGCGCAGCGCGCCCTAGAGGAGCGCCCAGAGCTGGGTGGCGAGGACCGCAAGGTGGCTGTGCTGTTTATCGACGTCATCGGTTCCACCACCTTCGCCGTCAACCACACTCCGGAGGAAGTCGTCGAAGAGCTCAACAAGTTCTTCGAGCACGTCGTGGAGGTGGTGCACCGCAACAAGGGCATCATTAACAAGTTCCAGGGTGACGCCGCCCTAGCCGTCTTTGGCGCGCCACTCACGGTCTATGACGCCAACTCCATGGCGCTCCAGGCTGCGCGCGAGCTGCGCCAGGAGCTGCGCGGACTGCAGCTGCAGGCGGGCATCGGCGTGGCCGCAGGTCACGTGGTGGCCGGCCACATTGGCGGTGCGGACCGCTTCGAGTACACCGTGATTGGTGACGCCGTCAATGAGGCCGCGCGCCTGACCGAACTGGCCAAGGACACCCCGGGCCAGGTGCTCACCAACTCCTCCACCCTGCGCGGCGCCAACGAGGCGGAGCAGGCGCGCTGGACGCTCATGAAGTCCATTGAACTGCGCGGGCGCCGCCGCATGACGCAGCTGGCGCGCCCCATCCGCCCCACGTTGGCCGAGCGCGCGCAGGGCTAATCCCAGAGGAGCAAAAAGAATAAGTCAGAGCTAGTTGGTTCTGGTAGCTTCGGGACCATGTCCACCTCACCCCACCAGCCCCAACAGCCCCTACCGCCACGCCAGACTCCGAGACCGCGCCTCCTCGTCCCCGACGTCGCCCGCGGGATGGCCCTGCTGGGCATCGCACTGGCTAATGTCACCACCGGTTGGATCCTCACCAGCGGTGAGGGCCCCGACGCTCACTTCGGCGGCGTCGACACGCTCGCGGACAAGATCTATGTGGTCTTTGCCGCCATGTTCGTCCACGTGCGTGGCCTGCCGATGTTCTCCACGTTGCTGGGCTTCGGTGTGGGGCTTATCGCGATGAGCCTGTGGCGCCGCGGCTTCCCGCTTCCACGCGCCCGTGCCGTGATAGTCAAACGCTACGGATTCTTGGCCCTCTTCGGCGCACTGCACTGCCTCTTTTTGTTCATGGGGGACATCATGATGCTCTACGGCGCCATGGGCATTCTCATCGGGCTGCTGCTCTCGCTGACAGACAAAACCCTCCTGCGCGTGGCCTACGTGCTCTTCGGGCTCCAGGTAGTGAGCGGGATTGGCCTCGGCGTGGCAGCTATGCTCGTCGATACCTCCAGCCTCGACTTGGGCAGCACCTCCCCTGCGGAAAGCTACCTGTGGCTGGTGGGCGAGCAAGCCCTGGCGCTTATCGCGCAGGTAGCGTCCATCCCCTTTACCGGCCTCGCGGTCCTGCCCGCCATGCTCGTCGGGTTTGTGTGGGCGCGCCGCGGAACGCTGGCCGGCGGTCACCGTAAGGAGCTGTGGGTGTGGATGCTCATTGCCGCGGCCATCATCCTCGGCATCGGCCTGCCGTGGGGCCTGAGCGCCGCCGGGTTCCTCGATCCGTCCCTGGGCGGGGCACTCAATGCGGCCAATAGCTGCATCGGCATGCTCACCGGCCCGGGCATCGTGGCGGCAGCCACGCTGGCCCTAGAACCCCTGCAGCGCCGTGGGGCGCGCCCGTGGTTCCTGTGGCCGCTTGTTGCTTTGGGCAAGCGTTCCATGACCGGCTACGTGCTTCAGTCCGTGTTCTTCTTGGCGCTGGTCTACCCCTTCACGCTTAACATCGGCCCGGACTTTAGTGCCGCGGGGCAGGCAGCACTAGCTGCAGGGGTGTGGCTGGCCACGCTTGTTATCGCCTGCGCCCTCGAGGCCGCGGGCAAGCCCGGCCCCTTTGAGTGGGTGCACCGGCGCCTGTCCTATGGAAAGACCATGCGCCCGGAATTGGGGGCTGTGCTTACCGACGTCCCCGGCGCGCCAGCCCATCCACCAGCAGCACCAGGCCTACCGTCTGGGCCGCCGACTGGCCCGCAGCCAGGAGCTTTCCCACAGCAGGCAGCTGCGCCGCACGCGTTCGGGCCACCGTCGCAGCCTCAGAGGCCAGAAGAAGATTGGCGCCGTGGCTCAGGCCCTGCGTAGCGTCGGCCGCGCGCAGCGCCGGGTCGCCGGCAAGCGCGGAGAGTGCCGCGGCGGGGACACCAGCGATAGCCGTCGCTAAGCGCTCACTGCGGGTTCGAGCCAGCGCAACGCCCGCAGCCCACGCCCCGGCGCGCAGGCCCCAGCCGGTGGCGTCGTTGTGTGATTCGCGCAGCTGCCACGCAAACGCCGCATACTGGGCGCTCACACTCGCCACGCCGAGCGCGGAGGGCTGAGCCGGGGCCGAGCCCGTGCCGCGCTTCGCGGCCTGGCCTACTGCAGCGGCGATAAGCCCCACGCGGGTCGCCGGGGAGCAGTCGGGGCGCAGGGCCAACAGCACGGGCGCAGTCACCGTCGCGGCGCTGCCGAGTCTGCGCCAGGAGAACAGGCCCGACCACGCGGCGGTCTCTCCTGCGGCGAGCGCGGCCAAGGTCAGGTGATCGCGGCCGGTGACGGCCGGGCGCACCGCGCGCACGAGTGCCGCGGCACCCTCCTGGGTGCGCGTAAGCATGTCACGGGCGAAGCTGGTCTGCATGTCCGGCTACTTCTTGCGCGATCCGGCCTTGACCACGCGCTTCGTGCCAGGCGACGGCTTCTTCGTGGCCTTCTTAGTCGACTTTTTCGTGCTCTTCTTACTCGACTTCTTCGCAGCCTTCTTGGTGCTCTTCTTGCCGGACTTCTTCGTCGACTTCTTGGCACCGCCGTTGGCGGCTTCCTTGGCGCGGCGTTCGGAGAGGAGCTCGTTCGCGCGGGCGTCGGTAAGCTGCTCCGGATCGTCGCCGCGGCGAAGCGAGGCGTTCGTCGTGCCGTCGGTGACGTACGGGCCAAAGCGGCCGTCCTTGACCGTCATGGGCTTGCCGGAGACGTCGTTGTCACCCAGCTGCTTGAGCGGCGGCTGCGCGGCCGCACGGCCACGGCGCTTCGGCTCCGCGTAGATGCGGCGCGCCTCATCCAGCGTGATGCTAAAGATCTGCTCCTCGTTGGCCAGGGAGCGCGAGTCCTTGCCCTTCTTCAAGTACGGGCCGTAGCGGCCGTTCTGCGCGGTGATGACCTCACCGTCAACCGGGTCGGTGCCCACCTCACGCGGCAGACTCAGCAGCTTGAGGGCTTCCTCGAGGGTGACGCTGGACGGCTCCATCGAGGCAAAGAGCGAGGCCGTGCCCGGCTTCAGCTTCTCTTCGATGTACTCGGCGATGCGCTTTTCCTTCTGCTTCGCCGCCGTCTTGGTCTCCCAGTTCTTCGCACGCTTGCCTTCGGCGGCGCGCTCGGCGTCCTCCGCTGCGCGCTCCTGCTTGACCACCTCCTCGGCTTCGGCCTCGGCGGTCTCGCGTTCGTCGTCGCGCATCTGCTCGGTCACATACGGGCCGAAGCGGCCTTCCTTAGCCACGATGGTGCGGCCGTTCTTCGGGTTCTGGCCCAGCTCACGGCCGCCCTGCGGGGTGGCAAAGAGCTTCTCCGCGAGGGCCTCGTTGAGCTCATCCGGGGTGACGGTTTCGGAGAGGTTGGCGCGCTGATACTCCACCGTGCCGTCCTCGTTGGTGCCCACGGCGCGCTCGATGTAGGGACCGTAGCGGCCCACGCGCACGAAGACATCGCGGCCTTCGGCGTCGGTGTACAGACGCAGTGAGTTGACCTTGCGGGCGTCGATGGCTTCCAGGTTGATGTCCACCAAGGACTTCAGGCCGCCGTGGCGAGCGATGGACGCCGCCTTCTGGTCACCTACCTCAGTGTTGCCGAAGTAGAAGTTGGTCAGCCACTCCGTGCCGTTCTCGCGGCCGGCAGCGATGGAGTCGAGCTCATCCTCCATGGAGGAGGTGAAGTCATAGTCCACGAGCTCGGTGAAGTTGTTCTCCAGCAGTCCGACGACGGCGAAGGCAACCCAAGAGGGCACCAACGCATTGCCGCGCGAGAGCACGTAGCCGCGGTCCTGGATGGTCTTGATGATGGACGCGTACGTCGACGGACGCCCAATGCCCAGGTCTTCCATCTTCTTGACCAGGCTGGCCTCGGTATAGCGCGCCGGCGGGTTGGTGGTGTGGCCGTCCGCAGTAACCGCGGACGTCGTCAGCGTGTCGCCTTCGTTGAGGTGCGGCAGGCGCGACTCTTCCTTCGAGCCCTTGGCAGCCACATCCTCGTAAGCCTTGAGGAATCCCGGGAAGGTAATGGTGCGGCCGGTGGCAGAGAAGTCCGCATCGCGGCCATCCGCAGTCACGGCGACGGTGACCTTCATCGAGGTTCCCTTGGCATCGGCCATCTGGGAGGCCACGGTGCGCTTCCAAATCAGCTCGTAGAGCTTGTATTCCTCAGCGTCGAGCTGGCCGGCCAGCTGGCCCGGGGTAGCGAAACGCTCACCGGCGGGGCGGATGGCCTCGTGGGCTTCCTGGGAGTTCTTCACCTTACGGTCATAGGTGCGCGGGCCATCAGCCACAAACTCGGCACCAAAAATGGAGGTCGCAGCCTCACGCGCCGCGCTCAGGCCCTGCGTGGACAGGGAGGTCGAGTCGGTACGCATATAAGTAATGTGACCGTTCTCGTAGAGGCGCTGCGCAATACGCATGGTGCGCTCCGAGGTGTAGTGCAGGCGGCGGCCGGCCTCCTGCTGCAGCGTCGAGGTCATGAACGGCGCGGCGGGTTTACGTGAGTATGGTTTGTGCTCAACGCTGGCCACGGTCATGGTGGAGCCTTCAAGTGCGCGAGCGAGGGCTTCTGCCTCTGCCTGCTTGACGACGACCACCTCGTCGCTCTTCAGCTGACCCCGATCGTCGAAGTCACGGCCCGCCGCGACGCGCTTGCCGTCGAGCGCGCTCAAACGGGCATCGAAGTCCGGGGTGGACTGCAGCGTAGCGGTCAGATCCCAGTACTCAGCCGGAATGAACGCCATGCGCTCGCGCTCACGCTCCACGATGACGCGGGTAGCCACCGACTGCACGCGGCCTGCAGACAAGCGCGGCATAACCTTCTTCCACAGCACCGGGGAGACCTCGTAGCCGTAGAGTCGGTCGAGGATGCGGCGGGTCTCCTGGGCGTCGATAAGATCGGCGTCGAGCTCACGGGTGTTCTCTGCGGCCTCCAGGATTGCGGACTTGGTGATCTCATTGAAGACCATGCGGCGCACCGGCACCTTGGGTTTGAGCACCTCGAGCAGGTGCCAGGCAATGGCCTCACCCTCGCGGTCGGGGTCTGTTGCGAGGTAGAGCTGATCGCACTGCTTCAGCTTGGACTTGAGGTCCGCGACCTTCTTCTTCTTGTCCTGGCTGATGACATACAGCGGCGTGAAGTTATCCTCTGGGTTCACGCCCAGGCGTGCCCAGGATTCCTTCTTGTACTTAGCGGGGACATCGGCAGCTCCGCGGGGAAGGTCGCGGATGTGGCCGACGGAGGCCTCAACGATGTACTTATCGCCGAGATAAGGCTGAATCTTCTTCGCCTTGGTTGCTGACTCGACGATGACCAGGGTTTTTCCCGGGCCGGAACCTTCTGCCACTTCGACTTCATCCCTTCCGATGGCTAGCCCTCTGCTGGGCAATTGCCCCTAGCGTACACAGGTAAAGGCTTACTGTAGTTATTAGGGCCACTGCGCGCCCACATGTGAGGGGTCTATACTTGCGCTCTGAGAAACCGCCCCACAGCGCGACGCAGGGAGTCAGCATGATCGCTTCTATTACCGCATGGTTCGAGGTCATCATGGCCACCCAGTGGATTTATCCACTGGTGGGTGTCCTGATTTTCCTCGATTGCTTCTTCCCTGTCCTGCCCTCCGAAATTCCCCTCAACATGGTGGGTGCGTGGTCCGGTTCGCAGGGTTTTCCCCACGTGCCCACGATGTTTTTCGTGGCCACGGTGGCCGCGATTCTGGGCGATAACTTGTGTTTCCTTTTGGGCACGCGGCTCATTGCCCTTATTAATAGAGCCCAAAAAGGTACCAAGGCTTATGACGCTTTGATGTGGGTTAAGCGCAATATTCGGCGCAGTGGCGGCGCGGCCATCATCATCGCGCGCTTCATCCCGTCGGCCCGCCTGTTCATGACAATCTTGTTGGGTTCGATGCGTTATCCGTGGCCGCTGTTTTTCTTCTTCGACACCTGCGGAGTGTTGCTGTGGGTAGCCCAGGCGCTGGCCATCGGTTACCTCGGCGGCGTGGCCTTTTCTGACTCACCGGCAATAGCCATGCTGATTTCCATCATCGCCGCAGTCATCATTGGCTTCGGCCTGCAGAAAGGCCAAAACAAGCTCATGGAGTGGTGGGATGCCCGCCGCGGCTACGCGGAAACCCCCTAGACGGTTTCAACGTTGGTGGCCTGCGGGCCCTTAGGCCCTTCGCCCACCTCGAAGGAGACGCGCTGGTTGTCTGCCAACGTGCGGAAACCTGATCCCTGGATTTCGGTGTAATGCACGAAGAGGTCGCCGGAGCCGTCCTCCTGCTCAATGAAGCCGTACCCTTTTTCGGCGTTGAAGAATTTGACGGTACCGTATGCCATGATGAGTTGTCCTTTGCGGAAGTAAAATGCTCAATCTGTTGCACCAGTGTGCCACGTTTTGGGCACGCGCGGCAGAACAGTGGAGGCGAGCGTGAACGAGAACCCCATGGGCGAGGAGCTCGTCGAGCACCTCGTCGAGCGCTTCGCCGAATCTGAACTGACGCATTCGACGACCCTTCCGGCCCAACCTGCCCAGTATGCGCCGTGGCCCGAGTGGGTCCTGCCGGAGCTTCAGGCCGCGTTGGTAGAGCAGGGTGTGTCCAAGCTCTATGCCCACCAGGTCGCAGTAGCGGAGGCTGCCTGGTCAGGTCAGGATGTGGTGGTGGCTACCGGTACGAGCTCGGGAAAGTCCTTAGGCTACCGCCTGCCTATTCTCACAGCCTTGGCGCAGGACCCGACCGCCTGTGCGCTGTATATCACGCCGACGAAAGCGCTGGGGTCGGACCAGTTGCGCGCGGTTCTGGAACTCACACAGGGCATCGCCGCGCTTCACGACGTCCACCCCGCCCCCTACGACGGCGATACCCCCACCGAAGCGCGTACCGGCATCCGCGACCACGCACGATTCATCTTCTCTAACCCGGACATGATTCATTCCTCCCTGCTCGGCGCGCATCAGCGCTGGGCACGCGTGCTGCGGCATCTACGCTTCATCGTCATCGATGAGGCGCATGCCTATCGCGGTGTCTTCGGGGCAAACGTGGCCTTGGTTGTTCGTCGACTACTGCGGCTGTGCGCGCACTATGGCTCGCAGCCGGTGATCGTTGCGGCCTCGGCCACCATGCGGGATCCTTCCGCCCACGCTCTGCGCCTAACTGGGCGTGACATGCTGGCCGTCACCGAGGACGGCGCGCCGACGGGTGCGCGGACTGTGGCCTTATGGGAACCCGGGTTCATGGAGGGAATCGAAGGCCAGAATGGTGCCCCAGTGCGCCGCGCCGCCACCACGGAAGCCGCGTGGATGATGGCCGCTCTGGTGGCGCAGGGAGCCCGAACATTGACATTCGTCCGCTCGCGGCGCGCGGCGGAAACCACGGCACTGCGAGCTGCCGAAGAGCTCTCCGGCAAACTAGGCCGTTCAGATTTCGCGCGGCGCATCGCTGCCTACCGCGCTGGTTACCTCGCCGAAGACCGCCGCGCGTTGGAGCAGGCGCTTGATGACGGCTCCCTGCTCGGCGTTGCCACCACTTCTGCATTAGAACTCGGCATCGACGTTGGTGGCCTCGACGCCGTCATCACCGCCGGATTCCCTGGCACCGTCGCCAGCTTCTGGCAGCAGGCTGGTCGTGCGGGTCGCCGTGGCCAGGGCTCGCTGGTGGTCCTCGTGGCTCGCGATGAGCCGATGGACACCTACCTTGTTCACCACCCTGAGGCTCTCTTGGGCCGGCCGGTCGAAGCCAGCGTGTTCAACCCCGCCAACCCCTATATCCTGGGCGGACACGTGTACTGCGCGGCGGTGGAAAAACCGCTCACGGATGCTGACGTTGCCGCCTTCCGTGCCGAAACCGTCGTGGAAGACCTGGCCCAGCGAGGCTTCCTGCGCCACCGCCCCCAGGGCTGGTTTGCTGCTCCCCTGCCTGCCGGCTCAGCCGACCTGACCCCAGAAACCGCGCATGCGGCTGTGTCCCTGCGCGGTGGCTCCGGTGAGGAGGTCATGATTGTGGATTCCTCCGATGGCCGTCTGCTGGGCACCATTGATGCCGCCCGCGCCGTGAGCCAGGTGCATCCCGGCGCGGTGTACCTTCACCGCGGCGAAAGCTACGTCATCGAGGACCTGCAGCTGAGTGAAGACTCTGAACCAGGGGTGGCGCTTGCCGTGCCCAAGACTCCGGACTACACCACGCAGCCAAAGTCCACGACGGACATCCGAATTCTCAGCGAGGCCGACGAACTGGTCAACTACGCGCCGGGCCTGTGGGTTGCGAGCTTGGAGGTAGAGGTAACCGACAAGGTAACCGGCTACCAGGTGAAGCTTCCCGATGGCTCCGTGGGTGAGGACATCCCTCTTGACCTTCCGGAGCAGCGCCTGGTGACCCGCGCGGTGGCCTACACCATCGATCCGCTGGCACTAGCAGCGATGGGAGTCACCGCGGGGCAAACACCGGGCACGCTACATGCAGCAGAGCACGCCGCCATTGGTCTGCTGCCGCTCATTGCCACGTGTGACCGCTGGGATATTGGCGGCGTATCCACCGCCCAGCACGCCGATACCGGCCTGCCCACGGTCTTTGTGTACGACGGGCACCCAGGTGGAGCCGGCTTCGCCGAGGAGGGCTTCCGCCGCTTCCCAGAGTGGATCGAGGCCACCTTCGAAGCCGTGCGCTCGTGTCCCTGCGAATCCGGCTGCCCGTCGTGCGTGCAATCCCCCAAGTGCGGCAACGGCAACAATCCGCTGGATAAGGCAGGTGCCGTGGCCCTCCTGGGCGCACTAGTCACGATGACGTCTTAGATAAAATTCCTACTTCTAAAATCATTGTGATGCTCTCACCCCATAAGAACCGAAGTGATGTAGATGTAATTGTCATCGCGCGTAACAACGATCCCGTATTTAAGGGCCGGCGAATTTTGCGCAGTAATATCATCGATTGATCCATCAGCTTCAGCCATGTCTAGAAGCGAATACCGAACGCGCAACACAACAGTGAATCCCCCATTTTTGTACTCAATGACCTCGCCCTTCCATTTATCCCCAACGGACAATGTCAACTCTGGCGTTCTTGTATGTTCACGAAGCGCAACGCTCTTGACTCGATTGCTTGCGGTAGCACCACTGCGTTCCATAAAGGAGTTTTGTTGACGATCAACCTCGCTTACGAGGCGATCCAATGCAGTGTCGGATAGTCCAAGCCGCTCCTTAAACGTCGGATTCACTCCGAAATTCTTCTCCGCGATCATTCGGGATTCTTCGAGGGAGATTCCTGGCTCCTGCCCTGGGGTAGACGGACGGGCTGGAGAAGAAATATTCGTACCAGAGTTATCCGAACCAGCCCCCTTGCTGCTTCCAGTTGTCACGCCAACGAGGGCGCCAACAACAGCGATAGCTGCCAGAATCGCTCCGACTATTTGTTGCATACCGACACGGCCAAAGCCGGGGATCTCAATGCTGGGCATTGCTTAGACCTTTCGAGAGAAAAGAGAATGAGAGACTCTTTAAGTATTTACTCTCTATTCAGGCCTGTCAATCGCTTTAACCTGCATAAATAGTGAATTCCGTTACGGAATGCACCTCACGTGGACGTAACTCGTTGTTCCACTGGTACCTGTAGCAACGAAACCCCACGCGAGTGCATTTTCCCAACTCTAAATGCGCGGAATCTTCTTAGATTGGGCCGGCGCGGGCGATGGCACTGCGGCTGCGGACCTTGGCGGTGACTTCAACGTCGCGGTCATCAACGGCACAGGTGTCAAGGCGCGCGTTGTTTAAAGCGGCAACCTCCTCAGCTTTCGAGCAGGCGTCCCTGCCCTTGGCTACCTCCCACGCGCCGGCCACGGCGGCGAGGTCCGCCGCCACCTGTGCAGTATGGCGTGCGGCAACGGCTGCACCTACTGCTGCGACCGCCAGCAACAGCGAGGTCACAGCGGTGATGATCCCGGCGGTGACGACGGTGGCATAGCCGCCGTCAGTTGCCAGAACAACCTTCCACCTTGGTTGACGATGCCTCACCGTCGAACCTCCTCTGCTGTGCCGGCACCTATCTCCGCGGGGAAGACCGCCTGCGCGCGCATAGTTCCCAAAGGTGCTGGCACGGCGGCTTCCGCAGTAATAAGGCCGGAGCTTTCAGTGAAGGTGATGTCAACGCCATCGCGGTGGTACTCCACGCCGATGGCGGCGGACCGAGCAGCAGCGCCTGCGGCATCGATGGCAGCGAGGTGGGCAGACAGGGTTGCTATACCGCCCACGATTCCCGCGGCCACGATAACCAGAGAGGCCAACGAGAGGGCTGCTTCGATGGTGACGGAGCCGGCGTCGTCAAGCACGCGCATTAGACCGGTGTGTTGGAGAGCGCGTCAGTAATGATGGACGTGATGGCGCTGGTAACTTGGCCGCCATTGACCACGGCGTACAGCACCGCGGCAAGGGCTGCTGCGGCCAAGCTGCCCATGGCGTATTCAATCGTGGACATCCCGTCCTCATTAGCCAATTGCGCCTGGATAGTGCGTGTTTTCTGCATGATTGTACCTAACTTTCGTGTGATGTTTGTGCGTTGTGCTTTATAAGAGTTGCTGGCCCAGGCTGATGATGACGGGCACCAGGCCTAAGACCAGGAATGCGGGTAAGAAACAGGCGGCGAGCGGCGCGGCGATGAACACTCCGGCACGCTCTGCCTGTGCGGTTGCTTGCGCCGAGGCTTCGGCGCGCAGCTGCGCCACCAGACGGTGGCACCCAGTAGCCATGGCAGTGCCGGATTCACCCGAGAGCTGTGCCAGCCGCACGAGCTCCACCAGGTGCGGCTGGCTCGCCAGTGCTTGCAATACGCTCTTCATCGGAACGCCAACCCCCACCAGGGCGGCTGCTTCCTTCCATGGAGAGGAGGCTTCCGCCACCGCCACGACTGACGTGCGCGGTGAGAGGCCAGCCTCCAGGCAGGCGGCAAAAAGCTCGAGGTCACTCGCGGCATCGAGCGGGCCATAGTCCGGACCGTCGCGGGGAGTTTTCGGCCGTGGTGTGCCGGTTGTGCCCAGGCCCACGCGGCCGGCCGGAGACGTGGTGGCCACAGCCAGGGCAGCCGCGAGGAGCACGGCAGCTAGGTAGCTAGTCATCATCGCGCCGCCTTCCGCAGGATGAGGCGGGACCAGGTAAAGCCGATGCACACGAGGGCCACGCCGACATCAAAAAGCACTCCGCCGAGCCCACCGCCCAGGAGGAACCCCAGGGAATCTGCTCCCATGGCACCACCCATGAGAATTCCTGCCACCGGTAGAAACGCCAGAATCAGGGCTGTGGCCTGCGGGCCTTGCAGGGACGCTGCGGTTTCCCGGGCATGGCGCTGTGCAGTATCGAGTTGGCTTTGGGCCTGTTCAATAAGGGAAGCCAGGGCCACACCATGGCGCCCGGAGACATTGAGCAGTGCGGCGAAGCGAGAAAGCTCTGTCGTGGTGAGTGCTGCCCCAGGCGACCCACCTTGAGCTGCCAAACCTGCCGCCGTGCTCAGTGCGCTGCGGAGGTTGTCCGGTGTGGATTCAGGAAGCGAGTCCGCACCGCGGCGCAAGGCACCGCTGGTAGTGGAGCCGGCGCGCAACTCCGCGGCAAGGGTGCCAAAGTAAGTGGCCAAGGCCTGAGCACCGCGGCGCTCACGACGTGAGGCGGCAAGGTCATGGGCAAACCACAGCGCGCACGCCAGGATGCAGCCAACAGCTATCACCACGGTTGGACGCCCAAAGAACACGAAACAGCCCACGGCAAGGAAAAGCACAGCGGGCGCTACTGACCGTGGCTTCGGTGCGCTCAACCGTGCCTTGGAACCCGGCGGCGACAAGAGGCAAGCCGCGGCGAGATACAGCCACATCATGGCTCAACTCCCATTCGCGCACACAGCTCGTCAAACCCAGGGCGTGGCCCGTCGTCGGCGGTCCACACCAGCTGGGGTGTCACCGGATTGCCATCCAATACACCGATGTGTGCCAAGCGCCGACCTTCGGGGCCTCGTTCCATACCAAGTACCACGTGCACCGCGGCAGCCAGCTGCGAATGCAAGGCCACGCGATCCAGCCCGCCGAGGGCAGCCAGCGCTTCCATGCGCGCCGGAACCTCGTCCACGGAGTTGGCGTGGACCGTACCGGCACCGCCATCGTGCCCGGTGTTAAGCGCCGCGAGTAGTTCCACGACTTCCGCACCGCGAATCTCCCCCACCACAATGCGGTCGGGGCGCATGCGCAGCGCTTGGCGCAGCAGCAGCGACATTGAAATCTCACCCCGGCCTTCTGCATTTGCCCGGCGCGACACCAGTGTCACCACGTGCGGATGCGCCGGCGCGAGCTCCGGGGTGTCCTCGATGATAAGCAGGCGCTCTGTCTCCGAGACACAGCCTAAAAGCGCTGCCAACAGCGTGGTCTTTCCTGAACCAGTGCCGCCAGTGACCAGGAAAGACGCGCGCTTATCGACGATCCCCCGAAGCAGCCCTTCCACCGATTTATCAATGCTGCCGTTGGCCACGAGCTGGTCCAGGCTCGTCTGGGCTTGGCGCAGCACTCGCAGGCTGATGCACGTCCCGCTCGCCGAGGGCGGTGCCAACAGCGCATGGAGGCGAATGTGAGTACCGTCAAGGCGGGTCAGCCGGCCATCGGCAAAAGGCTGCGCATCATCGAGCCGCACGCCGGCAACAGCTGCCAGCCGTGTTGCGAGCTGACGTACCTCTGCGTCGTCGGCGAAACCTACCTCCCTGCGCACCAGACCCTGGCCGCAATCCACGAAGCAGGAATCGGGCCCGTTGACCACGACATCGGTCAATCCCGGCAACGACAGAACCGGCTCTAGCCTCCCTAATCCCAAGGAATCGTGGCGGAGGCGCTGTAAGAGGTCGAACACGTCGACGTCACTGATCACGCCCGCCTCCTCTCGGATGCGGCGTGCCAGTGCCGAGGCATCATGTGCAAGCTGCGGCTCCGTGGCCACAATCGTGCGCATCGTATCGATGAGACTCATACCAGCACCTCCCAGACATCCTTCACCGCACGCGATAGCGGGCGCGGCAGGCGCTGCGGAAGTCCCCCGGTCTCCACCACACGCGTGAGCCCACGTACCGTCGGCAACTCCGTCACAGGGTCAGCGTGCGTGAGCTTGGCGATATCCCCCGCATCAATCCCCGACCACTGCCTGTGCCGCAGCACCACGGAGCACTCCTGGGGCCGCGCGCGCAATTCAGCAACGATTTCCGCGCATGCAGCGGCCGAGCGCACCTCCGCTGCGGTCACCACCACAACGTGGTCCGCGGTATCCGGAAGATCCCACGGCGGACAATCCACCACCACAATGTCTGGATGCGAGCATGCGGCCTGCATAATTGCCGCGCGCCGAGTAGCACTCAGTGCGGTGGCACCGGCACTAGTGGTACGCGCTGCTGAAAGCACGGCAATCCCGTCCGGCGTAGTGGGCAGGGCGCGAGCAAGATCTCCTGGGTCCACCGTTCCTGTTCCTGCAGCAAGATCTGGCCAGCGCGCGCCGGGTTTGTTCTCCACACCAAGTAAGAGATCGAGGCCACCGGAATAGGGCGAGGCATCCACGAGTAGTGCAGCTCCCGCATGCCGCGCCAGCGCTGCTGCCAGTGTGGAGGTACCTATCCCACCGGCCGAGCCAGTAACCGCAATGGTCAGCCCCGCGGACGCCGTTGGTGTCTCAGGGTGGGTATCGGCAGCTAGGGCTGCCAACAGTTCCTTCGACTGCGCAGGAAGGATAAAAGCCGCCGATGCATGACAGCGCAATGCTGCTTCGTAATCAATGGGCCCCGGATCCGGTGCCAGAAAATAGACCCGCGGGTGGCTGCCCACGAGGCTTGCCGTCAGCGAATCTGCCAAGACCGCATCTACTTTGGGCAGGTAGCGCGGAAAATCACGCGGATCTTCGACGCTGCTGACCTCCGCGGTACTGGCCGCAGCGGTCGAGGCGGCTTCGGCGCGCAAGGCCGAATCTCCAACGGCGATGAGAAGGTGAAATGTGCTCATGCCTGAAGCATGCGCGAGCACGCCACAGGGACGCTAGGGCCACTTCGCTGCCTGTGGATAACTCATGCCAGAACGGCACATTTCAGCTGTTTTAGTTAGCGTTTCAACAAATACTCTGTGAAAGCAAGGCCTCAACCCTGCAAGGGAGGCGCCGCGTTCGCTACCTGGCCCTAGCACACTACCCAGGATGCAGTTTGAGATTCCTACTGCGCGTCAAACTGAGAATCAAAGTGTCAAACTGCGAATGAAAGTGCGACTTTCAGCCAATCGTTTCACAGTTTCATATACGCCCTAGACCCCAACCACTAAGCGCGGCTGTAGACCGTGGCTTTTCGCCCCTGGCCCCCGACCATGACCACGTATCCCTCTGCAAGGAGCGGATCAAGTGCGTAACGAACCTGCGCAGGCGACAACCTCGTCCTATCCTGCAATTCCTTTATCGTCGCGGACCCGTTTGAGCCAATGGCTCCATAAACTGTAGGAACGTTCTTTCCCAACGACCGTAGGATCTGCTCGTCCGTATTCTTACGACGCGCCTTATCGTCGGATCGTGTCTTCTCTCCGAGGGCGTAGTAGACGCCGTCTTCATAATCTAAAAATTCATAGTCAGAGAGCTGATCTAGCATCCGTCTACATGCTCTCTCACCCATCGGTGCATACATCTGCACTATGCGCTCCAGCGTCGCTCCGCCTTGGCTACGTAGGTTCACCAGTAGATCTTCCTCAATCGCAACGAGACGGCGTTTTCCTCGTCGTTGCAGATCCTCGAGCCATTGATTCTCGGTCTCACTGAAACGAGAGCCTCGTGGGAAAAGCACTTTCAACGTGACACCGTTATCGATGAACTGCGGCTTGGGCAAACGGGCCTCCCTCGTAGCCGTGAGAATCTCTTGGATTCCGCCACCCTCGCCCTCGATAACGCGCTCGCCATCCGGCGTCCTCAGGTACCGTGCAATCTCGTAAAGCCGCTTGTTTACAGGGGCTTTGGTCAGCTCTGGGCTTTCCAGCTGGGATGCTGATACTCCACGCAAACCACCTGGACTGACCACAACAAGCATCTTCTCCGTGATTCGTACCTCCACTTTCTTACCTACTTCCACGGATGGCCCCAAATCCCGATGAACCAGCGCATTCGCCAGTACCTCTCGGATAGCCGAGGGCGGAAACTCCGGTTCATCGACAAGGTGGCCGCTCTCCGTATACCTGCTCACTGTGTCCGAGTTTTGTCTGATCCAGTTCATGATTTCTACAAGCATGACCGGCAATGGCCCCTCAATCTCCGTGAGATTCTTATGACGGCCCAATCCGTCACCTCGAGCCAATCTCACCGCGACAGTCGCGCCGAGAGCAGGTTCAACTGACTGAGGCAGGTAACCGAGCGCGTATAGGCCTCCCAAACGAAGGTTGCCCTGATTGTCGGTTACGTTGGCAATCTGGAGCAGCTGTGGATCATCATCAATTTTGGACAGCCGAGTTCTATATTGGCGCGCCGACTCGATAAACCCCCTCAGCACCTCGCCATCGAGCACACTGGTATCGGTTCCATGAATAATCTGGAAATCGAAGTGCGTTTGCTGGCTAGCCGTTAGTGCGGAGATCTCCAACATCTTCAGATCATTAGAGTTCATCTGGTAATCACCGTCAGCCTGACGCAGGTAAGCTTTGTTCTTGAATCTTGCAGGTTTCTCTGTCGGCATCAACGGTGTGACCTCCACAACCACGACGTTCTTTCCGCCAATCACGTGGTGAAAGAACTCGAGCTGCGGGGCTGGCTCTACTGAAGAACGGTTGACTGAGACTATGGCCTTCTGCATCTCCGCTGGATTTTCAATACCGGTGACTTCAAAACTTTTTCGCTCGCTTACCCCGAGAATGATTGCGCCAGCCTGCGGCATATTCGCGAATGCGCATAGCGTCTCACCGATGTTCTCCGGAACACCTCCTGCCGCAGTTTTACATTCGACGAGAGTCGTGTCGTCTCCGAAGGCACGGAGTTCCCTTATCACTTCCGCAAGTCGTTCGGCATTCCAGCTCATGACAATCAGTCTAGATCACATTTCACACTTTCACTACCTGCCTATTCACAGTTTAACCTTCAAAGTGAGAATGAAAGTGCGAAATGTTTAGCAGTTTCGAACTCTGAATTAGGAGTTTGGGCCTTGTTGAGGCAGAAATAGGTGATGGCCCGCGCCTCGGGGGGTGTGCGCGGGCCATCTGTAACCCGGCATCGGGGGGTGCGCCGGGGCAGGCCGCACTGTATATCGGGGCCTTGCACCACACATTATGGCACGGCTGGGAAAAGATGACAACAGCACGACGCAATATTCCTTGAGAATCTTCTAAGATCGCCTGCCTTCTCCCTCTGTGCGCTGCTAACTGGCTACGATGAGCAGCGTAATCCGCACGCATATTGGCAGGCATTTCTCCATGATTGAACATCCCGTTACCCCCAGCGATAGCACTCGAATCGCTGCGTTCTTCGACTTGGATAAAACCATCATTGCCACCTCGTCGGCCTATGCCTTCGGCCGCGAGTTCATGCATAACGGTCTCATTACGCACACCGAGGCGGTGCAACTATCGCTCGCCAAGGCCAGTTATATGCTTGCCGGGCACAGCAGTGAGCACATGGACGCCACCCGCGACCAGCTGGCCGCCATGGTGGCTGGTTGGTCGGTCAAGGAGGTCCACGACATCGCGGTGGAGACCATGCACACCGTGGTCACGCCTGCCATCTATGCGGAGGCACGTGCGCTTATCGACGCCCACCGTGCCGCCGGCCACGAGGTGGTGATCATTTCGGCGTCGGCAAGCGTGCTGGTCGAGCCCATCGCACAGGAGCTGGGCATCGAACACGTCGTAGCCACCGAACTTGCCGAAGAAGACGGTCGGTTCACCGGGGAAATACTGTTCTATTGCAAAGGCGGCGCGAAGGCAGAAGCCTTAGCCCGTATGGCCACGAAGCTCAACGTCGACCCCAATGCATCCTTTGCTTACTCCGATTCCGCCACGGACATCCCGATGCTGGAGCAGGTGGGCCACCCCATCGCGGTCAACCCCGACCGTCTGCTCAAGAAACATGCAGCGGACAACGGCTGGGAGACGCGCACCTTCAAGCATCCGGTGCCACTGTTCACCGCGCCCAGCGCCAAAGAAGTGGGAATCGGCTCAGCGGTCGTGGCCGGGGTGGCAGCGCTCGTGGTGGGTGGCGTGCTGCTGGCGCGGCAACGCGCGGACTAGGTCTGCGCGTCAGACTCAGGCCGCGCGGGCGATACCGTCAGCTTCCTCAGCACCCGCAGTCCACGCGTTGAACAGAAGCGTGAACAGCTCCGCGGGGGTGTCCTCATAGCCCATCAGCGCCTCACGGTACGCGGCGCGATGCCGGTTGAGGTAGGTCTCGGGAACCGCAAACCCTCGCGGATCAAAGCCGGTGTGGATAGCCGCCGCCCGCGCGGCAACGAGGGCGACGACGGTGCTGTTTTCACCGAAGAGCGAGCGCGCGGCAATCTCGGCATGAAGCACCACCGGCAGTAGTCGGTCAAAATCCACGCCGGCGCCGCGCGTGATGAGCTGCGCCAGCGCCTGCGCCACGGCCGAGTCACGTGCGGGACGCCCAGGACCGCCCGCAGCGACGTCGATTCGGGCCAAGACCTGCAGCGGAGCGCGCGCAAAGGTGCGCACGGTGGAGGCCTGCACCTCCGGGGCAAGGAGGGAGTAGGCGCTGACGGTTGGGGGGACTCCGTCAAGCGCGAGCGGCGCGCCGTCGAGCGCCGCACACGCCCGCGCCCCACGCAGCAAGGACTCCGAGGAGATGACCTCGAACTTGCGCAGACCCGCGGGCCGGCGGTGGACTCGGGCGATGGCATCGACCGCCGCAGCAGCACCTTCCTCTACCCCAGATAGGGTCATCAGCGGGGTCAGCGGGTCAGAACTAGGCATACCCATTACAATAACGCCGTACCCATAATTGCGGGCCGCACCACATGAACTCTGAAAAGTTCATTACTATGGCCGATATAGATTGCGACAAAACAGTAGGAGTTTTTAACCGTGAGCAACGACGGACTATTCACTGACGGGTCCAACCAGTTCGCCCCGAAGGTCGACAGCATCCCCTTGAGCGATGCCGACACCTCCCGCCGCGGCGAAGCATCCATCGGCCAGCTGGTCTCCAATGCCACCGAGCAGATGTCCCAGTTGGTGCGCTCCGAGGTTGAGCTGGCTAAGACTGAGCTCGCTGCGTCCGCCAAGAAGGGCGGCATCGGTGCGGGCATGTTTGGCGTCGCCGGCACCGTGGCGCTGTACAGCTCCTTCTTCTTTTTCTTCTTCCTGGCGGAGCTGCTGGCGAAGTGGCTTGACCGCTGGGCTGCCTTCCTCATTGTCTTCCTGATCATGGTGGTCCTCGCCGCCATCGTGGCCTTTATGGGCTTCAAGCAGATCAAGCAGGTGAAGGCACCGGAGAAGACCATTGAGTCCACGAAGGAACTTAAGAAGCTGGTTCCGGGCAAGGCCGAAAAGTCCATCGAGCGCGGCCTCTACACCTAAATCTTTAGGGTCCTTTCTCTCTCCTCCTCCCCGCCCCAAGCGCACAACCTCGCTGTGGGGCGGATTTCGTCTATAGAAAGGCCTGCGGCAATGACCTCCCTGTCCCCCTCTGTGGTGGAACTCGATGGCCCCTTTGAGCATGAGTTTCTCCACACGCGCGGTATCCGCCTCCACGCGGCAACCGCCGGTGATCCGGACAATCCCCTCGTCGTGCTGTTGCACGGATCCTTCGGCGGATGGTTCGACTTTAGGGAGGTCATCGCACTGCTTGCCGACGCCGGCTTCCACGTCGCCGCCCTCGACATGCGCGGCTTTGGAATGTCAGATAAGCCCCCACTGGAGCCAGGCCAAGACATCCGTGTTGCGGTGGGTGATGTCAGTGGCGCAATCCGAGCGTTGGGGCACGACGACGCTTTCCTCATCGGCGCCGATACCGGCGGCGCGGTGGCTTGGGCGTTGGCCACCGAACGCCCGGAGCGCGTGCGCGGGTTGGTGTCGGTCTCCGCTGCGCACCCGGCAGACCTGCGCCGTGCGGTAGCTGCCCGCCCCTGGGATTTCGGGTGGCTTTTGCTGCGTTCGACGCTGTGCCGCTTGGGTTGGCTGCACGCTCCAAGCCTGCTCATGCGGGAATCCACGTATCGCAGGGAGCTGGACCTCGATGCGCTGGGCTCCTTTGGGGGCGGTGAGCGTGAGGAGACGCTGCGCCTGAGGGTTGCGGCCTCCCAGATTGGTAACGTGCGCCGCGGTATTTTGTGGAACCACCGCCTCCGCACGGCCGCGGTGCCCTTGAGCTGGCTCGATCTGACGGTGAGCGCACCGGTGCTGTTTATCCATGCCGATCAGCTGCTGTGGCGCCCGGTGGCACGCCGTGCGGCGCGGCGCTGCCGCGGGGGTTTTACAGCCACGACCATTCCGGGCACAAAGAATCTGCCGTTCCTGGAGAACCCGCGAAGTTTCGTGCAGACCCTTACCCACTGGATGCGAAGTACGTAACATACACTGACAAGCAGTGCCCTACCCCACACAGGGGGTGGGGTACTTTTTTATTCTCCGAGGAAAACGCAGGTTGTAGGAAAATATCTAGCGAACTATAGCTTTTATCACAGGACATATTTTCCGATTCCTTGTATATAAGGTGCGTCACGCGGTAGCTTCATAGCAAACCAAAACCACAGGTTTTCTACATCTTTCGCACCACGGAGGTCTAAGACCCACATGACGCTCAAGAAGACGCTTGCCGTCCTTTCTGTCGCTTCCCTGCCGCTCACCCTCGCGGCATGCGGTGGCGATGACTCCAGCTCCGCTTCCGGCTCTGGGGCCGGTGACAATTACGTCATCGTTAACGGCTCCGAGCCGCAGAACCCGCTGATTCCGGCGAACACCAATGAGGTCGGCGGCGGCCGTATCGTTGATTCCCTCTACTCCGGTCTCGTCTACTACGACGGCGAGGGCAAAGCACAGAACGAGCTCGCCGAATCCATCGAGCCGAACAAGGACAACACCGAGTTCACCGTCAAGCTCAAGGAGTCCACCTTCTCCGATGGCTCCCCGGTCACCGCGAACAACTTCGTTGATGCGTGGAACTACGCAGTGGCTAACGACCAGCTCAATGCGTCCTTCTTCTCCAACATCAAGGGCTTTAAGGAGGGCGTCGAGAAGCTTGAGGGCCTCAAGGTCGTCGACGATCTCACCTTCACCATCGCCCTCAACAGCCCGGAGCAGGATTTCCCGGCACAGCTGGGCTACAGCGCGTTCTACCCGCTCCACGAGTCTGCGTACGACGACATGGACGCCTACGGCCAGAACCCAATCACCAACGGCCCATACAAGCTCGCCGAGTGGAACCACAACCAGGACGCCACCGTCGTTCCGAATGAGGAATACAAGGGCGGCCAGACCCCGCAGAACGACGGCATCAAGTTCGTCTTCTACGCCTCCCAGGATGCCGGCTACGCCGACCTGCTCTCCGGCAACCTGGACGTCCTCGATGCCGTCCCGGACTCCGCCTTCGACGTCTACGAGACCGACCTCGGCGAGCGCGCCGTCAACCAGCCGACCGCCGTGTTCCAGTCCTTCACCCTGGGTGAGAACCTCGAGCACTTCTCCGGCGAGGAAGGCGCCCTGCGCCGCCAGGCCATCTCCCACGCCATCAACCGCGAGGAGATCACCGAAACCATCTTCAAGGGCACCCGCACCCCGGCCAAGGACTTCACCTCCCCGGTTCTGCCGGGCTACTCCGAGGACATTGAGGGCAACGAGGTCCTCAAGTACGACCCGGAAAAGGCCAAGAAGCTCTGGGCCGAAGCGGACAAGATCAAGAAGTGGGACAACCCGAGCGTGGAGATTGCCTACAACTCCGACGGCGGCCACAAGAGCTGGGTAGACGCCACCGCCAACTCCATCAAGAACACCCTCGGCATCGAAGCCGTTGGCGCTCCGTACCCGGACTTCAAGTCCCTGCGCGATGAAGTCACCAACCGCACCATCAAGACCGCCTTCCGTACCGGTTGGCAGGCAGACTACCCGAGCCAGGGCAACTTCCTTGCCCCGCTGTACAAGACCGGTGGTTCCTCTAACGACGGCGATTACACCAACCCGGAGTTCGACAAGCTGCTCGAGGAAGCACTGACTGCCAAGTCTGACGATGAGGCCACAAAGAAGTACAACGAGGCCCAGGCCATCCTGTTCCAGGATCTGCCGGCCATCCCGCTGTGGTACTCCAACGCCACCGGCGGCTACTCCGAGAACGTCGACAACGTTGTCTTCTCCTGGAAGTCCCAGCCGGTGTACTACAACATCACCAAGAAGTAACGCGCACCGCCGTTCCTTCGCCTGACCCCCGCGGCCCCCGGCAGCGGGGGTCGCCCCGCGTTTTACCCCAGGGTGTGATCCGAAACGCCCTATAGATTTCTCAACGGCATGGATCACACACTAAAATTCTTATGAGCTACGTGGATGCCCTGTTAAGGAGGGCGTCGACAAGCACCTGCCCACAACGAGTAAAGGACCACACTATGCTGCGCTATATCGGGCGCCGAGTGCTCCAGATGATCCCGGTGTTCTTCGGAGCCACCCTGCTCATCTACGCACTCGTCTTCTTGATGCCCGGCGACCCCGTCGAGGCCCTCGGCGGCGACCGCGGCCTCACCGAGGCTGCCCGCGCCCGCATCGAAGCGGAATACAACCTAGACAAGCCGTTCATCATCCAATACCTGCTCTACATCAAGGGCATTTTCATGCTGGACTTCGGCACGACCTTCTCTGGCGTGCCCGTGACCCAGGTGATGGCCAACGCCTTCCCCGTCACCGTGAAGCTCACCATCATGGCGATCATCTTTGAGTCCATCTTTGGCATCTTCTTCGGCGTTGTTGCCGGCATGCGCCGCGGTGGTTTCTTCGATTCCACTGTGCTGGTCATCTCCCTGCTTGTCATCGCCGTGCCGTCTTTCGTCATCGGCTTTGTCTTCCAGTACATCGTGGGCATCAAGTGGGGCGTCCTTCCAGTGACCGTAGGCGCGAACGCCTCGGTGAAATCACTCCTCATGCCCGCCATGGTGCTCGGCGCCCTCTCGCTGGCGTATGTCATCCGCCTGACCCGCCAGTCCGTGGCGGAGAACCTGCGCGCTGACTACGTCCGCACAGCTCGCGCCAAGGGCCTGTCCAACGGCGCGGTGACCCGCCGCCACGTGCTGCGCAACTCCCTCATCCCGGTGGCCACCTTCATCGGCGCCGACATCGGTGCGCTCATGACCGGCGCGATTGTTACCGAAGGCATCTTCGGCATCAACGGCGTCGGCGGCACCATGTACCAGGCCATCTTGCGCGGTGAGCCGACAACGATCGTCTCCTTCACGACGGTTCTGGTGATCATCTACATCATCGCCAACCTGCTTGTTGACCTCCTCTACGCCGTACTTGATCCGAGGATCCGCTATGCCTAACTTCGAGAAAACCACCCATTACCCGGGCCAAGAACACTTCGTCTCCGAAACTGACGAAACGGGTCTCGGCGCCGTCGACGCCGTCAAGGACGAATCCGCTCCCTCCTCCCAGTGGGGCGAGGCCTGGCGCTACCTGCGCCGCCGCCCACTGTTCTGGATCGCGGCCGTCATGATCCTCGTGGCTGTCCTCATGGCCGTTGTCCCTGGTCTGTTCACCAACACGGATCCTCGCCTGTGCGAGCTGTCCAAGTCCCTCGCCCCTGCAGAGCCAGGCCACCCCTTCGGCTTCAACCGCCAGGGCTGCGACATCTATGCGCGCGTCATTTACGGTGCGCGGGCGTCGGTAGCCGTGGGTGTCCTCACGACGATTCTTGTCGTGATTCTGGGCTCCCTCATCGGTGCTATCGCCGGCTTCTTCGGCGGCTGGATCGACTCCGTCCTCTCCCGTATCACGGATATCTTCTTCGCTATCCCGCTGGTGCTGGCCGCCATCGTGGTGATGCAGATGTTCAAGGAGCACCGCACCATCATCACCGTGGTCCTGGTTCTCGGCCTGTTCGGCTGGGTGTCCATCGCCCGCATTACGCGCGGTGCGGTGGTCTCCATCAAGAACGAGGAATTCGTGCAGTCCGCGCGCTCCATCGGTGCGTCGAACTGGCGCATCCTCTTCAGCCACATCCTGCCGAACGCCGCCGCACCCATCATCTCCTACGCCACCGTGGCACTGGGTACCTACATCGTGGCGGAGGCAACCCTGTCCTTCCTGGGCATTGGCCTTCCGCCGACGTTCGTGTCCTGGGGCGGCGACATTTCTGACGCGCAGGCCTCCCTGCGTGTTGCCCCGGCAGTCCTGTTCTACCCGGCCGGTGCCCTGGGCCTGACCGTGTTGAGCTTCATCATGATGGGTGACGTCGTCCGCGACGCACTCGATCCGAAGGCGAGGAAGCGTTAATGACTAAGCCACTTCTTGAAATGAAGGACGTCCATATCTCCTTCACCACCTCCACCGGTGTGGTTGAGGCAGTGCGTGGCGTCAACATGTCCATTTACCCGGGCCAGTCCGTGGCCATCGTGGGCGAGTCCGGTTCCGGTAAGTCCACCACGGCGATGTCCATCCTGGGCCTGCTACCGGGCACCGGCAAGGTCACCGGCGGCCAGATCCTCTTTGAGGGCGAGGACATCACTCACTACAACAACAAGCAATTCGAATCGCTGCGCGGCGACAAGATTGGCTTGGTCCCGCAGGATCCGATGTCCAACCTCAACCCGGTGTGGCGCATCGGCACGCAGGTTGAGGAATCCCTCAAAGCTAACAACGTCGTGGAAGGCTCCAAGCGCCACGAACGCGTGGTGGAGCTTCTGGAGGAAGCCGGGCTTCCCGACGCCGAACGCCGCGCCAAGCAGTACCCCCACGAGTTCTCCGGCGGTATGCGCCAGCGCGCACTCATCGCGATCGGCCTAGCCGCACGCCCGAAGTTGCTCATCGCCGACGAGCCCACCTCCGCCCTCGACGTGACGGTGCAGAAAACCATCCTGGATCACCTAGAGCACCTCACGGAGGAGCTGGGTAACGCGGTGCTCTTCATTACCCATGACCTCGGACTGGCGGCCGAGCGCGCGGAGCACCTCATCGTGATGCACCGCGGCCGCATCGTCGAGTCGGGCCCCTCGCGCGAGATCCTGCGCTCCCCGCAGCATCCGTACACGCGCCGGCTTGTCGACGCCGCCCCCTCCCTCGCCTCTTCCCGCATCCGCGCGGCCAAGAAAGCTGGTGTGAAGGCCAAGGAGCTGAAGTCAGGTGGGGCGATCGGCGCCGCCGTCAAGCAGGGCACCGCAACCGCGGACTCTGCTTCCGCGCAGGCTCCGGTGATTTCGGTCCGCAACCTCACCAAGGAATTCGATATCCGCGGCCAGCGCGGTGGAAAGAAGCTGCTCAAGGCTGTCGACGATGTCTCCTTCGACATCCGCCGCGGCACCACCCTGGCGTTGGTGGGCGAGTCCGGTTCCGGTAAGTCCACGGTGGCCAACATGGTATTGGGCTTGCTGGAGCCGACCTCCGGCACCATCGAGTTCGAAGGCCACGATACTTCGACGCTATCGAAGCAGGAACTGTTCAAGCTCCGCCGCAAGATGCAGGTGGTCTTCCAGAACCCCTATGGCTCGCTGGATCCGATGTATTCGATTTACAAGTGCATCGAGGAACCCATGGCGCTGCACAAGGTGGGCTCGCGCAAGGAGCGCGAGGCTCGCGTGGCCGAGCTTCTCGACATGGTCTCCATGCCCCGCTCCGCCATGCGCCGCTACCCCAACGAGCTTTCCGGCGGCCAGCGCCAGCGTATCGCCATTGCACGTGCGCTGGCGCTGCGCCCGGAGGTCATCGTCCTCGATGAGGCCGTCTCCGCCCTCGACGTGCTGGTGCAGAACCAGATCATCCAGCTCCTCGCGGAGCTGCAGTCAGAGCTCAGCCTGTCCTACCTCTTCATTACCCACGACCTCGCGGTGGTCCGCCAGACCGCCGACGACGTAGTGGTCATGAAGAAGGGACAGGCCGTCGAACAGGGCACCGCCGACGATATCTTCGAAAACGCCCAGCAGGAGTACACCCGCAACCTCATCAACTCGGTTCCGGGCATGCACCTAGAAATCGGTACCGGCCACTAGCTCACGCACCACCCACGCCGACTGACCCGTCAACCGTCCTCCGGTTGGCGGGTCTCGTTCTTTAAGAGCTTAAGAGTCCCGGTACACCCCGCAGCATGTTGTGGCACATTAACCGTGGTCAGGGATCCCCGAAATCCCCGCGTACCTTGTTGTGGTTTGTGGGTGGTGTTGTTTGAAGGATTGAGGTTTGCCCCACGCGATAGCCGCCAAGTGTTGATGGGTCCTTCAATGGGGTGGACGATGGTGGCATAGCCAATTTCGGCAAACTTGTGGGTGAGGAATTCCGCGCCTGTCATGCGCGCACCGTTGGTGAGGTTGAGTTCTATTTCGTCCCCGTCGCCGTTAATGATCTGGTCCAACTCATTCAATGTGATGATGACTTGGGTGCGCACTGCGGGTGTGGAACCAGTGCCTTCTTTGAAGAAGATGTCGTTGGCGGCTTGGAGTAGGTCGGTGGTGTTGGTGGATTCGAGTACTGCGCGCATGTTGGCAATCGTGGTCGCGTCATCGGTAATGGAGAGTGTGTTGGGGCCTTTGGCTCTGTAGGTGATGCGCACTCCTGGTTTGGCGGTTCTTTTAGCACGGAGTTCTTTCAGGCGCGTGGCGGCAACGTGTGGGATGCGGTGTGCGGGTGTGGCGGTGAGTGTGATTCTGAGGTTCCAGGCATCCAGGGTCTTTTTCACCTTGGATGTGTAGGTTTCAATCAGTGTGAGGGTGCCGAGGCTGTGGTGTTGGGCAAGCGCGGATGCACGGGCTGTGCGTTGTTCTGGCGTGGGGCAGCCATCGCATAGAACCATTCGGTGAACGATTGTGCGGGCTGCTCCCACCATTCGTTGTCGAGTGCGTCGTAGCGGCCGCACAAGACTCCGTCGGCGGTGCGCTGCAGGACGGCGTAGTCGTCGCCGTCGATGTACGCAATCGGAAAGAAGTCGCCCAACGTGGGGTACGTATCAAGGGAGGAAGTCCACCACCGCTGTCGCATCCTCTGTGGCGTAGAAAACCAAGAAAAACAGCCTCTACGAAACCCGGAGCTTGATACCTGCACAAGTTCATGGTCAGGGCCCTAGGTGGCTGGATGGACTGTGTGATAACGACCATCTTGCACCGTCTAGGGCCTCTTGCTATGCCACGACACCACCAAAACACCCCCTGCCTATCCTTTTGACCCGGCCCAACGACCCCTACCCCCAGCCAGGTAGCTATGTTGCTACGCACTCTAGATTGGGAAGAGCCGTTTTACCCTCTATCTATTGCAACTCATTGCCGCGCAGGGTAGCCTAACCTAAACAGGCCCTAGCTGGCGTTATGTGCTCGCTAAGAAAAGGACATTGAGTGGTTCGCACAGGAGAGACGGCAAGAGTGGGGGTTCTCGGTTCGCATGGCGAAGTAGGCCGCCAAGTAGCCACACTGTTGCGCGCTAGCGGACATATGGTGAACTGCGGGAATCGGTCTCACCACACATCAGATGAGCGCACCGCTATCGTTGACGCTCACGACGAGGAATCTGTCAACAAATTTTCCCGTGACCTTGATGTCGTCGTCAACTGCGCCGGACCGTCATGTCTTCTCAAGACCTCAGTAGCGTCGGCACTACCAGACTCAGTGGGCTATATAGACCCGTTCGGAGCCAACTCATTCGACAACTATCCCACCAACCGTCCGTGCGTGGTCAACGCCGGCGCTACCCCCGGTCTCAGCGGTCTATTACTACGCCACCTGGCGGGCCTAATCGACGACTGTCAATCGGTAACTCTCTACACTGGTGGACGCGACCGGGGCGGGCTGTCGGGTCTGGTCGATGTGGTGCTAAGTACCCACAACTCCTACGGACATCCTGGGAAGATGATTGTCGACGGCGACCTCGTGGCTTACCAACCTGGGAGCATCCACGCTGAAGATCTGGAACCTTTCCCAAGCGATGACGGACTCATAGCAAGCCCGTTCGTCACCAACGAGCTACGCAAGGTGGCCCAAGATTTCTCTATTCCGCGCCTCATAGGGGTCACGGCCATACCGGACCGGGACACCCAGCAGTTACTTTTACGTGCGCTCTCACAAACCGACATATCAGACCCAACCACGCTCATGAATTTGTGCGCAGACATAGCTGCAGCGAAGACCAAACTCGATGCCGGAAAGAACCACTGGTTTGCCATCCAAGCCACTGTCCACGGCACCCTACGGGGCCGCCCTGTTCGCGTCTCAGGCAGTGTCCACGCACCGGACTCCACCTTCATCACCGCTCTTTTTGTTGCGGAAGCGACAAAAAGCGTTATCCGCGACGAACTACTAACCGGGCCGAAATGGGGCTATGAGCTGCCGGCCCCTCAAACTGTCCTCTCGTCACTGGCCTCTTACAACGTCGACATTAAAATCGTCGGCCCTACAGCAACTACCGACGCACCTCAATGGAGTGATGACGACGATGCAGGCTTCATTTAAAAACCCCGGTATTTCGGCTCAGAACCTAGAAAGGCCCGTCGCATGAACACTGTACGCGTCGTCGTATGCGGCACAACATTTGGCCGTATATACATCAACGGGATAAAAAAGCTTGCGGATAAATTTTCGCTGGTAGCAATCCTATCTCAGGGCAGCGAACAGTCGCGCCGGCTGGCAGAGCAGCTAGGCGTACCTCTGTGTACCAAGATCGAAGATCTCCCCGCTTTTGATCTTGCCTGTGTGGTGGTCAGATCTAGCGTCGTTGGCGGTTCCGGCACGCAGCTCGCCCTAGAGTTTTTAAGCCGTGGCAAGCATGTAGTGATGGAGCACCCGATCCACAAGAAAGACTCTGTAGATTGCTACCGGATGGCAGCGAAAAATAACGTGCAGTTCAAGCTCAACACCTTCTACCGCTGGAATCCAACCATATCCCGGTACTTGGAAATCACAACAACACTAACCAGGCAGTTCAAAATCATCCACATAGACGCCGAATGTAGCATTCACTTTCTATTCTCAACGCTCGATATCATCGGAAGGATTACCGGCGGTTTTACCCCATGGAGCTTTGATGACGACACCCAAGTTACCGGAATATTCACTACGCTCACCGGTTCGATACGCAAAACCCCGCTCTGCTTGCGCGTGGTTAATCACAACGACCCAGAAAAGCCAGACGATTTCGCTCACGTGGGGCATCGAATAACTGTTTTCACGCACGCCGGAAATCTGGTGCTCACCGAGACTGACGGAACCATCATCTGGCACCCAAACACCCCAATCCCACGAGATCAAGCTGGCTTGCTAAGCACTGCTGCCGATGATCGTTTGAGCACTCTACAGTTGCATGAGAATCTCCTTATCGAGCCGTGCGTTACCCGTGTCGCCCTCTACGACCATACCTGGCCTGCAGGCATTGCGGAGTTTCTGAACGAAGTATATGACAAGTTGGCGTGCTCCAAGAACGAAGCGCAAGAAGCCGAATACCTCCTGGCATTGTGCGCAGTCTGGGCGCGCACCGGACAATTACTGGGTCCCACATGTACCGTCCAAGCAGCTATGCATGCCGAACCACTCAGTCTCGAGAGTCTGATGTGGCCGCTGGGGGAGTCTCATACCTCCCCCATTGAGCGAAACAACCCCAACCACCGGAACACAGGAGAGATAACATGGATGTCACAGCGCTGATTAACGACCTTGAATCCCGCGGTATAGCGCTATGGGTGAACGGCGATCGACTCAACTACCGTTCACCCAAGGGTTCCTTGCGCGAGGAAGACCTCGCGGCCTTAAGGTCAAATAAGGAAAAGGTTTTGGCATGGTTGCGTGAGCGGGAGGCCGTTCCGCATGATGAGCAAGCACGGTTCGCCCCCTTCCCCATGACCGATATTCAGCGCGCATACGCAACCGGTCAGAACGAAGGCTATGATCTGGGTGGCACCGGGTGCCACAGCTACGCCGAAATACGAACGGAACGCCTTGATCGCAGCCGCCTTGAACAGGCCTGGCACGAACTCATCCAGCGCCATGACATGCTCTCTGCAGTGGTCGTTCCACCGGATTCGCTGCAGGTGGTTAAATCTCGCAGTTTGCCGGTGCTACAAGCTGTAGACCTCGCGGGCCACAACCCAGATGTCCCGGACGCCGAGTATCTTCGTCACCGCGCAAAATTGGAAAACCGTAGCTACCCGTTGGGCACCTGGCCACTGCACGAATTCCAGCTTTTGCAATTTGACGAATGCAGCATCCTACAGTTTTCGGTGGACATGATCATCGCCGACTTTGTAAGCGTGAGGGTGATGGTCGAGGAACTTCTAACTCTCTACGCAGGTAACGTTCTACCGGAACTAGAGGACACCACGTTTCGGGATATAATCACCTCCCGTAACCACCACAGCCAGAGTGCCGCTGGCTTCGCTGCACGCACCAATGCAAAAAAGTACTGGTCCGAGATCATCCCCTCGTTGTCCGGCAAACCCTTACTGCCGACGCTGACCTCAGCCGATCGCACATCCGAAATGCCGGTGCGTTTCACCCGGCGTACCTGGCGATGCTCGCCAGCAGCATGGTCAAAGCTCACCGACGCAGCAAGCACTCACGGCGTCACTCCTTCGGCGACGCTACTTACCGCCTACGCCGATGTACTGCGCCGTTGGTCCTCCACAAGTGACTTTTGCGTCAATGTCACTTCGATGAACCGAGATTCTGCCATTGCCGGAATCAACCGTATTATCGGAGACTTTACCGAGATGACCCTACATGCTTGCCATCCGCACACTGGAACCTTTAGTGAGCGCGTGCACGCAACCCAGGAGCAGCTATCCGAAGAGCTATCACACGCTGCGTATTCCGGGGTTGACGTGTTGCGCGATATAGCCCGCACTACCGGGCAGCCCGCGGTAATCCCGGTAGTATTCACCAGCGCGTTGGGTGCAGACACACCGCACAACAATGGTCCGGCCTACAACCTTGTCTCCGGCGTAAGCCGAACGCCGCAGGTATGGATTGACTGTCAGGCATTCCAGGACGGAGGCTCTTGCAACGTCAACTGGGACGTGCGAGAGGACGTCTTTGAACCGGCGTTGATCGACGACATGTGGGAGTCATTTACCGACCTACTCGATCGCCTGGTCGACGACGGTTCGGCGTGGCAGGAAACTGATTCAGTCCACTTGCCCGATAAGACGATCGCCATCCGTAACCGCATTCACAAAACCCACGTACAGCAGACCACCCGATGCCTCCACGACGGGTTTTGGGATAACGTCCAGCAGCACCCACACCAGCCAGCGCTGGTGTGTGGCGGAAAAACCTACAGCTACCAACATCTGGCTGGCTACGTCGGGGCATTACAGCATGAGCTCTCTGATGTCGGTCCCGGAGATTACATTGCCATCGTCCTAGGTAACGGAGTATGGCAAATAGCTGCCGCTGTTGCCGTGGTATCAACTGGTGCAGCCTACGTGCCGATCGATCACGAGCAACCCGCAATCCGCCAACGTTCAATGATAGAAGCGTGTCGTCCTGCCAACGTCATCACTAATTCTCATTTCTCCGAAGAAAATACCGATATCTCCAACATCAACGTCGATACTCTCAGCCCGATACAGTACAGTGGCACCATAGCCTCACCGGTTTCCCCCACCGAAACCGCCTACATCATCTTCACCTCAGGCAGCACCGGAATTCCAAAAGGTGTTGTCGTTACGCACTCGGCTGCAATGAACACCATAGATAGCGTGAACAATCTCCTCGGCCGAAATAAAAGACGCACGGTATTGGGGGTATCGAAGTTATCCTTTGACTTATCCGTGTATGACATCTTCGGTACCTTCGCAAGCGGTGGCACTTTGGTCCTGCCGTTAGACGAGGAATCGCGAAACCCCAGCAAATGGATCGATTTCCTTGTTGATAACAACGTCGATACCTGGAACTCTGTTCCTGCACTGTTCCAAATGCTTGTGCGAGAGGTAGAGGTGACCCGTCACCCGAACATCCTCAGCCTAGACCTGGTTATGCTGTCCGGAGACAGGATCCCGGGCACTCTCCCAGCGCATGCTGCACCCCACTTCCCTAATGCTGAACTCATCAGCCTCGGCGGCGCCACGGAGGGCGGAATATGGTCGATTTTCCACCCGATGACCTGTCACACAAATGAAACTAGCATACCATATGGTACCGCGTTACCCAACCAAGGAATGTGGGTGCTCGACGAGGCCTGCAATGAGTGTCCGGACTGGGTGCGAGGGCAAATCCATATTTCCGGGGAAAGCCTAGCCACCGGTTACCTCAACGATCCAACCTCCACAGCAGAGAAATTTTTCTTTTCCGAAAAGCATGGCACACGTATGTACGCTACCGGGGATATAGGAAGCTACCGCCCAGACGGCGTAATCGAGTTTCACGGCCGTCGGGACAATCAACTAAAAATCAACGGCTATCGAGTGGAAACCGGCGAGATAGAAGGAGTCCTCGAATCCAACGACTTCGTCGAACGCGCTATAGTACTCACCCAGGAAACCAGTGACCCAATTAAACTACATGCTTTCGTCACTGATGCACAGAGCGACAAAGATGAGCTCAAGGATGCTGGGCAAATCAGAAACTCGGAGCTCCGTACAATGCTTGAGCAGCGCTGGACACCTGCAGATACGAGCCTTGACACGGGAATATTTGCCACATGGATGCGGCTGGGAAACGAAGCCGCGATGGCTGCTTTGCTCGCGGCTTTCCAACAAGCCGGTGTTTTCCTCGTTGCAGGAAAATACCACACTCTTACGGAAATCACCGCGGCGATCCATCCCTCCGAAGAGTATCGCGAACTCATAACCCGTTGGCTCAATATTCTGACTGGAGAAGGCTTAGCCACTAAGGATGATGAGGGTTGGACTGTCAGCCAACAGACCCTGGACTTCTTCGTGTTCGGAGAGGCCTGGGATCAGTTCGGCAACATGGAAGCGGAAATCAATAACAGTAAGGAATTATTCAATTACCAACGGCACGCAGCTGAGGCGCTTCTTTCCCAGTTGCGCGGAGAGATCAGTCCCACCGAGGTGTTCTTCCCGGAGGGAGATACCCATAACGCCCGCACCATTTACGGCGAAAACCGCATTAGCAAGGCGATGAATGCTGCGGCCGCAGAGGCAGTGATCGGCATTGCCGAGCACCACGCTGATCATCCGGTAAGGATCCTCGAGGTCGGCGCTGGCATAGGTGCTACGACGGAAAAAATTGTTAGCCGACTCCCCGAGAACGTAATCGAATACCGCTTCACCGATATTTCGACATTCTTCCTACATAAAGCCCAAAAAATGTTCGCGCATTGTGGTGCCATGACCTATGGCCTGTTTGATATGAACTCAGACTGCACATCGCAAGATGTAGAGTTCGGCGGTTACGACATCATTTTGTGCGCCAACGTACTGCATAATTCAGTAAATATCGAGGAGTCATTCACCCGCTTAAAGCAGCTGCGCCGCCCCGGGGGCGTGATCGTCATAGTAGAGCCGATCACTGAACTTTACGCAGCCCTTATCTCGGTGTCCATCAAGATGAATCTGGTTGATTTCACGGACCACCGTGCGGAATCACACAAGGTGTTCATCGAGGACGCGCAGTGGGATCAGGTCTTCAGGGATACCCAGATGCACCGCATCGCGGAGTACCCAAACACTAGTGACCCGTTGCGCGAATGCGGGCAACGACTCATCATCGTTGGTGCCGATGACGACGATGTCCCCACGCTCAACAGTGAAGACATTCTGGGCTACCTGCGTGCTCACCTACCGGGTTACATGGTTCCGGCTTCCGTCAATGTACTACCGGAATTGCCGTTAACCTCAAATGGCAAGGTAGACCGCAAGGCCCTAGCGCAACTCTGCTTAGAACCGGTGGGAAGCCCCAACAACCGGATCGATCCTCCACGCAACGAAACGGAAGAGCAGATAGCGACTATCTGGCGCGATGTCCTCGACACCACGGAGGTTGGGCGCAATGATGACTTCTATGCGCTTGGGGGTGACTCACTGCTCATGGCCGAAACGGTAACCCGGCTCCGCCAAGAAATACCTGGCCTACAGCAGCACACGTGGGACGCCCTTATGCGTGGCGTACTCAAGGTGCCAACCATCGCAGGCATTTCCGCGCTAGCACAGGCTGCAGGAAGTAGCTGTCAACCCGAAGCATTAAAAGCCGTTAATTCTGCTAATCATACCTCCCCTGAACTGACTGCTCTGTCTACTGTAGCCAGTGGCTCTCCAACTGGGTCTTCAAATCTGCATGTATACCGATTGCCGAAGGACGCAACGTTCTGCCGCGTGATGATCCACGCTGGCACTGGCCGCCTGAAGGACTACGAGTTCTTGATGCCCGAACTGCTTCAACGCCAGCCAGAGATTGCCCACGTTGGTTTTACCGCTGGTGACGCAGATCGATTCCTGGACTACACAACCCGTACGCTGATCAGGGATCTGGCCCAGAGCTACGCCCAGGAACTTGATGAGTTGGATATGGAATCTTATCAGTTGGTCGGCTACTGCATTGGCGGTATGTTAGCGCTGGAGACCGCGAAGGCGCTCACCGAACTCGGCCGCGACGTGCGCCAGGTAACTTGCATCAGCACCCACCAGTGCCCGCACCGGGTCACTAATGAACTGCTGTGTGAGCTCGCCTATGGGTGCATTTTCAACGCTGACCTAAGTGCAATGGGGGCGAACTTCGACCTCAAAACCCTCGCAGCAGCCCTGGAGCACACCCTTGATGGCATCAACCGCAATATCAGTGACGAAGAACTGTGTACCCTTGAAGGCCCATACGCAGATATCGGGGAATTCTTCCAAAAGATGGCGGTGTTGAGTCCCAGGGCGCGCCGCAAACTCATCTACCGAAGCATCCGTGAATTCGACACAGACTCCGAGTCCACTCGCGGGATGCTGGACATCCTATACGATGTCTTCCGGCATTCGTTACTCGGAACCATCGACTACGTCCCCGATGTCTATTTCGGTGATGTAGTCGTACTGCAGCCTACCGAAGGTGTAACTGGTTTTTACCCGAGCCTAGGCGGAGACATCGATTGGCCAGCGACCGTGCTCGGCAACCTGCAGATACATGCCGTGGCCGGTTCTCATGCCACCTGCCTGCTACAGGAGAACGTACCCTCACTACTTCCGTTCTTCACGGAGAGGGAACAACGAAATGGCTAATGTGGGACACATTATCTATAAAGCAGACGACCTAGAGAACTCAATTAATTACTTCCGTTCGCGCGGCTTTGACGTTGAACCAGGACAACAGAAAAACGCTGCAAGCGCGCTTATTTATTTCTGCGAGGGTCCCTACCTGGAGATACGAGAGCGAGCCGACGTACCACCGTTTTTCCGCCAACTTTTACACCTTACTGGCAATGGAAAATTCGTCGACTCCTATGACAGATTCGCCACCATGTCACAGGGGTACTCACGGGTGGTACTGGAGGCGCAGCGCAAGGAATTTGACCACATAAAGGAGATTTTTGATTCTCATCAAACCAAGAGCCTGACAATCCCGTTCTCCCGCAAGGATCCCGCTGGCAGACGGCTCGCCTGCTGGTGTCTGTCACCCGACGACTGGGCGATCCCGCTTTTCGTGACCCCCTTTGCCATTGATACCCATCGCAGCACCCCGCATCCTAACGGGATTACCCACATAACCGACATCGATTTTGCGGCCAGTGAGAAGACATTAAGCATTTGTAAGCACGTTGGTGTCGACGGCGGCCTCACCTGCCGTTCCGGCACAGGCACGATTGATTTGGAGTTTGCATGAGAGGGCGCGATATCGACCGCAACAGTGTGTTGAAGCATTACGAAGGCACCGGCCACCTGGCCCGAAAAAGCCTGTGCCAGGAACTGTTCGAATCATCCGAGATTTATTCGGACCATGTAGCTGTCATCGCTGACGACGCACACCTGACCTACGCACAACTCGAGCAATCACTTTGTGTGTTCACCGAGGAGCTACGAGAAAGCGGCCTCTCGCCAGGAGACCACGTGCTACTGCAACTGCCAAACACCGCAGCGTATGTGGTGACTCTGCTTGCGCTGATGCGCGTGGGTGCTATCCCAACCCTGCTGCTTCCCGCGCATAGAGAGGCCGAAGTTGCAGCGTTGTGTGAGTCTTTACACCCAGTTGCTTATATCGGTGGCCGCGACCATCTCGGTTTTGACACCGTAGCCATGGTAGAGGCTATGGGACCCGGCGAGCTCGGACTCAAAGAACTGTGGGCCGATAACGGACCCACGCACGACAAGGAGTCCTCGTACCGAGTTCTGCCAGGTCTCTTCACTGCCCCGATTTCTACCAAATGTTCTCCGCCTACTAAGTGGCCGGATCCACGCAGCGTTGCGCTGAATCTTTTGTCTGGCGGAACCACGAACATGCCAAAAATAATTCCCCGGGTACATGAGGCGTATGCATATAACACCCGTGCGGCGGCACAGTGCTGCGGCGTCGGGCCAGATACGGTATACTTGGCGGTTCTATCTACCTCTCATGATTTCGCCTTAGCTCAGCCCGGGATTCTGGGCACCTTGCTTTCGGGCGGCACTGTGGTTCTGTGCACCAGCGCAGCCTTCGATGAGGCGTTTCCGGCCATTGCGACCCACGGGGTCACGCTGACTGCACTAGTTCCTGCGGTAGCCGAGGTGTGGGTGGAGGCCGCAGAGTGGTTTCCCGCAGATTTCTCTTCCTTGGAGCGAATTATCATTGGCGCAGCGGCGCTTAACGACGGCTTAGGTGAGGCAATACAGGATCGTTTCGGTGTGCGTATCCACCAGGGTTATGGCATGGGTGAAGGCATCACTACGTTCACGCGTATTGATGACCCTCCAGCGGTGATTCTTGGCACGCAAGGTCGTCCCATCTCTGATGCTGACGAGTTGGTAATCGATGGCCCGGGAGGCGAGCCGGGAGAGATACTAGAAAAGGGCCCTTATACTTTCTTCGGCTACGAAGGAAACCGCGATACCCCGGACTGTTTCACCGAGGATGGTTTCTTCCGCACCGGTGACCGTGGCTACCTTACCGAGGACGGCAACCTGGTGCTGTACGGGCGCGTGGTTGAACAGATCAATCGCCTGGGCGAAAACGTCTCCCCTTCTGAGGTCGAGACACTCTTGTCTGGAACTCCAGGCATTAGTGCTGCAGCCGTCTTCCCAATGCCAGATAGAGCACTGGGAGAGCGCACCGTTGCAGCCATCGTCGCCCAACCAGGCGTTAACCGCTCCGCCATTCTGGATGATTTCCTCACCCGAGGCGTAGCCCGATACAAGGTGCCGGACCAGGTGATCACTGTCGACGAAATTCCACTGATCAACATCGGCAAGGTCGACAAGAAAAAGCTGCGTGCTCTCGCGGCAGCGCAATTTACTGACCGTGAATCCGAACAAAGCTGAGAGGACAAGACCATGATCAAAGAGGAACAAATTCGCGAAGAACTCCTCGCCTCGCTCCACCAGATCCTCGGCGAAGATGCCGAAATCGGCATCGACGACAACCTGCTCTCCCACGGCCTGGAGTCACTTCCAACAGTCCGTCTGCTCGCTGATTGGATGAAACAGGGACACCGCGTCTCCTTTGGAGATTTCATGCGCGCCCCAACGGTAAGGCAGTGGGCGAAGATGCTTGTAGAATCCACACCAAACCACAGCACTGACGCCATTGAGTCCCCCAAAGATGGGTTTGCCGCTCCCATCGACGATTCCGTACCCTTTGACCTCACAGATGTCCAATACGCCTATTGGATTGGCCGCAATTCCTCGCAGCAACTGGGCGGGGTGGGCACCCACGGCTACGTAGAGGTCGAATCCCGCAGTATCAATATCGACCGATTGCAACAAAGCTGGCTGACGCTGCTACGTTCCCACCCGATGTTGCGCGCCTGCTACACCGAAGATGGCAAGCAATATGTGCTGCCAGAGCCGCCCCACCCCACCATCCTCGTTCATGACCTCACCAAGATGGACGAGTCCACGCGCGAAGAAGCTCTGCTATCCACGCGCGAACGCCTTTCGCACCGACTGTTGGACATAGCTACCGGCCATGTGGTATCTTTAGAAGTCAGCCTCCTCCCTCAGGATGTAGCAGTTATTCACTTCGATATCGACCTGCTTGTGTGCGATGTGCAGAGTTTCCAAATTATCTTGCACGACCTCGCCCACCATTACGCCACCGGTGAAGCCCCCGACGCCGACCCGTCGTGGAGTTTCGCTCGCTACCTCGCTGGACACGCTCGCGAAGGCGTCGCCGATATCGACCGTGACCAGGCATACTGGCGCAATCGCCTCTCCGAGTTGCCGGGTGCCCCAACCTTGCCGATGAGCCACGGCACCAACGAGGAACAAGCACACCGGTTTGTACGCCGCAGTCGATCATTCGATTCGGCAACTTGGTCGCGCTTGCGTGAGGTGTGTGAACACCACGCTACTACCCCAGCAATGGTGTTGCTGACCGCCTACGCCCGCACCATCGGCCAATGGAGCGAGAATAAAAAATTCCTCATGGCCGTACCTCTGTTCAACCGCGGTTCAGACACAGCGATAAAGAATGTCGTCGCAGACTTTACCGCCCTGACACTCACCAGTATCGATCAGTCCACACGCCGCACTTTCAGCGAGGACCTCAAGGATATACAGGCCTCTTTCTATGAGGATTCGTCACATTCACAGTATTCGGCGGTGCGGGTGCTGCGAGACCTACGTGCTTCCAGAGGTGAGCAAGTTTTGGCTCCCGTGGTGTTCTCCTGCAACCTGGGAGACCCACTGGTTGGCCAAGAGTTTATAGATACCTTCGGAGAGATTAGCTACATGATCTCCCAGACCCCCCAGGTGTGGATTGACCTCCAAGTCTTCACCACCGTCAACGGCTTCCTAATCGTCTGCGACGCAGTTGAACAGTTGTTCCCCGAGAAGATGCTGGACGATCTCTTCGCCACCCTAGTGATGGAGATTGACAAGGCAATCACCGACGATCTCTCGCATTCAGACCCGGTAGAGAGCCCAGGAGCGCAGGCCCGTCGAGCGTCACGTGCCGAAGTTGCCTCTTGGCGGCTGCCTGACACCACCCTTGTCGATGAGGTGATTGCCGCTGCACGGTGCCACCCCCAGGCCACGGCCATTCGCAGTGCAAGCGGCGACGTTATTACCTACCAAGATTTGGAAGAGCAAGCCACCACCATCGCCTCTGCTTTGGTGAATTCCGGGGTTGGGCGAGGCGCTTTGATTGCAGTGATGGTGGAGCGTGGTCCTCGCCAGATTATTGGTGCGCTAGCCGCGATGATGGCGGGCGGAGCATATGTACCGGTGAGTCTACAGCAACCGGAATCTCGTATTGCCGCTCTCTTGGGGGCAAGCCAAGTAACGCATCTGATTACTGACCGACCCGATAAGGTTCTGAGCGAAACTGCAGTTCAGGTAGTAGATTTCACGAGCGCTACCGGCACAGCCAATCTTCCGCAGCTGCATCCACAAGACCCAGCCTATGTAATCTACACCTCTGGGACCACTGGAACACCAAAAGGAGTCGAGATTTGCCACGGTGCTGCATGGAACACCATTAGCGAGATCAACCGTCGCCTGGGCGTTGGTCCGACAGACCGCCTACTAAGCGTATCTTCCTTTGATTTCGATCTCTCGGTGTACGACGCCTTCGGGCTCCTTTCTGCTGGCGGCGAACTGGTAACCATCCCAGATGATGCGCGCCGCGACGCCAAGAAGTGGGTATCGCTGGTGGATAGTTTAGGCATAACTATCTGGAATTCGGTGCCTACTTTGTTTGAGATGCTTTTATCTGCGGCTGATCGGACACCGGGCAAGCTCAGCAGCATACGCCATGTTCTGCTATCTGGCGACTGGATTGATACCAGCCTGCCTGAGCGCATGCGCACGGTTACCCCGCAGGCACACCTATTAGCTATGGGCGGTGCGACGGAGGCATCTATCTGGTCCAATGGTCTCGACCTCGATGTAGTGTCACCCGAGTGGACCTCAATTCCCTATGGTCGGCCGCTTGCCAAACAGATGTACCGGGTGGTGTCCAGCAATGGCCAGGACTGTCCCGATTATTCTGTGGGGGAGCTGTGGATTGGCGGCCTGGGCGTAGCTACACAATATGTCGGCGACCCCGGACTCACCGAAACTAAGTTCGTAATCTCGGAGGACTCACGTTGGTACCGCACAGGCGATATGGGCCGGTTCTGGGCCGATGGGACGATCGAGTTTTTAGGCCGCTCGGATAACCAAGTCAAAGTTCGTGGCCACCGCATCGAACTCGGCGAGATCGAGTCCGCGTGTGAAGCGTTGCTGCCAATAGAGCGTGCCGTGTGTATCACGCACCAAGGTGCATCATCGTCACCATCTTTGGTTACGTTTGCTCAGTTCACACCGTCACATGTTGCCCGAACTACTCCGGAGCAGTTTGCGACGTCATTGCGCGCCAAAGTCAACGACGTGCTGACCGAGGGCGACATCCGCACGTCCGTCGAGCACGATGAGCATTTACAGACCGCATATGCCTTCTCAGTGATGCGACGCTGGGAGGAGCAACTCACCGGCGTGGGGACCCCAAACCACCTCCGCGAACACCGTAATCGCTGGCAGACATGGCTAGGCAAAGCAGATGAACACCCGGCTACCGCAGACTTGCTTCTAGACGACGAGTCGTTCGGCGCGTTAGAGCGTTTTGTCACCCCCTTCGAGCAAGCCTTCGTAATGGCGGAGAAGCAGCGCAGTATCGCTGAGTTCATCCAAAGCCCAGATTCGATGTCGGTGGAGCAATTCCTCGCAACCCGTCCGTTGGGTCGGTTGGTTCACCGGGTCCTCGGCGCGGTTGTGCGTGAATGCAGTACCCACTCAACCAGCGAGCTCAAGATTCTTGAGATCGGGTCACGCCGGCCCGAGGCCTCTGCGGACTACGCGGCTATCGCGGGGACGAGCGCATACGTGCTCGCTGATCCCTATCGTCATCACCTCGAACATGCCGGACAACGTGTTGGTAACACCTTCACGTACCGCCAGCTCGGAGTCACTAGCACGCCCCAACCGACTCCTGGGGAGGCAGTGACGAAGGCGGACTTGGTGCTGTGCAACCAGACGCTGCACCAGAGCGAGGACATCGAGAAAACGCTCTGTGAGGCCTGGGGCCTCAGCGCCCCTGGAGCAACGATGGTGGTGGTAGAGCCCACTGCCCCCTCCCCGATGTCCGATATCACCGCCGCATTTATTGCCAACAATACCACGGACGCTCGGGCCGAAACCGGTACAGTACTACTCAGCGCCCGCAGCTGGAAAGAAATCCTGCAGCGCACTGGGTGGAAACCTGTAGAGCATGTAGAGATCACTAAAACGACGGCGCTTATCATCGCCGAACGCGCTAGTTCCAACGAATCGGTCACACTATGCGATTCTGACTATGCCAAGGCTACAAACCTACTGGCCACCCGCCTTCCGGAGTACATGCTACCGAAACGCATCCTGGAGCTAGCGAAGTTTCCACTCACCAGCAACGGCAAGATTGACCGCAAAGCGCTCACAGCATTAGTGCCGGAATACTTCGACAACGAGCCCGCTGTCACCGAACTTCCGCACACCGCCACCGAGAAACGGCTCATCGATATCTGGGATGAGCTGCTGCACACCAGCTCCAACGTGAACTCAGACTACTTTCGCTTGGGTGGTGATTCTCTCACAGCAACACGCCTGCGCCGTACCATCGAACAGTGTTTTGGCGTGGAATTTCCGTTAGAGAATATCTTTGACGTTCCGTTGCTGCGCGACATGGCCGCCCGAATTGACCAGATAGCCGAAGTCCCCCACCAGCAATCGGATCTTCCCAAGATTGTTCACGGGTCTGAACAGTACGCTCCGTTCCCGCTGACTGAGGTGCAGCAGTCCTATCTCATCGGCAGCTCTGGAGCCATCGAACTCGGCGACGTTTCCAGCCACTGTTACTTTGAAATGTCCACTGCCTGCTTAGACCCGGAGCGAGTGGAAGACGCGTTCAATGCCCTGATTAAACGCCATCCCATGCTGCGCACCGTCGTGTGTGAGGACGGATTGAGTCAGCGTGTGTTGCCCGAAGTACCACGCTACCGCATTGCCCTCATTCGCTCCGGCAACGCCGACAATGAGGATACTCTCGATGAAATCCGAGAGGAAATGTCCCGCCAGAAGTTTGATCCCACTCAGTGGCCATGCTTTGACGTGCGCTACGTAGCCGAGCCCGACGCGGGTCGACTGCTTTTAAGTTTCGATAACTTGTTTATCGACGGCTGGAGCATGTTCCACATTTTCCGTGAGTGGAAGCAGGCCTACGACCACGGCGTAGACAGTCTCGATCCGGCAATCCCCTATTCATTTAAAGACTATGTCGAAGCCACGATTGAACTGTCACACAGCGACATCCATAAGCGTGACCAAGCCTACTGGGAATCGGCAGTGGATACTATTTATCCTGCACCGCAGTTGCCGGTGACCGACACAAACGGCGCTAATACCTCGCAGTTTTGCCGCCACCACGCCCTGGTGGACGCTGCGAAGTGGCGCCGTATTAAGCAACGGGTACGTGAGGAGGGGATGACCGAAGCCGTATTCCTAGCCGAGGTATACGCCGAAGTCCTAGCGAGGTACAGCGATGAGCCGCGACTTAGCATCAACCTGACCCGGTTCGACCGCACTCGGTTCGCCCCCGAGGTTGACCACATAGTTGGCGACTTCACCAGCCTATCTATTCTCAGCGTGGATACCCAGTGTGCACCATCGTTCCGGGACCGCGCTGCAGCGCTACACAGGCGCATGTTCAGCAATCTCGATCACGGCAGTGTCTCCGGCGTGTCGGTGCAGCGAATGCTTACTAAGCAACGCGGTGCTCGGGTAACCATGCCGGTGGTCTTCACGTGTGGCCTGGGCGTCGTGGAGCACCCCGAGTCAGATCAGAGTCCTTACCTGGGCGTAATCGATCATGGCCTATCGCAGACGCCACAGGTATGGATGGACCTCCAGGTCTATGAACACGATGGTGGCCTGATGCTGAATATGGACGCGGTCGAGGCGATCTTCCCCGACGACATGGTGGCGGAGCTTTTCACCAGCCTTACAGCCACTCTCTCGCACCTCGCAGAGTCCCCTGAACTCTGGAACGCGCCCACCAGTACCATAGCTCCGACGACCAACGCGCCCACCGCAGATCGAATCAACGACACAGACCGGGAACTCCCCGGAGCGGATAAGAGCCTACTGGGGCTGTATCAGAAGGGACTTGCCGAGCATGGTGACAACCTCGCGGTGATAGACGCCACCACGCAATGGACATACGAGCAACTCAATGAGCAGTCGGATAAGTGGGCCCAGCTTATTGCTGCAACTGACCCGGCGCCTGGTGATCTCGTTGGCATCATGATGGAAAAGTCCGCACAACAGATCGCAGCGGTACTAGGCGCAATGAAGGCCGGATGCGCCTACTTGCCGCTGAGCGTGGACCAACCGGTGGGGCGTAACACTTCCATCATCAACGATGCGGGTGCATCCATTGTTGCGATGGACCATCCGGACGATGATTTCGCTGCGTTAGCCGAGCACTGCACAGTCATCACTCTGGCCGATGTCGCCCGGCATCGGCCAGGTGACCAGGCCTTAAGCGAATCGAGTCCGACACCCAGCTCGCTTGCGTACGTCATCTACACGTCTGGTACGACGGGCACTCCCAAAGGAGTAGCCATCACCCACGAGTCGGCGGTCAATACGATTGTCGATGTCAACGAACGCCTCGGGGTGACTCCGACCGACCGGATATTGGGGATTTCAGAGCTAAACTTCGATCTATCGGTATACGACATCTTCGGGATGTTCGCGCGGGGTGCTACCTTGGTGTTGCCATCTCCAGCAGACAAACGTGATCCGCAGTGCTGGGCAGATGCCGTAACTACGCACTCGGTGACGCTGTGGAACTCTGTACCAGCACTTTTTTCGATGTACGTGGAACACCTCCGCGAACGGAGCCTCATTGGTTCCTCCGTACGGTCGGCACTACTCAGCGGAGATTGGATACCTGTAAATATCGCTTACCAGGTCAGCACCCTCTTCCGGGACTGCACAGTTTTCGCTGCTGGGGGTGCTACCGAGGCATCGATATGGTCAAACTGGTACGAGGTAGGCGTCGATGATGCCTCGCGTACCAGCATTCCCTATGGAACGCCGCTGGCAAATCAGCGAATGTACATCCTCGATGAGGCCCTGAACCCCCGACCCACGCATGTGCCGGGAGACCTTTACATTGCCGGACGTGGCCTGGCCATGGGGTACTGGAAGGACCCAGAGAAGACCGCAGCATCATTCATCACCCACCCCCGCACCGGCGAACGAATGTACCGCACGGGCGACAAGGCCCTCTACAATCACCTTGGTCACATCATCTTCCTGGGGCGCGAGGACGGTCAGGTTAAGGTCAACGGCTACCGCATCGAACTCGGTGAGATCGAGTCAACAGCACGAAAATTCAACGAACTCCGCGATTGCGTCGCTGTCAACGACCATGGCATTGTTCTCTACGTTGTTACGCATGAGGGCTTTAACATGGCAGCACTCAATAACCACCTCGCCGAGTCTCTCCCTGCCTATATGCGTCCACGCGTGATATCACGCATTGATGGGCTACCACGGTCTTGGAACGGCAAGATTGATCGCAAGAGTTTAGAAGGAAAAACCTTTGAACAACCACAAACAAGGGAACGCTCTCGTAATCACCGAGATTCGGGTATCATTACCATCTTGCAAGATCTCCTCGGGCCCAAGGAGATCAGCATCGACGATGACTTCTTCACCATCGGTGCCGACTCGCTCACGGCCGTGCGGCTTACTAACTCGATTCGTCGAGAAATGTCAGTAGAGATCTCCATACGTGACGTATTCAACCATCCAACGGTCCGAGAATTGTCCGACCTGATCGCCGACATCGTCGGCAGCGACGTAGAAGAAGGCGAAATTTAGAGTTCATGCCACACCTGTTTCACTCACCTGACAAGCCACTTGCCCCCAACCCAGTGCTACGCACAAGCAGCCTAATCTGAAAGGAAACATCATGCCCAGTACTCCCCACACCACCCCGAAAGATGCAAAAGCAGGACGGCTGAACATCACCGACCTGATGAACATCGGCATCTTCTTCGTCATCAACTTGGTAGCCGGCGTGGTCATCGCCTTCATCGGCATCACCCCCATCACCTACGTGATGATCACCAGCGTTCAGGCCCTCATCCTGGGCATCCCGATGATGCTGTTCTTGGCCAAGGTGCACAAGCCCGGCATGGTCTTCATATTCCTTCTTCTCAGCGGCCTCGCCAGCCTGCTGCTTGGTTTAGGCATATGGCCACTGCTGCTCAGCTTGGTCATGGCCGTGTTTGCCGAGTTAATTTTGCGCGCCGGCAAGTATACGAGCGCAATACACAGTGTGATCGCCTATGCCTTTATAGCAGTGTCACCCACCGCATCATATATTCCGCTTTTCTTCACCACTCGGCGCTACATAGAGAGCAGCGGCATGCAGACCAAATATGGTGCTAGTTTCGCGGATGGCCTCACCTCTATTGGCCAGATGACTTGGCTATTCCTCATCATTGTGATAGTAACCTTCGTCTGCGGGATCCTCGGCGGGATCCTCGGCCGGCGCATCTTCACCAAGCACTTCCAGCGAGCAGGAATCGCCTGATGTCGCCCACTTTGCCCGGATCAGGCACGCACACAGCGGGACTCCATCTGGACCCACGCACCACGGTGCTGGTCATCCTCGTGGTGTCCTCGGTGCTCATCTCACCGGCCGGGTCCAGTGGGGCGCTGGGCAGCACCGCCCGGTGGATGCTCATTGCCGTTCCCGGGGCACTTTTCCTCGCCTCCGGCATGGTGGCCGCTGCACTGCGATACGCACTCACCTTCGCGGTGCTCGCCGGCTTTCCTGCGGTGGTGGTACAGGCCCTGCCCGAGCGCCACATCATCGTGGACGTGTGCGCTACGTGGTTCGCAGGGCTTTCGCTCATCCTCCCTGGCATCACGTGCTGCTGGTACCTACTACGCACCGTCTCGGCCAGCGAATTCATGGCCGCGATGCAGCGCATGCGGAGCCCCGACGCCCTGACCATCCCCACGTCCATCATGTTCCGGTTCTTCCCGACGATTCTCGAGGAATACCGCGATATCCGCACCGCCATGCAGATGCGTGGCATCTCGGGCCTGCGCAACCCGATCGCTATGCTCGAATACCGCTTTGTGCCACTGTTGGCGTCCGTTGTGAGCATCGGCAACGAGCTGGCTATGTCTGCAGTGACCCGCGGATTGGGCTCGCCTCGCCGACGAACCACGCTGTGCGAGATAGGCTTCCGCGTAGGCGACGCAATAGTCATAAGCGTGCTCGTCGTGTCCCTGATCCTACTACTGGTAAATATAGTGATGCTGCCGTGATAAAGCTGCACGATGTGTCACTATCCTATGGTCAAAACACAGCGGAGCCGGTGCTGCACCACGTAAATCTCACCGTGGCGAAGGGCGAACTAGTTCTAGTGTGTGGCGAATCAGGCTGCGGTAAGTCCAGCCTGCTACGCCTGATAAACGGCGTGGCGCACACGTTCTGCGACGCCCAGATTTCGGGGGAGGTGCTGCTGGACGACGAAGACATCACTCATGCCCACCCACACGACATCGCCGAACGCGTAGGCTCAGTGTTCCAAAACCCCAAGTCGCAATTTTTCACGCTGGAAGTAGCCAGCGAACTCGCCTTTGGCTGCGAAAACCTCGGCGTGGCGCCCAACGAGATTCGACAGCGTATTGGGGAACTTTCCGCAGATTTCGGCATGGTTCATCTCCTCGACCGGCACCTGTTCACACTTTCCGGCGGCCAGAAACAAAAAATAGCATGCGCTTCAGTGGCCGCGATGCACCCACAGGTACTACTACTAGACGAACCATCATCAAATCTCGACCTCGCCGCCGTCGATGAGCTGCGCCGCATCGTCGCGCAGTGGAAGACACAGGGCCGCACCGTCCTGATCGCTGAGCATCGGCTTTCCTACCTAGTTGACATCGTGGACCGAGTGCTGGTTATGCAGGACGGGCAGATCGCTCATGATCTCAGCGGCTCGGAGTTTCGCACCCTAGACAAGGCCGAACTGTACCGCATGGGCTTGCGCTCAGCGCAGCAGGTCCCCGAGGTGACCCGCGAGCCACGCCCTTCAAGTGGCACGATGGTGCTCAAAAAGCTACAGTTCACCTACCCCAAGGCTACAGAGCCATCCCTGAGCATCAGCCACACGGAGTTGCCGCAAGGACAAGTCATCGGCGTGGTAGGACGCAACGGGGCCGGAAAATCTACCTTTGTGCGCGTTCTGACTGGCCTGGAATCTAAGGCCACCGGCGTGGTGGACATCAATAACCGCTCGCTCTCGGGTCCCCGGCAGCGCCTGCGCCAGTCCTATTTAGTAATGCAGGACGTAAACCACCAGCTTTTCGGGGAGAGCGTGGAGTCCGACGTAATCATCGGCACCAGTGGACCGGATGGGAAAAACGAAGCGCGCCTTACCGAGGTGCTTGGTGCACTTGATCTCGCGGACAAGCGGGCCCGGCACCCGATGTCGCTTTCGGGCGGCGAACGCCAGCGCGTGGCCATCGCCTCAGCAGTCCTAAGTGAGCGCGAGGTAATCGTCTTCGATGAACCCACCAGCGGGCTGGACCTGTGCCGCATGCACCGGGTGGCCCACCTGCTAGACGCCCTAGCCCGGCAGGGCAAGACCGTTTTGGTAGTAACCCATGACATGGAGCTGGTGGCGCGGTGCTGCGATCTTCTCCTGCGCGTGGAAAAAGGCCGCCTTACCGCCTGCGAACCGTGCGATGATCTCGCACTGGCGCGCACGGTGCGGTATCTACGCGGCCGCGACAGCTAGTCCCTACAGCTTCCAGCTGGTGGCGTCGCTCTTTTCACCCCAGAAGCTGCGGTAGCGTGGGGAACTCTCCATGAGTTCCTCGTGGTTGCCGATAGACTCCACGGTGCCGGAGGGACTCATCATCACAATCTGGTCCGCGTCGCGGATGGTGTGCAGCCGGTGCGCAATGACGACGATGGTGCGCTCGGCAGAAAGCGTTTTCATACCGCGCATCACAAGGTGCTCATTCTGCACGTCTAGAGAGCTAGTCGCCTCATCAAGCAGCACGATCCGCGCGTCCTTCAGTAGCGCACGAGCGATGGAGACACGCTGACGCTCACCACCGGAGAGATTCTGCCCGCCCTCGCTAATCAGGGTGTCAAACCCCTGCGGCAGCTGCCGGGCAATCTCGGTGACACCGGCCAACTCCGCTGCGCGGAGCACCTCCTCCCGCGTTGCATTGTGGCAGCCCAGGCGGATGTTTTCATACAGTGTGTCCTCGAAGAGGTACACGTATTGGAACACCATAGCCAGCGAATCCAACACCGACCGGGAGCCAAGATCGCGAATATCCACACCACCGATACGGATGGTCCCCTGGTCAACGTCATAGAAGCGTGCCGCAAGTTTTAGCAAGGTGCTCTTGCCGCAGCCGCTGGGACCCACCAACGCAGTAGTAGTTCCGGGCGCCACGCGGAAACTCACGTCGCGGACCACTGGGGTGTTGGGTTCGTAGCCAAAGCCCACCCCATCGAACTCGATGCCATAGTCGCGTGGCGCCGCCGGAACCGCAGGCTCCGGCAACACCCGCGCATCGAGGATCTTTTGGATCTCATCTAAGGTATTGCGCGCGGATTCCAAGCCCTCGCCGTAGGGTATGCCCGACATAGCAACGCGAGCCAGGATGAACACCAACACAATGACGCCAATGTAGGTGCCTGCTTCTAGCCAGTGGTTGAGAAGTAGCACGGTGGCCAGGGCATCAATGACCACGGTACCGACCATGATGATTAAAGCCAGACGACCCATGATCATCTCACCTGTCTTCTGGGTGTGCTGCTGGGCGCTAAGCTGCTCTCGAATCGAGGCGCGCACGGCGCGCTCCCCCAGCGAATCCGGCCCAGCCATGCGCAGCACCGGCTGCACCTGGGCGAACTCCAGCACCTCCGCGGCGCCGTGCTCGTTGCGCTCGCCCTTCTGGCGCTCTGCCACGCGGTACTGCCGCATTAGGCGGTTATAGGCGAACCACACCACGGCAGCCACTGCAACGGTAACCAGCCCCAGCCGCCAGTCCACGGCGATGAGAAACACGCAAGCCAAACCGGCCGAGGCAGCACCGTGCAGCATGGGCCGCAGCATCATTGCCGGCGCGTTAGCGGCAAACAGCGCACCGCTGGTGGCTACAACACCGATCTGGCCGGCGCGATCTTCTTCAAAATAGCCCAGGGGTAGCTGTGCCGTGCGATCGGCGATAAGCCGGTGGATGCGCAGCACGTAATCATGCCCCAGGTCCTGGGCAATAACCTCAGTGGGCCAGTCTGCGGCGGCGTAGACGAGGACGGAGATAATGATCCAGGGCAACCATGCTGCGGCCTGCGCGGGATCTTCGCTAAACAGCGTGTCCAAAAACAGTGCAATGAGGATAAGGCCAATGGCCAACGCCACCGCGGAAATCCCAATTAGCGTAAGGACCAGCACCAGACGGCGACGATCAGCCGGACTGCCCAGTGAATAGAGCGTGCGGATCATTATTTTTCCTCCCCTTGGATGCCCGCCTGCGCGGTTTGGTAGCGTGCCCACATCGTGGCGTAGCCCTTGCCTGCCGCCACTAACTCTTCGTGAGTGCCTGCTTCGGTGACCTCACCGTTTTCCAGCATGAGGATCCGGTCAGCGCCGGTGATCGTGTGGAGCCGGTGTGCGATAACTACTAGCGTGCGCCCGGCCACCAGCTCGGTAATGGCCCGCTGGATCGCGGCCTCGGAGTCCGGATCCGCAAAAGCGGTGGCCTCATCCAACACGAGGATCGGCGCGTCGAGCAAGATGGACCGGGCAATAGCCAGCCGCTGCTGCTCGCCACCGGAAAGCTGCGCGTCCTCTCCCACCACCGAGTCGTAGCCGCGCGGCAGATGGGTAATGCGCTCATGAATCTGGGCGGCGCGGGCGGCGCGAACCACGTCTGCGTCGGTGGCCTCCGGGTGAGCGAGGCGAATGTTATCCCGCACGCTCATCCGCATAAGGTAAGGGTCCTGGAAGACGAACCCTACCCTACGGTAGAGCTGGTCAGATCGGAGATCAGTACTAGGGACGCCACCAATGCGCACCGACCCCTCCGTGGGGTCTAATAGCCGGGGGATGAGCGCGGCTAACGTGGACTTCCCCGAGCCGGAAGGTCCCACCACCGCAGTGATGCTGCCGGCGGTAAGTTTTTGGTTAATGCCGGAAAGCACCGGGGTGTCCGGCACGTAGGAGAAGCTTAAATCTTTCAACTCAATTCCGGCGTTTGCAGGCTCCCTGCCGCCAGCAGCGGGCGGCAATACCGGGATGTTGAAGAACTCGGTGAGATCCGCCGCGGCAGCCTTCGCCTCCGAAAACATGATGTTAGTGCGCGAAAGCATAAGCAGAGGCGCGGCGATGTTGTTGATGAACAAAAACGCTGCCAGCACATCGGCCACTGGTACGCCCGCAGACGTGATGAGCCACGGGCTGGCCGCGGCTACCACCAGCAGGCCAAACCCGGTGGAGGTGAAGATCTTCATCAAAGCGGTGGGGTGTACGGTGGCGTGCAACCACTCGCGATAGAACCCACCAAAACTCCGGGAACGACTAAGGAAAATGCTCTCGTCGTAGCCTTCCGGAACAAACACCTTGATAACCGGGATGCCGCGCACCAACTCTACGACGGCGGCGTCTAGCTGCTTCTGGCTGGACTTAAATTTCTCCGCCTTTTCTTGAAACTCGCGCATCATAAACGGCATGGTGGCCACTGCCAACAGCAGTGGTACCAGGCCCAGCAGGCCTATCCGCCAGTCCACCACGAACATGTATCCCAGGCTCAATAGCGGTACGAGTACACCGGCCGAATAATCGTGCGGCGCGTGGGCGATGAGCTGGTGGATCTTGGTGACGTCGTCTTCGATGTAGGTTTTCACAGTCCCCGAAGGTGTCCGCGTAAACCAAGACAGCGGGAGCCTACCCAGCTTGGTAATCTGCTGCTGGCGTAAGTGCTCGCCCAAAAGGCCGTCGGCCTGGTGGCTTACCTGGAGGCTCTTCACGGTTGCCTGTCCATGTAGGACGGTGGCCACCATGAGCGCCGCGACTAGCAGCCACAGCTTTGACGCATCTATCGGCTCTCCCTGGAAGGACAGCATTACGGTGCGCACCAGCTCAACCAGCACGATTACCGGCACCAGCGACAAAACCGCCGCCAGCACCGCCAATAGCAGCGACACCGTGATCTGCCGGTGGGCAGGTTGAGATATTTGCCTAAATGTAATGGGTGGTTTTTGTTCGGTCATCGGGGCCTCTTTACTTAACAGTCACAATCACGCATTGTTCCGCGCTAACCAGGCAGTGTTCCCAGTAATTCCCGCTAGAAAACCGGCAAGCAGGTCGAGGAACTCGGTTCCAGTATCGAGCGGGAAGAAATGCCCACCCGGCAGGACCTTCAGTTCAAAACTACCGCTGGTAAAATTTTCCCACCGGGAAAGCATCTCTGGGCTGACAGCTGGGTCGCTATCCCCCGCCAATGCCAGCACAGGAGAGCGAAGCACCGTGGTTGCATGGTGAAAGCCCTCGTGTAACACATAATCGCGACGAATGTCAGCGAGCAGCAGCTTCATCACATCATCATTGGCAAGGATCTCAGGTGGTGTGCCACCTACCTTCTCAAACTCCCTGCGCAGCGCACCGAACCCCATTGACGAGTGGTATTCCCCAGGCACGGTTTCTCCGGGCGCCTGCCGTGCGGCCACCACCACGGCTTCCGGTATAGTGGGCCGATGCATCTGCTGCAGGCAGGCAGCAACCTGGTAGGCCAGCGCTGCCCCCATGGAGTGGCCGTACAACGCAATCGGCGCGCCCGCCGCCAGATCTACTATCTCGGTTGCGCACATATCGGCGAGCTTGTCAAAGTCGCTTACCCATTTCTCTCGGCGACGGGTTGCCTTTCCGGGAAGCTCCACCGGCACCACGTCAATGCTTGGGTTGACCCCCACCCATCCACGATAGACGGAAGCGCTGCCTCCTGCGTGATGGAAGCAAAACAAGAGGGTTCCAGTGCGATGTCCGGCCACAAACGGAAAGACTCCCTCGCAGCTGATTTCTGTCATTTTTCGCCTTTCGCTAGGTCGGACTGATTAAGCACGATTTCTACTGCTGCGACGGTACCCGGGTCTGTGGCAAGCAACTCGGGCATCCTGCGGGCTGCGGAGTCGTATGCTCCACTTACCAAATCGGCAATTCCGGCGGCCAGGGACTGGGCACTCAGTTCGCCTCGCTGGGCGTCAATATAGTTCGGCCCGGCACCGTTTCGACAAACTGCGTTGGCATGGAAGTGTTGGTCACCACCGAATGCAACCGCAAGGCACGGCTTGCCGGCGCGCAGGATCGCCCCGGTGGTGCCCAGTGAGCCGTGGCAGATGCCTGCACGGCACCACGGAAGCACAGTCGCGAACGGGACCCGGGCGACGGTGAGGATTCCTTCTCTCACACCAGGCTCATGATCGGGATCGACGATTATCGCCCGCAGACCATGCTCGATGCACGCGTCTCGAGTCCATCGTTGAAGGTCATAAACGCGATCTGAGACCATACTCCCAAAGCTTGCCAGAACCGGGGCCGAGCCGGCAGCCACAAACTCCTCGACTGCTGGGTCTAGGGCGAGTTCACTGTGGTGCGGGTCAAGCCACTCGCCAGTGACGTGAATGTGGTTTTTCCATTCCGGCGCCGGCGGACTCAACGCGGGACTGAATTGGTAGATCGTGGTTGGTGGAGAGGAGAGCGCTCGCTGACGCAGCCCCAACCTACGGCGCCATGCCGCTATCACTGGGCGCATCGCCCAAGCCATCAGAGTATTGGACATCCAGTGGGTGACCAGAGCTCCGACAGAGCCGTCCAGTTTTCGCGGATCCACGAGGCTGTAACGGAGGCAGGGTTCGGTAGGGAAAACCTGCACCCGAACGCTGGGGACTCCGCGTGCAGCCCCTAACAACCGAGCAACTTCACTGAATTGGGTGTACATGACCACGTCAACGCCATCCATGGCATGCTCTAACACATCGAAAACGTGGGCGTCAGATATCATCTCACGGATACCTAAGACAGTGTCCATCATGCCTTTACTATCGCCCAAAAGGCGCTTCATTAACGCCCGGTAATCACCGGGTAACTCGATGTAGTCCACCCCGTTTGCACGAAAACTCCCGCCGAATTCGCTAAACCCAGCCAAAACAAACTGGTGGCCACGATCTCGAAGTGCGACACCAAGGTGCGCAAATGGCAGCATATCACCCTCAGAACCCAGGACGACCGCGAGAACTTTCACAGCCGTCTCAATCCGTAATCCAACTAGGCCACTCAGGAACCCAAGACTCCCCCATGAGCTTATCTTCCGGGCCAATATCACGAATGACTCGGCACGGATTACCGGCTGCGAGTACCATGGGCGGAATATCTCTTGTCACAACACTGCCAGCACCAATTACTGCACCATGCCCAATCGTGACACCCGCAGTTACCGTGCAATTGCCACCAAGCCACACATGGTCTTGTATGGTGATCGCACCCCCGGTACACACCATGTATTGCCGCTCTACGGGGTCTAAGGCGTGATTGCCAGCAAAGAAGGAACACCATGGACCAACCATGACCTCATTGCCAAATGTCACCGGGGCCATATCAAGTACCGTCGTTCCTCGATTGAAGGTCACGCCATCTCCGACCTTGATTTTCGAGCCATATTGGACATGAAATGGCAGGAAAACCATTAAGCGCTCCCCCAGTTCACCAAGCAGGTCTGCCATCACTGCCTGCTTCTCCGCTGTTTGAAGTGGACGAAGCTGGTTGAGATCGTGACACTTCTCCGCCGCCTCCATCATCTCGTAATAGAGATCCGGGTCCTCAATAGGGCGGAAGGGCTGACCGCAGAGAATCTTATCTTCGATTTGCTCTCGAGAATCCATGGATACTCCTTTGCGCTTGAGAGGCGCGAGCCACAATACGAATTACGGTCAGCCACGCGGTTTGACCCTGACTAGTCGGAATACCCAGATTCTTAGCTCACACTTGGTAGCTTACAGGCCTTCGACTTAATTGTCAAGCATGCCATGCCTAATTATTGTCAAGCATGCCATGCCTAATTATGGTATGCTCAACTTTGCAGCAACCTGCAGCGTCGCCGCCGATCAGCCGACCTGTGCAGCCCTCTCCTGCGGGGCGCTGTGCACGACCCGGTGCCGCTAGACATACATCATTTTCTAAGGATTAGTTGGCACTACCCCAGGCGCTTGCTCCGTGGACCACAATCCATCGTTCGCGGGCAATAATCGGTTTTCCTTCTGCGGTAGGAGAATCGGTGCGCCGTCTAATAGACCGTTGACGTATATCCAGGGATGAATCATGAAAGAAAACCCCACCACGGCAACCGCTAGCGGTGACCCCAGCGCCACCGCAGTCCCCTCAACCAGCGCCCACGCAAAAGGCCGCGACCTGGTGCTTGATGTCCAAGATCTGCGATGTAGCCTGGGAAAAGTCAAGAAGCGAACGGAAATCCTGCGCGGTGTGACCCTCGCCATTCCGCGCGGGGGCATCCTCGCCGTCCTAGGCGCCAATGGTGCCGGCAAGACAACCTTGGTCAATGTCCTTTCCACGCTGCTGCCCGCCACGGGCGGAACCGCCATCATCGATGGCCACAACTTAGCCACGGATCCTTCCAAGGTGCGCGCTTCCATCGCGCTGACCGGGCAATACGCCGCAGTGGATGAGGAGCTTACCGGCAAGGAAAACCTCATCTTCTTTGGCCGCCTGGCAGGGCTTAAAGCTAGCGATGCGAAGGCCCGCGCCGCGGAACTTCTTGAGCGCTTCGATCTGGTTGGCGCCGCCGACCGCCTGGTTTCGGCATACTCGGGCGGCATGCGCCGGCGGTTAGATATCGCCGCCTCCCTCACTGTCCCGCCCGCGCTGCTGTTCCTCGACGAGCCGACCACGGGCCTCGACCCCGCCGCGCGCAGCTCCGTGTGGGATACCGTCCGCGGGCTGGCGGCCGACGGCACCTCGATCCTGCTTACTACCCAATACCTGGAAGAAGCTGACCAGCTCGCAGACCGCGTCGCCGTGCTCGCCGGAGGCAAGGTGCTCGACGAAGGCACCCCCGCCGAGCTCAAGGACCGCTATGGCACCACGGTGTGCCTCATCACGATGTCTAGCCCGGACGATGCCGCACGCCTCACCCACACCTTGCAAGAACACCGCATCGACTGCCGCCAAGAGGACACCGTATTGCGCGTCGATGCGCCCGATGGCCACCGCACCCTAGTCCGGGCGCTGGCCTTGTGGGATGGCGACGACACCTCGGTCGCGGACGTCTCCTTGGTTCCGCCCTCCTTGGACGATGTCTACTTCGCTATCGCCGGGTCCGGCGACATCGCGCAGCAGGCTCCCCACACCGGTGGAGGCTCCCAGTGAACGCGCTCGGAGCAGTCGCTGCCTCGTGGCACCGCAATGTCCTGCGCACCGTCCGCAACAAGGCCGTAATGGTTTCCGCCGTGGCAATACCCAGCCTGTTCATGGTCATCTTTTACGCCACCTTCGCCAAGGCTTCGACGGAACTCGGCATCGATTACGCCGCCTTCCTCCTGCCCGCCGGCGTTATTCAGGCGATTGTGTTCGCCGCCGGGGGCTCCTCCTTGGCGATTACGCGTGACGCCGAAAACGGCATCCACGACCGCATCCGCGCCACCGGGACGCCCGCCTGGGCCACGGTCGTCGGCCGGCTGCTGGCAGATCTCACCCGCGCCGCGTGGTCGTGCAGCATCGTCGTCCTCACCACGATCCTGCTCGGTGCCCGCTACGCTGCCGGACCGGGTCGTATTATCCTTACCATCGCCCTTTTCGCCGCCCTCACCATCATCCTCTCCGCGTTTATCGATGGCTCCTGCCTGTTGGCCCCCAAGCCCACCTCGGCGTCCTTGCTCTTCCAAAACCTCGTGCTGGTCATGGTGATGTTCTCCACCGCATTCGTGCCTGCGGATGCGCTGCCCGGCGGCATTGGCCCCATCATCCGGCACGTACCGCTATCTCCCATCTTGGACACCGCCCGCAACCTACTAGGTGGCGCTGCCCTGGGGGCGCGCGGAGTCGAAGCACTGTGCTGGCTCATCGCCATGACCGTCGTTGGCGTATGGGGCTTTATCACCGCTTTCCAGGGGAGGAAACATGACTAACCACACCACCGCCACCGTGTCGCACGACACCACCTGGCTGTCCACTGTCGCCACGCATTTTGGAAGGCACCTGCGCGCCGCCCGCCGCGATAGCGCGGTAATTACCAATACCGTGGCTGGTCCCGTTTTGATGTTCCTGGTCATGCGGTGGCTGTTTGGCGACCTCATGGCGGCCTCGCAAGGCTCTGCCACGCTCGACGCGTTACCGCTTACCATCGCGCTCATCCTTTCCAGCGAACTGATGAATGGCACCTCCGCCGCCGCGCAGATAATTAAGGAACGCCAACGCGGTATCACCACCCGCATCGCGACCACGCGCTACGGCACCAGCCCGGAGATCTTCGGCCGCTGGTGTTTCGATTCCTTACGCAGCCTTATCTCCGGCTGCGCGGTGCTGCTGGCTTCCGTGGCTTCTGGCCTGCGTATTCACACGCTGGCCGGGTTTGGCTGGGTGCTGTTAGTCATCATCTTCGGCGCGGTGGTGGCCGCCTCGCTATCGGCCATGGTGGGCGCGATGTGCGCCACCCCGGAGGCCGCCATTGGCCCGGCCCCCATCATCATGGCGGCCATGGCACTTAACGGCGGCCTCGTGCCCGTGGAGCAATTCGCTGGTGTGGTTCAACCCATCGCCCGGTGGAATCCGCTTACCTTCGCCGCCCGCGCCGGCGCCGCCATCGACGGCACGCCAAGCGCCGAAATCCTTGCCACCGGCCAGCCCGGCACCGCAGTCTGGGCTTTCGTGGCCTGGATGGTAGCACTCACCGTAGTGCTGCTAGCCGCCGCAGCTGCGTTCCGCCGCCCCACCATGTCGTAAATAGCGCCGGTTAGCGCGACAGTGCTACTTGTCGCGCGGCGGCGTCCCCAGCGGCGCGGTAGCGCTACTTGCCGCGCAGGGCGCGCCGCCGCGATAAAGAGCTGCGAATCTTTACCCGCGGCCGCGCTAAGGCGGGTAGTGTCGCCGCCGGTTACCGGCAACCAGGCGGCCTCGCCCGGGGCTAGCTCCAGGTCGTTTACCGTGACCACACCAGAAGTAGCCAGGGCGATGGCCGGTCCGGGAAGCTGCGTGGAAACCGTGGTGCCGGCGGGCAAATCGTAGCGGGTCACCGCAAACTCCTGCACCGGCAGCGGGTACTCTACTACCGTCGCGGTGTTGGGCGCGGCATCGGCAACAGCGGCGCTCTCCGCGCCTGCACCATCGCCCAGGGAGGTGTTCCTATATAGTTTGTCAATTCCGTGGGTGAGTTTGTTGGGGGGTGTGAAGGGTTTCTGCTTTTCCTTGTGGATGTTGTTTTCGGGCACGGTGAGGAGCCGATTGGGCTTGCTGTGCAATCGGCTTGAGGTGAGGGTCTGTTGGTTCTAGGCTGCTGCGGCCTCCTGGACTGTGGAGATGTCTCGGTAGAGCTCGCCGTTTCGCATCATGGCGAAGAGAACGTTGAGGCGCCGGCGTGCGAGTGCGACGACTGCGGCGTTGTGTCTTTTGCCTTCTTTGCGTTTTCGTTCATAGAATTGCCGGGAACGCTCGTGGAATCTGATCGATGCAAAAGACGATTGCCATAGGGCGTTCTTTAATTTTTTGTTGCCAGCCCGGTTAGGCGAATTCGACATGATAGACGTTCCTGACTGATTCGTCCGCGGTGATAGCCCTGCATAGGATGCTAGGTGCGCTGCATCGGGGAAGTCGGACATATCGCCAACAGTCATGAGGATCTGCGCTGCGCTACGCGGGCCGATACCAGGCATGGATAAAAGAATCTCGGTCTGCGGAATGTCCTGAATCAGCTTGAGTACCTGCGCTTCGATTTCTTTACGATGCTCGAGTTTGGTTAGTGCATCTGTGGCGGACATTGCTACGCCAAGTTCGGCGTATTCTGCGCCGGCAATGGATACGGTCTGTTCGTGGATGGCAGCAAGCATGGCATCGAGCTTTTGGAATTCTGGCATTGACTGAAGTTCCTTGACCGTGACCTGGTGGCATTGAAGTCCCAGGTAGTCATGCCAGTTCGCTGCGTGGTCGACGTAGCCTTGTGCGCTGGCTGTGCGTGGGACAACACCTAGGGGGGTCTTGGGCGTTGTAGATGCCAGCATCCGGGTGGTAGTAGCGGAAGCGGTTGTATGCCCACCCGGACTCGTCGTCCAGGTATTGGCCGGCAAACAACAGTGGCGAGGTCTCGTCGCCGGTCCAGGTGCGAGTGCCGTAGAGACTATGGCGGGCTGTACCTACGATGTTCCCGGTGGTGGGGTGGATGAGTTCTTGTGGGCTGCCGGTCAGATCGGTGACAAGAGAACTCGGCATCGACCAGTGCCTGGTCGACCGTATCAATGTCGCTGAGATTGTTTTCTGGGTGGCCACCACCATGCGCAATGGCTTCGCTGGTGTTGTTGGTGGTGGTGTTGATGGCTTCCTTGGCGACGCGGCGTCCATAGGGGTCGTAGATGTAGCGCCACCCGAGGTGTTTGTTGTCGGAGGAGATAAAACCGATGGGTTGTTCATTGGTGGCGTAGAAGAATTCGTGCACCAAGGGTTTGCGGGATAGGCGCTTGGTGACGGTGCGCACCACACGCCCAGCATCGTCATAGGTGTAGGCGGTTCGTCCTACACGCACCGGCTTGGTGCCGACAAAGTCAACAGCCGAGTCCGCTGCAGCACTCGTTGCGTTGTGGTTAGCGTGACCGTTGAGCCCTGGGCGACTGGTAGCCCCGGTGACTGGTGAAGCTGCAGCAGTCGAGCCGGTCGTGGTGGTCACGCTGGTTGTGCTTGGCGTATCAGCGTGGAGTGCAGTGAGTACGCCTGCCAGGCTGAGACCATAGAAAATCCGCACTCACACGCTTGCCGATGCCGCGGAAAATCTGCGTCTGTTTCTACCACGCGTTGTGCGTGTTGGAAGCGTTAGTTGTAGAGGATGGCGGTTGCGTGGTTTTTGGTGGCTGCGGTGGTGTAGAAGTCGATGAGGGTGTCGAGTGAAGTGCCCCGGGTTTTCCTAGGCATTTGCCTTAACTTCCATTGTTTCTCGGGCCGGGTGTCGGTTCCAAAATTCTGATTCAACCTCCGTCGGCGTGCGGTACCCCAAGGACTGGTGGAGTCTGGACTCATTCCACCAATTCACCCACTCAAACGTTGCGATCTCCACCTCAACCACGTCGGACTATTTCCGGCTATGAATGAGCTCATTCTTGTACGAACCGTTGACGTTCTCGGCCAAGGCATTGTCATACGAGTCACCGACGGTGCCGATAGAAGCGGTAATACCATGTTCGGCCAAACGTTCGTTGTAGATGATGCTTACGTACTGCGACCCATGATCCGAATGGTTTGCCGCTAAAGCGGGTGGGGCCGAAGTACACCTGGTTAAGGTGTGAAAGCTCGGTGGCATCGGCGGCATCGGCGCCGAGCGCGCGGAGCTTATCGGGTGTGCCAGGTATATGTTCCACCAGCGCAATCCCCGAGTTGCGTAGGCGGAGGTAGGTTTCGATATCCCCCATGAGCACAGAGACTAAAACAGCACCAGCCACCCCGCAACCGGAGGAAGAAAATCCCTGCTTAGAAAGGTGAGAGGAGAAAGTATCTCACAGGTGGGGTTAATGCCGACCAAGGGGAAGAAAAGCGCACGCGAGAACTAGCCGACGCAGGAGCCGGTGGGGGTGGCGTCGACAAGCTGCGTGACGTCACCCACGTGGCCGCGCACTTCGTCGGCGGTGAGGGCATAGCCGGTATCGGAATCCTCCACGGACGCACCGAAGACCACGCCGAGGACCTGGCCCTCCGGGGTAATCATGGGCCCACCAGAATTACCTTGGCGGATGTTGCCGCGCACCGTGTAGGCATCACGCTCCACGCGGCCGGTGGAATAGATATCCGGGCCGGCGATGGTGAGGCGATCCCTAATACGCGCGGTCTCCGCACTAAACGGCCCGGACTGCGGGAAGCCCATAACGATGGCATCGTCCCCGGTCACAGCATCATTTTCCGCCCACGGCAGGGGATCTATTCCCAAGTCTGGGCTGTGTAGCACCGCGATATCCACGTCCGAGTTGTAGTACACCACGTCAGCCTCCTTCAGCCCCAGGACCGTATCGAGGCGCACCTTATCCGTGCCGGCCACAACGTGCGCGTTCGTGATCACATAATCCGGTTCCGTCACAAATCCGGAACCCATAAGGCGCCGCGAACAAGCCTCCGCGTCACCCAAAACGTGGATGACAGACGGTCGGACGCGCTCCAGCAGGCCCGGATCCCCAATCTCGAGCTCCGGAGCTTCCACCTCAATATCCGCGCCCGAGCGCTCCCACGGCGAGACAAGAGGTGGCAAACCGGACTCGTTGAGCATGGCAGCGAGGCCATTGGGCAACGCCGCTAGACGGTCCGGAGCGGCAGCGTTAAGTTCGCTGAGGATGCGGGACTCGCGCAGTGCCTGGCCCGGCTGCCCGCCTAAATTGGAAGCCAGCGGCAGCGAGACCAGCCAGATCACCACGATGGCGGCGACGGCCTGAAACACCGCGCCGATGGAAGAATCCACGCGCTGGCCCGAACGGGTACGCATGCGGTCCCGCAACGCGGCCCCCAGGGACGCTCCGACCAGCTGCCCCAACCCCACCAGCAAAATCACCACACCAACAGCCAGGAGGAAGCGCAGGGCAGGTTGGTCTGTCAACTGCATCGCCGCCGGCGCCACCGCCGTCCCCAAAACCAAGCCCGCAATAACGCCGACCGCCGCAAGAATCGCCGTCCACGCGCCCTGACGCCAGCCCACCCACACGGCGAGGAGCACAGCAATCACAATGGCGATGTCAACAGCTAGGGACACGGAGAACACTTTCTCAGGAAAGACGGAACAAACTAACCCATCTTCTCATTATTCAGCGAGCGGGTCAGTGATTCACGCAGATCATGAACCTTATTTTTGTCCCACTCTACGGCCCACCCCGCGTGATCCATGAGTCCTGACAGCACACCGGCGGTAAATCCCCACACCACATAGCCGCGCGCCCGGAAAGCCGGACCCTTCCACCGACTGAAACCCACCATCATGCGGTTTGTTGGATCCGCGAGCTCGCGCAGGGGAACGGTAAAAACATCATCGGTTTCTTCGGGGCTGGCCGGCCACACAGTTCCCGGCTGGTGCCAATAGGCCAACACTGGACTCACGGTGTTACCGGTGGCCCGGATGTCCAGCTTGCCCCACTGTTCCAACGGAGTCACCGTGGAGCGATCGAGGCCGGTTTCTTCTTCGGCTTCGCGCAAGGCAACGTCGACAAGCGAGGCGTCTCCATCGTCGCGCCGCCCACCGGGGAAGGCAATCTGACCCGAGTGCGAACGCATCGACGGCGAACGGTGTGTGAGCAGAACCTCACCATCCTCGAAGCTCTCCCCCTTAAAGAGCACCAACACCGCAGACTCTCGGCGGCGCTTGGCGGCAGGGACATGAGTAACCAGTCGCTCTTGAACTCTGCGGGTATCCACGCCCAGCGCCGGGCGCAGCCATGCTGGGGCGTGGGCGGGCTTAAGCCGGCTCACTTGAGCACCTCATCGATAGCTTGCTCCAGCTCATCCGCCGAGGTAAACGGCTTAACAAACTTCTTCTCCACCTCTCCATCGCGCACCACCAACGTGATAGGAATGACGTTGGGCAACCCGAGCTCGCCCGCGAAGGTGCCATTTTCATCCAGGTAGCTAGGCAAATCAACACCAAGGTCGTCGAGGAGCGCGGCACCGTTCGCTGCATTGGCGTCTGCATGCACACCCACAACGTTCCACGTGGAGTGCGAACGCGCGATGTCCTGGAAGAACGGCAGCTCCGTGCGGCAAGGCTCGCACCACCACGCCCACACGGTGACGATCTGGATGTCCTTGGCCGCTGCTGTGCTCGCTGCACCAAGGCACGGCAGGTCTACCCCGGCGATGGGCCCTTCAGGGCACTTAGGGCGCTTGGCCACCTCTTGTTCTTGAGATTGAGGCACGGCGACTTCCGGCTCATCATCCTCAAGAAGATTAACCACGCCAACCAGCGCGAGGGCCGCCAACATGAGGACGGCTGCGATGCTGGCCTTCACGTATCCAGGCCACCGGGAGTATTGGCTCATTGTTCCATCCTAACCCCGTGACGGACACCACGAGGCAAGCACGCAGACGCCACATTGGGGCTTGCGTGCGGTACACACGCGGCGGCCGTGGAGGATGAGTCGGTGTGAAAAGACTGTTTGTTCTTCTTCGGGCACGAGCTTGGCGACGTCCCTCTCAATCGCCCGTGGCGTCTTCGCTCCTGTCAGCCCGAGTCGCTGACTCAGACGGGTGACGTGGGTATCCACCGTGATGCCCGGCACACCAAAGGCATTGCCGCGGACAACGAGGGCGGTTTTGCGCCCCACCCCGGGCAGGGAGGTGAGCTCCTCGATGCCGCGGGGAACCTCACCGCCAAAATCACCGACGAGCTTTTCGCCGATACCGATGAGATGGCCGGCTTTCGCGCGCTGGAACCCAAGGGGCCGCAGGATGGCCTCGAGCTCGGTGCGGTCAGCAGCGGCATAGTCGGGCGCGGAGGGGTAGGTAGCGAAGAGCTGCGGGGTGACCTGGTTGACGCGTTCATCGGTACACTGTGCGGAGAGCACCGTGGCGACGAGCAGCTCGAGAGCGGTAGAGTAGTTCAGTTCGCAGTCTGCGTCCGGATATTCCGCAGCGAGGGCCGCACGAATGTGGCCGATGCGAGAATGGTCGCTGTCAAGGTCAGACATATGGCCGATTCTACTGAACGAGCAGGTAGAGTGAAACGCATGATTTCGCTTGTTTTGCTTGTCCCGCTGGGCTTGGCACTCTTCGCCATTCTGATGGAGAAGCTCGAGGCAACTGCATTCGAGAGCTAATACCCATCACATCCCCTGTGACTATTTTTCAGACGGCTGGAAAAAGTGACAAATTGCACTGTATGATGTTGGGCAGTGCCTCGTGGCGCACTGGAGAGTAGGTGCGTCATCAACAAACTAAACCTGCTTGCGTTTGTCTCACCTACCCTACTGCGCAGGCTTTAAGGAGTAACAGTGGAAGGCGTACAGGACATCCTCTCCCGCGCTGGAATTTTCCAGGGCGTTGACCCGGTGGCAGTCCAGAACCTGATCGAGCAGATGGAGACTGTACGTTTCCCACGCGGCACCACCATTTTTGATGAGGGTGAGCCGGGTGACCGCCTCTACATCATCACGTCGGGCAAGATTAAGCTCGCCCGCCACGCCCCGGATGGCCGCGAGAACCTTCTGACCGTGATGGGCCCGTCCGATATGTTCGGTGAGCTGTCCATCTTCGATCCGGGCCCGCGCACCTCGTCCGCTGTGTGCGTTACCGAGGTCACCGCTGCGACGATGAACTCTGACATGCTCAAGCAGTGGGTTGCTGATCACCCGGCCATCGCCCAACAGCTGCTGCGCGTGCTGGCTCGCCGCCTGCGCCGCACCAACGCTAACCTGGCGGACCTCATCTTCACCGATGTTCCGGGCCGCGTTGCGAAAACCTTGCTGCAGCTGGCTAACCGCTTCGGTGTGCAGGAGGGCGGCGCACTGCGCGTCAACCACGACCTCACCCAGGAAGAGATTGCGCAGCTCGTTGGTGCATCCCGCGAGACCGTCAACAAGGCCCTGGCTACCTTCGCGCACCGCGGCTGGATTCGCCTCGAAGGCAAGTCGGTACTCATCGTCGACACCGAGCACCTCGCCCGCCGCGCCCGCTAGGCGTCGCGTTTACTGCTGCACCGCCCCGGCCGCGCAGCAAGTCAGACGAAAAATCCCCCGAGGAAAACTCGGGGGATTGAGTCGTTTTCTTGAGCCCTTACTGCTGCGCCGCCAGGTACTTCAATGCGGTACGCGTGGACTGCTCAGCAGCATGGCGCAGGACCGGGTCGACGTCGTCGTACATCTCATCAACGAGCGTCTTGACATCCACATCCTCACCCAGGCGGGAGCGGATCTCCTTGATCTGGTTGAGGCGGTGGTGACGGCGGTCAATATACTTACGTGCGAACGCGGAGGTGTCCTCGAGGTCCGGACCGTGGCCCGGGAAGAGCGGCACATCCTTGCCGCGCTCTTCCAGAAGGTCCAGAGTCTTGAGGTAAGCCCCCAGGTCACCGTCGGTCTCAGAGAGAAGAACAGTGTGGCGGCCGGCGATGGTGTCACCGGTGAGGATGCCCTCCAGAGTGGAGTTCTTTGCCTCTGCGGACCACACGAAGAAACACGTGGAATCAGCGGTGTGGCCAGGGGTGTGAACAACCTCCAGCTGGGGGGTGACGCCGTCGATGTCGACAATTTCACCGTCGACAAGCGCGTCGGCGCCGTTGCAGTAGTTGGGGTCGAACGAGCGGATGGGGGCGCCAGTGAGCTGACGCAGGCGCTGGGCGCCCGACGCGTGATCATCGTGACGGTGAGTGAGGAGGATCAGCGCAACCTCGCCCGCCTTCGCGGTCACGACGTTGAGGTGGCCCTCATCTTCCGGGCCCGGATCAACGACGATGGCGCGGGAATCCTCCCCCGCACGGATGATCCAGGTGTTAGTACCTTCCAGGGCGGTGTAGCTGGGATTATCACACAGCACGACACCGACGGACTGGCTCACGGGACGCAATTGGCTATATGCAGGATGCTCCATGCTTCTTACCCTATCCGATTACTCAGCGATTTCTACGATAACTTCGATCTCAACGGGGGAATCCTTCGGCAACACTGCCACCCCCACCGCCGAACGGGCATGCACGCCGGCCTCACCGAAGACGTCACCCAAGAAGTCCGATGCGCCATTAATAACTGCGGCCTGCTCCGTGAAAGAAGGATCTGAGGCAACAAATCCGACGACCTTCACCACGCGGGTAATCTTGTCGAGGCCAACGAGGGCATCAATGGCGGCAAGAGCATTGAGCGTCGCGGTGCGCGCCAGCTCTTGGGCGCGTTCCACCGATACCTCAGCCCCCACCTTTCCGGTAGCCGGCAGCTCGCCACCCACGACAGGCAGCTGACCCGAGGTCCATACCTGGCTGCCTACACGGGTAGCCGGAACATAGGACGCGAGCGGAGCTGCGACGGAAGGAAGTTCGACGCCGAGTTCCTCAAGGCGTTCCTGCACGCCCATTTAGGATTCCTCCAGCGGACGCTTGAAGTAGGCGACAACATTTTCCGGGTTCATGCCCGGGGTGATGGTGACGAGCTCCCAGCCGTCTTCACCCCAGGAATCCAGGATTTGCTTCGTCGCGTGAGTAAGGACTGGCGCAGTGGCATATTCCCATTTAGTCATGGGCTCCATGCTACTAAACTCCAGCGCTTAAATCCCGACGAGTTCTCCGCCTTCAGCAAGGTAGTGTGCCCAGCTGGTGATGTGCGGGTTCTTACGCAGCAGGGCGCGGCGCTGACGCTCGGTCAGGCCACCCCACACGCCGAACTCGACGCGGTTATCAAGGGCATCGGCGCGGCACTCATTAAGCACAGGGCAGTGGCGGCAGATCACTGCAGCCTTGCGCTGCTCAGCACCACGTACAAACAGGGCATCGGGATCGCCATTGCGGCACTTAGCTTGGGTAACCCACTCACCACGCTCCGTGGTCGTCGAGGCATTCTTTACCATCGCGGACCGTCCTGCACCGTTCACATTGACTGTCATGGCTAGGTAACTCCTTCCAAGCTCCCATCCCGCCCCGCGAAAAGTGAATAACCCTCTAGGCGGCGGAATATTATGTACTAACCGTAAGTCTATTCACAGACCGGTATCCCTGTCTAACACGTCACACTTTAGGGGGGTCTCCCGGATCTGGTCTCAAGCAACTAGTGTGTGGAGGGTGACTGTCATCAAATCCCTGGGAAAGCTCGTCCTCTCCACTGCGCTGGTCGGCCTCCTCATCGCCCTAGCACTAGCCCCCATCGCGGGTGTCAGCGGCGTCGCCGTGGCCAAAACCAACGAGACGATGCAATCGGATATCCAGGATCTCACCTCCGGAGACACCCCCGGCGTGAGCACCATCCTCGACGCTAAGGGCAACACCATGGCGTATATCTTTGAACAACGCCGCCACCCAGTGAAGCCGGATGAGATTTCAGATGCCATGAAGCAGGCCGTCGTCGCCATTGAGGATCGCCGCTTTTATGAGCATGAAGGCGTCGATCTCCAGGGCAATTTCCGCGCGCTGTGGACTAACTTGGCAGCCGGCGGCGTCTCCCAAGGCGCGTCCACCATTGACCAGCAGTACGTGAAGAACTACCTCCTGCTCGTCAATGCCACCACTGATGAGGAGCGCCAGGCCGCCACCGAGCAGTCCGTACCGCGCAAGCTGCGCGAGATGCGCATGGCTACCGATATCGACGCGCAGCTCTCCAAGGATGAGATCCTCACGAATTACCTCAACCTCGTCCCCTTCGGTAACCACTCCTTTGGTGTTGAGGCTGCTGCCCGCACCTACTTCGGCACCGACGCCGCTCACCTCACCGTGCCGCAGGCAGCGATGCTCGCCGGCATGGTGCAATCATCTGAGTACCTCAACCCCTACACCAATGAGGAGGGAGTGCGGGAGCGCCGCAACGTGGTACTGCAGGCCATGGTGAACAACGGAACCCTGGCCCAAGAGGACGCCGATAGTTTTGCCCAGCAGCCCCTGGGTGTGCTCGATAGCCCAGCCACCCTGCCCAATGGCTGCATCGGCGCGGGCGACCGCGGTTTCTTCTGCGATTATGCAGTGAGCTACCTCGCGGATAAGGGCATTGACCGCGAGCACCTCGCCCGCGGCGGCCTCACCATCAAAACAACGCTGGATCCGGACATCCAAGACCAGGCCCTCAACGCGGTGCGCAGTCACACAGCCCCGGATGCAGAGGGCGTGGCTGAAGTGATGAACGTCATCAAGCCCGGCGCCGATTCCCGCAAGGTCCTAGCCATGGTTTCTTCCCGCACCTACGGACTCGACTTGGACAACCACGAAACCCTACTCCCCCAGCCCAATTCACTGGTGGGTAACGGCGCGGGTTCCGTGTTCAAGCTCTTTACCGCCGCAGCAGCGTTGGAGTCCGGCTACGGAATTAAAGACCGCCTCGCCGTGCCCAACCGCTACGAGGCCGAGGGCCTTGGCTTCGGTGGTGCGGAGAACTGCCCGCCGAATAAGTACTGCGTGGAAAATGCGGGCAACTATGCCGCCACCATGACGCTGCAGGACACCCTGGCTTATTCCCCTAACACCCCATTCATTGAGCTCATTGAGCAGCTCGGCGTCGAACAGGTAGTGGATATGGCCGTCAAGCTAGGCCTGCGCTCCTACGAGGACCCCGGCAGCTACGACGGTGACGCATCCATCGCTGATCACATCAAGAATGCCAACTTGGGTTCCTTTACTTTGGGGCCAACGGCCGTGAATGCGCTGGAGCTGTCTAACGTGGGCGCAACAGTGGCCTCAGAAGGCATGTGGTGCGAGCCGAACCCGATTGAGGAGGTCACGGATGCGCATGGCAATGAGGTGTACCTCAAGCACACGCCGTGTGAACGCGCGGTAGGCAAGGAAGTAGCCAAGGCGCTGGAGAACAACATGACGGCCGATACCCAGAAGGGCACAGCGTCGGCGTCAGCCCGCGCAGCAGGGTTCACAGGCCAAGCGGCGGCCAAGACGGGAACGACTGAGTCCAACCAGTCCTCGGCCTTCTTGGGCTTTAACTCAGCCGTGGCGGCCGCACCGTATATCTACAACGACGGCACCACAACGACACCGCTGTGCACCGCCCCTGTACGCCAGTGCCAGAACGGCAACCTCTTCGGTGGCAAGGAGCCGGCCTCGACGTTCTACACCATGGCGGCACGCATCCCAGAGGCCGCCAATGGCACGGTTCCGGACTACGACCACGCCTACGATTCTGGTACGGTCTCGCCGCTTATCGACGGCCTGAAGGGCAAGTCCGAAAAGCAAGCCCGAGAGGCCCTGGAGAAGGCGGGCTATACCGTCAAAACCACGGAAGTCGCAGCACCTGGTGTGGGCTATGGCAAGGTGGTGCGCGTCATCACGGGCGCGTCCGGCACCAAGAAGGGTGCGGAGGTAACGCTGCAGCTTTCCGACGGCTCCTCCGCCCCAAGCAGTCCCAGCACCGGCGCCGACACCGGCGCCGGCACCGACTACATCTACGCGCCGCCCGCCACCGGCGGTGGCGGCGACCAGTCACCTTCCCAGCCGGAGCCATTGTTCAACCAGGAGGATGTGGACCGCCTCACCAACGACGTGAGGGACTTCTTCGGGCTATAACGCTGAGCGTTAGTTCAGGGCCGCCTTCACAGCACCCGACAGGCGCTTGCCGTCGGCACGGCCAGCGGCCTTAGCGTTGGCCACCTTCATGACATTGCCCATCTGTTTGATGGTGACCGGCTCGCCAGATTCTTTCTCTACCTCGGCGATAGATTCGGCGACGAGGGCGTTCAGTGCGTCGTCGTCAAGCTGCTCAGGCTGGTAGGCCTCGAAGAAGGGGACGTCAACAAGCTCGGCCTCTGCCAACTCCGGGCGCCCGTTCGCCTCGTAAACTTCGGCGGACTCGCGGCGCTTCTTGATCTCACGGGCAATGACCTTGAGCACGTCCTCATCGGTGATCTCGTGGCGGGCACCGGTGGTCTCCTCCGCCTGGATGGCGGACAGGAGGGAACGGATCGCGGAGGTGCGGGCCTTGTCCTTAGCCTTCATCGAGGTCTTGAGGTCTGCGCGGATAGTTTCTTTCAACTCACTCATGCCCTTCAATCTACGCTAGCGAGCCAGGTAGGGTGGTGAGGGTGAAGATTTTTCCCATCCTTGGCGGACTCGCCGCCGCAGGCCTCGGCACTGCCGCGTGGGCGCACTCGGAGCTCACCAAATTTGAGCTCAAGGAGTACACGCTGCCCCTGCTGGCACCCGGTACGCTGCGCGATGAGTCTGAATTCCGCCTCTTGCACGTGTCCGACCTCCACATGATTCCGGGCCAGCGCGCCAAGATCGAGTGGGTCTCCGACCTCGACCGGCTCGACCCGCACCTCGTGGTCAATACCGGCGATAACCTCTCGGATAAGGGCGGCGTTCCCGACGTCCTCCGTGCCCTCGGCCCGCTACTGAACCGCCCGGGCCTGTTCTGCTTTGGCACTAACGATTACTGGGCTCCGCGCATCCCGAACCCGTTCAACTACCTGATTGGTAAGAAGAACACGCCGTCCTATGTAAACCTGCCGTGGAAGGGCATGCGCGCAGCCTTCCTCGAACATGGCTGGCATGACGCCAACCAAGCCCGCGTGGAGTTCAAGGTAGGTGATGTCCGCCTGGCCGCCGCCGGTGTGGATGACCCGCACCACGACCTGGATGACTACGCTGAAATCGCCGGCGCCCCGAACGAGGATGCCGACCTGGCCTTGGCACTGCTACACTCCCCCGAGCCCCGCGTGCTGGAGAAGTTCGCCGCCGACGGCTACCAGCTGTCCCTCTCTGGCCACACACACGGCGGCCAGCTGTGCCTCCCGTTCAAGGTCGCCGGCTCGCGCTCCATCGTGACCAACTGCGGCATCGACCGCGCCCGCGCCCAAGGCCTGCACAAATTCGGCCCCATGTTCATGCACGTCTCCAACGGCCTGGGCACCTCCAAGTTCGTCCCCTTCCGCCTATTCTGCCGCCCGTCCGCCACGCTGCTGCGCATCACCGAGAAGAACACCTAGCCTTCGCACAGGAGGTCAAGCCCCGCCCCACGAAAGAGCCCCCACGCTGGCGTTTTGCCCTTTCGAACCGGGGTGCGTTAAAGTAATCCGGTACCGCTTAGAGCGGACACCGGGATATGGCGCAGCTTGGTAGCGCGCTTCGTTCGGGACGAAGAGGTCGCAGGTTCAAATCCTGTTATCCCGACCACTAAACCCGCAGGAAACTGCGGGTTTTCGTCGTTAAGCTCGGCCCCCGGAGTCTAAGTGACCTTAAGGCCTAAAGCCTCTAAAACGGCACAAAGACCCGGGAGACGAAGAAAAATCCTTCATCGGTTACTACATACGCAAGACCGTACTGGGTTCCACTCCTGTAGCCTTTTCCGTACTTGTCTGCTTGCTTCTCTAAGGGCCCTTGCAATTCAGAATGCGTCTTGCCGGAGGTAGGAACAAACAGTACGTCCACGGTTAAGAGTCCCGCGTGACGCTTTTCCAGATAAGTCTCTCCCCGCATTTCTTTCAGCCCCTGGGGAAACGCGGTACCTGAGAAAACGCGAGAATCACTAACGAAATAGGCTAGTCTTTCCGCTTCATTGCTTTCTTCCTGTGAACGAGTACCGCCCGCAGATTCAATTCTTTGGCGAACATCCATCTCATACCGTTGCGCAATCTCTTTGGTTGCGCGGTAAGAGTTGGCTACACGGATAGGGTCAGTCATCGGTTGACCAGTTAGGCTCGAAAGCAGTGAAGACTCAGAAGACATGGATGAGAGATTGGCCAGCGGTGATTGCGCGGCGGCCAAAGGAGAACCACACAAAGTAAATGCAAGCGTAGCGGCGATAGCGCCTGAGTGAATCTTGTTCATACCCAAGACAGTACGTTAGCCATTACTTTTCGACTGGTGTTTTGCTCATGATCTTAAGCATTCATCATCACAAAGGTTTGGGAGTTTTGCTCAACATGACTGACCATTACCCCCACAGCGGATACCCAGCGCGTCTCCAGATTTTGGTTTAGAATCCTTTCTTATCTCTGCTCTCTCGAAAGGATTCTTCGTGTTCTCTCTGCACTCTTTACGAGGCGCTGCACATAAAGCTTGTACAGTTCTCGCCGCCGTAGCACTCGCCGCTGCCGTCTCACCTACTGCCCTGGCGCAGTCTTCTTTCTCAAGTAGTTCTCCCGGCGGGCGGCTTACCACACCTGCTAACCCGAATGATGGCAGCTTTCAGTTCCCAGATTTCCCTTCCTTCCCGGACAACCCAAGGCGGACAAACCCACCTTCCGGTAATAACGGGACCTGGAATAACCAGGAACGCTCAAACTACCAAGAACGCAACGTGAATGGCGTGCGCACCTGCACCTATGAGTACTCGGTGTCTGAGACTATCAACGGTCAACTCACTAAGAGCCACCGCGAAAAAATCACCCGCCACGGGTCCGATTGCGACCTCGAATGGCCAGGCCGCCCTGCCGAGCGACCAAAGAACCAACCGTCCACGCCAACCCCGCCAGTTACCAAGCAGGTCAAACTGACGCAAGGCGATCGTGTGATTCTTCAACGCCCCGACGGAAAAACCAGTGCATGCACTTTATCTTATGTAGGAGCAAATTCCGTTGCCGTCATTGCGGCACATTGCGGTCAACCTGGGACCGTCGTCTACACGAAGCAAGGAGGCTACAAGCTTGGAACGATGCGTAGCGCAACAGCACAGTTATTCGATTACAGCACTTCCTTTATCAGTAATCCCGACACTGACGTAGCATACGTCGACCTGGAACCATCCGTATACAGCGGCGGAAATATCTATTCGGGCGACAAAATCGTACGCGACATCCGGGCGGCACGGCCAGGAAGTGAAGCTTGTTGGTACGGGTCGAGTACCCGGGGAGTTCGCTGCGGAACTCTAGTGACCCCACAATCGGCAGGCATATCGGGCACTCGCGCCCTCGTTATAAGAAACGCCGAAGCCATTCCAGGTGATTCAGGCGGCCCCATTTGGATTAAAGGCCTCGGATACATCGGCGTTCTTTCCGCAAGTGCTTACAGCGACGATAGCGTTACCCAAACCATCGGAGTCATGCTCCCCTAGCGTCTTCAGCCAATATCACACAGAGCCAACCCGCAGGAAACTGCGGGTTCTTTTCGTTTTCACCGGGCGGCGGGCTGAAGCGTCCTGGATTTAGTTCCGCTTCTTTTACGGCCCTGTGTTGATGGGCTGGGTGAGATAATATTCGGTGAGCTCGATACCGCGAGCTACTACGACCTCGACGAGATGAACAAGGTTGCTGAAGCCTAGATGGCTGGATTGAGCTCAGAGAAGCTACCTGGGGCCTCAGAAAGCTCCTAAGTCGCTGGCGCGCCGATAGAGCCTCTGCTGATAGGGACACCCGCGAGCGCGCCAAAGAGTTCAAGGCACACGCGCTGAAGTATCGCCATGCCTGGGAGTTCCTCTCCCCGACCATTGTCTACGCCGACACCGACGTTTCACGCCGCGCCATGCTGTGTGGCGTGCTGGTGCCGAACCTGCATGTAGCGGAGCTTGACGACGCCGAGAACCTCCTCACAGGCGTTGCCCTAGCGGGTGTGGCCATCGCCCAACGGGCCGCAGAAGAAGACCACAGCCTCACTGACGGTAAAGCAGGCCCACTAAACGTGCCAGAGTCCACGGTTCGTCTTGGTAAGCCACACTCACCGCTGCACACCGCATCCGACGAAGCAGTTGAAAAGGTCAACAACATCTTCTCCATGGCGAGCGTTAACGCTAACAGCGATGAAACCGCGCACATGATTGTCGCCGCCTGGGGCACGCTGTTTACCCTCCCGGAGGCGGCGCGTCGCGGCAAAGAGAACAACCGCGACCAGCTTAAACGCTCCCGCAAGTTCCAGAAGGACGCCACTAAGGCGAGCTTTAGCGGCATCGAAAAGCGCATACAGTACGACGCATTGCTCACCGCTGGCTAGGCACAAGCGTTTAACGAATATACGAAGAAGCCCTCCAGTGTGCATTCACATACTGGAGGGCTTCCTGCAGAACCTAGGTTCTGCTAGCGCTACAGGCTACTTAATGTAGCTCTGCATGCCCGGTTCAAGCTTGGTCGCACCAGACGGTACGTGCTTGATTTCGACACGCTCGGCGTTGGACGGCAGCGGCTGTCCAGCGTCCTCCGGCGCAGTGGCGTCCAGGGCATTCTTATCACGGTCACCGTGACCGGTGTCCTCGACAGACTCGTCCTTGACGCTGTTGTCACGGTCGTTGTCCTCGGTCACGTCACCGTGGTCATTGCCACCCTCGTGGTCGCCATCGTTGACGTTATGACCGCCATCATGGCCGCCATTGAAACCGTCGGCGATGATCTTGACGAGTCCCAGACCCGGGATGAGCAGCAGCCACCACGGCAGGTCAGACTTGCTGGAACCGTTGTGGCCATCGCCATTGCCGTGGCTGTCGTCCGGGGTATCGGAAGGCTTGCCCGGCTCAGGCGTCTTAGCCGTCGAAGACTCACCCGGCTCAGGCGTCTCAGTCGTCGTAGACTCACCCGGCTGAGGCGTCTCAGTCGTCGTCGTAGGCTCACCCGACTCAGGCGTCTTAGTCGTCGTCGTAGGCTCACCCGACTCAGGCGTCTTAGTCGTCGTCGTAGGCTCACCCGACTCAGGCGTCTTAGTCGTCGTCGTAGACTCACCCGACTCAGGCGTCTTAGTCGTCGTCGTAGACTCACCCGACTCAGGCGTCTTAGTCGTCGGCGTAGGCTCACCCGACTCAGGCGTCTTAGTCGTCGGCGTAGGCTCACCCGACTCAGGCGTCTTAGTCGTCGTCGTAGACTCACCCGACTCAGGCGTCTTAGTCGTCGTCGTAGACTCACCCGACTCAGGCGTCTTAGTCGTCGGCGTAGGCTCACCCGACTCAGG
>NZ_JAMFTP010000007.1:87450-87716 GCF_024586525.1 Corynebacterium sp. BF-R-2 | reverse complement strand
CCGACTCAGGCGTCTTAGTCGTCGTCGTAGACTCACCCGACTCAGGCGTCTTAGTCGTCGTCGTAGACTCACCCGACTCAGGCGTCTTAGTCGTCGGCGTAGGCTCACCCGACTCAGGCGTCTCCTTAGAGGTAACAGTCTGAGCCTCATCCTTCGGATTCTCATGCTGAGCAATGTCATTCGGCTTATCCGAAGACACACCCGGAGTCTCATCACCATCAGCATTGACCTCAACAGAAGTCAACCGCTCAAAGGCAACAGCAGAA
>NZ_JAMFTP010000007.1:0-87350 GCF_024586525.1 Corynebacterium sp. BF-R-2 | reverse complement strand
GTACTTCTTACCAGCAACAAGACCCTTATAGGTCACCGTATCCTCAACGGTCGCACCATTGACAACACGCGGCTGCGAAGAATCCTCAGCAAACTCAGCCTTCGTACCAATCGACGGCGTCAAAGTCTCCTTAGAGGTAACAGTCTGCGCCTCATCCTTCGGATTCTCATGCTGAGCAATGTCATTCGGCTTATCCGAAGACACACCCGGAGTCTCATCACCATCAGCATTGACCTCAACAGAAGTCAACCGCTCAAAGGCAACAGCAGAAGCAACCGGCTTCTCCGCATTATCAACCTTAATCGTGACAACCGCAGAACCCTCGCCACCTTCAGCAGCTACAAAGTCAGCCTCACCAGTACCGTAAACAGAATCCGGATTCTCCGGATCCTCCGGATCAACCAACTTCGCATCCAAGTGGTACTTCTTACCAGCAACAAGACCCTTATAGGTCACCGTATCCTCAACGGTCGCACCATTGACAACACGCGGCTGCGAAGAATCCTCAGCAAACTCAGCCTTCGTACCAATCGACGGCGTCAACGTCGACGGGTTGGAGCCACTGCCGCCATTTTCATCGGGCAGACCCGGCTGATCCACCGGCATGACAGTTTGAGAATCCCTGTCATCAAAGCTTCCTCCCGGGTTTGAAGCCCGAACAACGGTAATAAACAAATCCGAAGGCTGCTGCGGGATCTTCGCCCCTGGTATTTTCTTAAGTACGAGTCGCTTACCATATAATTCGTATGGGACGAATGTATAGCCGGTAAGTTTTTCGAACTCTTCCTCCTTTCCATCGTATTGCGGAAAGTTCTTTTCGTTGCGCTTGTTAGTGTATTTCGGATCTTCCCCGGTAATCGTTGTGGCCGCCCTCGCCCTTGAGGTTTTATCTCGGGCGACAAATGGTATCAAGTAAGTACGGTAAGTACTAGCTGCTTTGTAGTCCTCGTTCGCTATTGCACTTTGCATCTTTTGAGCGAGAATAATCGCGGCGTCGCGATACTGGGGGTCGTCAAAGTTTAGTTTCTTGGCATTCCCCTGTTTATAGACCCAATCTGTCTCATAAGGGACACCGTACGCAGGCTCGATACACCAAGCCCAACCCACATTATTGTCAGCATTAGCATTCTTGGCTGTTGTTTTTGGTGAGGGGGTTCCCGCCCAGACAAGACCGTCCCATGTCTCATCGGTTCCCTGCGAGTTATCCTTTGCCTCCTTCAGACCAAACCTGTCATCTGGCTTAAAATCGGTAGGCTCCGCAGCGCCGGCGTTCCCCCACGGTACGGTCAGCAAAGCTGCTATCACCGCAATGGTCGCAAGAATTGCGGTTAAGAGCGTCCACCCCCTTCGGGGCAAGCTTCTTGAAATATTCATTATGCCTCTTCACATTTGAAAGATATATTCCAGCTCAGTTGCGATCTCGCTGTTCAAGGCACGATTTCGTAGCTGAGCACACCGCAGCCAATCTCGACTTCAACGCTAAGCTATTGATTAGCCCTATAGTGCATACTGAACACTACCACCATTTAACTATCTGCACTTAATACGTTTGCCAGCGTATGCGTAGGAACAGGTTGCAGTGTTGTCATTGTGAACGGCAGCTGTCAGATGCACGCCAGCCGCTGCCAGAGATCTGTGAACTCTCTGGGAGCAGATTGTGATGTGAAGTTTCCGCCAGAATGTGCAGATAGGCGCGGGAGAGAGTTGGCGTCTCTTGAATTTCTGAGCGGTGCAGGCCGCCTGATAAAGCTCTGTATATCTTGATAAAGCCTAGTAGCGCCATGTAGAAGGGCCTTAATCCCAACGCGCTGAGCTCTAGGACGGCACTGCGTTTTCGGCCTCACCACGCACCTGGTTTATAAGCTCAACTCCAGAGACGTCGCTAAGCCTAGTCTTGTTGTGCGCCGAAACGCCCCAGTCTGACCCCCTTGTACCGGAGGGTGCGCCGTTGCCGTGAGTGTCGTGCGGCCATCAGGGCTTCCTACCATGATTTCTGCCACAGCTATCGTCGTGGTCAACACACACGCTTGCTTTTGGTGAAAACCGCCATCGTTTTTCGCTCGCCATCATCCGCGTCAGTGCTAACAGCGTGGCCGCCAAAATTAGCGCTTCTTTTTGAGGCAGAACCCATGTTGCGATTTCGTGCTTGAGCTTTGATTTTCCATCTTTTGAGCGGGGGTTCGGGCTTCCGAATTCTGTCTCAACCTTGCGGGCGGAGCCCTCTGCCTCCTTAGAAGCTGGAGGAACCGCCCGACCCTGAGAATCCCGAGCTAAAGCTGCTGTTGACTCCGCCGCCGCCGCTGCTGCCGGAGCCGGAATCGCGGGCGGCGACGGCATCGCTGTTCCAACTGCTCACAACATAGAACGGCACGTAACCGTTGTAGCCGGAACCAGCGAAGAAATCCTTGTCATAAATATGGGTGCGCTCAGGGCGCTCGTCGGCCTCATTGCGCTTCTGAAGCTGGCTCTGAAGGTGCTCCGACAACAGCGCGGAGCGATCCAGAATCTCCAAGTAGCGCTCCATAAACTGCGGATGGTCCGGTTGGTTGGACAATGCCACGGCGGCATCTTCCAGCTCCTTTGCGTGACGCGCAGCCCCAGAATCAATGTCAGACGCTACATATCCCGCCTGCGCCAGATCCTTGCCCAACTCATAGAGCTCATAGCGGCGGGCATCCACGTCAGCGTTCTCAACGCGATATAGCTTCTCCAGATTGGACTCGGCCGTTTCTACGCGCTCGCACATGAGTCGTGCCTGCGCGATTTTCTCCGCGCGCGAACGAAACTGTTCATCCGGCGCATCGGCAGGGATAGACATAAAGGAGCCGACGGAGCGATCAATAGCTAGGAAGTCATCGCGCAGCCCCTCCCAGTCCTCACGCATGCGCTCGTCTACCAAACCCGACTGCAGCGAATGCGCACGGATATCAATGGACTGCAAGCGCTGTGCAACATCGGTGTACGTCTGGGACACATAATCCCAATCCTCACGCGCCTTCAGTGCCTTCTTTTGTTTGCTGCGGCGCACTCCGCCAACCGTGCCGGCAGCAACGGTTCCTAGGGCAAGTCCGCCTACACCGAGTCCCACGGCCCCGCCGACACGACTCTTCTTGGCGCTTTCAAACCGAGCATCGGCAGCACGCTCAGCATCAATTGCGGTGGACGCGCCGGCGAACAACCCAGCGGGGATATTGCCATCCCGCGCTCCCGGTTTGATGGCGTCGATGGAGCGGCTCAAATGGCGGTCATCCTTACGCAAATCAAGCGCTTTGGCCACGTCCTCGCCCGCGAAGACGAAGGACTGACGCGGGTCAAGGCCCACTCCGATGAACACCTGGCCGTCGGCGAACTTGTCCTTGCCAATGAGCTCTGGATGCTGGTCCCGCAGGTACTCTTCCACAGTGTCGTTGACGTTTTCATGATTCCTGGCGAAAACCACGTAGTGCAGGCCTTGAACCACGTCGGGGGCGGCGATCCGGGAGGCATCGCGAAGCATGCGCTCTTCTTCCTCCGGAGTGAGCACGTCATGTGGATCCATGATGTCCGTCTTCACGGCCTGCTGAGCCGGCTGAATGACGTAGTCGGAGCGCTCAGGAGTGCCGACGGCTGCAAGGGTTGCCCCGGCGCCAAGCCCACCGAGAAGCAGACCACTAGCTAACGCCATCCCGACGATAGCCCCGACGGACGTCACCTTGGGGCCACGGCTAGCAGCAAAGGGTTGAATATCACGGTCCGACGTCACAAAAGTCCTCCATTCCTTGTGCGGGATGGGGCCGATTTTACCCCCAAAACGGGAAACGACGCGGTGCCCCTACAGCAGCCGCGTCGCCCCTATTCCCTATCACTCACAACGGATTGGAGAAACCGTTTGCCTACCCCCTAAGTAGGCTTTGTGAGCGACTTTAACTCTAGCACTATTTCCCCTCGTTGCGATACCTAAAGTCGGAAAATCGTAGTATCTTTAGTCGTTGCTCACCCCGCTCTCACACCACGAGGCCCTGAGCTAGGCTTTTGTTTCTGGGCGCCGCGAAGAGGGTGCCCCCACAACGCCGATCGAGACGGCGATGATTACCCCCAAAATTGCCATCCCGGCAAAGAGCTGTGGGGAATTCCCCCCATTTCCTGCCACCGTAATGGCAGACGTTGCCCACTGCATGGGGAAAAGATGAACAAGGGCGCTCAGTGCCGCATTCAGATCCGTGCCCGTGGACGCCGCCTTCCACGCCCATCCTACGACGCCCACCTGGAGCACGCCGAGCAGGATACCCAGGCCCCACCCCGGGACACCAAGGCCACGAACCAGGGCGAACATCGCGCTTGCCGACGCCACCCCGGCCCCCACCGCCGCGAGCACCGCCCAGCCCACGGCAGTAGCGGTCACACCGGTGGCCAGGAGAACCATGAGAAGGCCAACAACCACACCAATCACTACCGCGCCGCCAATGAGAGTCAGGAGGCGACGCTCAACGCGAGTCAGCAAAGCACCCAACACGCCACCGCCGAGGACAGCGAGCGCGGCCAGCAGCATCGCCACGATGGGACTTAGCAGCTGCGCGGGCTCAGAGTGCTGCTGTGCTGGGCCAGCCACGGTGGGCAGGGCGCGCTGGGCACCCTGAACCTTGGTCTTGTTCTGCTGGGCCATGCCATCAACCTTCTCGGCACCGGCTACAAGCTCATCGACGCCCTTGAGGGCCTCGTCCACCTTGGCGTTAAGCTCACCAATACCGGCGTTAAGCTGCTTGGCACCCTCCGCAGCTTGGTAGACGCCGTCATGATAGGCGTAGCCATTGACCGCCAGTTGGTTTGAAAGCTCACGCGATCCGTCCTTGAGCTGGATGAGCTGGTCCTGGATGGATTGGTCAAACTGGAAATTTTCCACCTGGGCGCGCAGATCACCGAGCTGTGAGCGAATTTCCTTCGCCTCACGGGAGTTGTTGCCCTCAAGGTCCTTGACGGTGCCGTCGATAGCTTCGAGGATTTGGCCACGCACCACGCCGAGGCCGACGATTTGATCGACGGCGCTGCCGACGCCGTCGGCAAGCTCGGTGGCACCATTGCCCAGCTGAGCGGTGCCGGACTGCAGCTGGACAAGCCCGTCATACAGCTCTTGTGAGCCGCCCGCGAGCTGGTCCACGCCGCCGCCCAGTTCGTCTGCGCCGCCCTTGAGCTCCCCGGTACCGTCAGTCAGCTGCTGTGTTCCGTTGGCCAGGAAGCCGGCCTGAGCATTGGCTTCGGTGAGGGCGCGGGCGACGTCATAAAGCTCAGTGGGATCAATCGTGCCGTCACTGGGTGCACCGGCTTGTTCCTCTGACCACGCTTGAGCTGGTTGCCACTGGGACGCAGTGGCAACCACTGCACCGACGATGAGCGGCAGAAGGAAAAGGGCGGCGATCAGCAGCGAGCGAGTGCGCCCTGGCTGCGCAGCTTCAGAAGGAGTAGCGAGGCGTGAGGTCATGGTATAAAAACTATCGCCCACGCTGGGAAAAAGGCGTCAGGCGCGCGGAAAGGCCCCGCCGGAGAGTATCCGACGGGGCCTCGATGTTGAGCGGTCACGTTCCGCTCAACTGTTTACTTCTTCTCAGCGAAGAGCTCACGCACGCGCTTGCCCAGCTGCGGGGAGACAGCGTCCCAGTAGGCGTAGACGCGCTCCTCAGTCTCCGGGGATACACCAGCCATGGCGTTGGTGATGTTGTCCGCCAGACGCTCCTTGGCGGCATCATCGTAGACGTTCTCGTACAGGTCGGTGGCCTGAACGGTGTCGTTGTCCTCAGCGTGGTGAATGTACGGCGCACGGACCAGGTCGATGCCGGCCGGGTCCGGGTTGACGTAGAGATCCGGAGCGGTGGTGGTCTCCTGCTCCTTGAAGCGCAGGTTCTCGTCACCGTCGAGGTAGCCGCCGCCCTTGGCGTGGCGGTTCGGGGAGTACACCGGATCCTCCGGGGCGTTGAACAGGTACTGCATCGGCCCCTCGTGCTCGTAGGTGTTGACCTGGTTCACGGGCTGGTTGACCGGAAGCTGCTTGTAGTTCGGTCCGATGCGGTAGCGCTGCTGGTCAGAGTAAGCAAAGGCACGAGCCTGCAGCATCTTGTCCGGGGACAGGCCAATGCCCGGAACGATGTTGGCCGGATCCAGTGCAACCTGCTCAATCTGTGCGAAGAAGTTGCGCGGGTTGCGGTTGAGCACGAAGTATCCGACATCCACCAGTGGGTAGTCCTTCTTGGACCAGACCTTGGTCAGGTCGAACGGGTTGAAGCGGTAACCCTCGGCCTCAGCGACCGGCATGATCTGAACCTTGACGTCCCAGACCGGGAAGTTGCCTTCCTCGATGGCGTTGTAGAGGTCCTCACGGTGGTAGTCAGCGTTCTGGCCGGCCATCTCGCCTGCCTCAGCGTCGGTGAAGTTCTCCACGCCCTGGCGGGACTTGAAGTGGTACTTCACCCAGAATGCCTCGCCCTGCTCGTTGACCCACTGGAAGGTGTGGGAACCGTAACCGTTCTGGTGGCGGGTGGTCTTCGGGGTACCGCGGTCACCCATGAGGTAGGTCACCTGGTGGGTGGTCTCCGGGTTACGGGTCCAGAAGTCCCACTGCATGTCAGCATCGCGCAGGCCGTTAGTACCCAGGCGCTTCTGGGAGTGGATGAAGTCCGGGAACTTGATGCCATCACGGATAAAGAACACCGGGGTGTTGTTGCCCACGATGTCGTAGTTGCCCTCTTCGGTGTAGAAGCGCAGCGCGAAGCCGTGAACGTCACGCCAGGTATCCGGGGAACCTTGCTCACCAGCAACGGTGGAGAAGCGGCCCATCATCGGGGTAACGGTGCCCTTCTGGAAGAGCTTGGCCTTGGTGTAAGCGGACACATCCTCGGTGACGTGCAGCTCACCGAAAGCGCCGTGGCCCTTCGCGTGCGGGGTGCGCTCCGGAACGCGCTCACGGTTGAAGTGGGCCAGCTTCTCAATGAGGTGAATGTCATTGAGAACAACCGGACCGTTCTCACCATTGGTGATGCTGGTATTTTCGGTGGCCACCGGCTGGCCGGACGGGCGGGTGGTGTTCGGGCCACCCGGGGCACGCTGGCCCTTGTCCAGTACCTTGTCTGCTGCAGATTCGTTCGAAGCGTTAGTCATTGGGGAAAATTCCTCCTAATTCGGTTGATAATTTGAGGATTATTATCAATCTCGGACGTTTCATAGCCTACCGCCGAAATATGACCCCCGCAACAGGTTCACCAAACCTGACGCCACCTCACAGCGATAGCTAAGGTGACCCACCGCTGCTGGTAGATTGTGGGAGGTGAAACCCCACTCCGAGCGCGATGATACGCGCGTTACCGACCTTGCACTGAAGGCGGGACGCGGCGACCGCGCAGCATTAACGGAGTTCATTAAGTCCACCCAGGATGACGTCTGGCGCTTGCTTGCTCACCTCGGCGGACCCGACATTGCTGATGACCTGACCCAGGAAACCTACCTGCGCGTCATCGGCGCCCTCCCCCGCTTTGCCGCGCGTTCCTCTGCGCGCACGTGGCTACTCTCCCTTGCCCGCCGCGTATGGGTGGACAACATCCGCCACGACATGGCACGCCCCCGGAAATCTGCCACCGAATATGAGGATGCGGCAGCTTTAGCCCCAGCTCCCGAGAACGCCGGCACGTGGAGCGAATGGATCGACGCACGTTCGCTTATCGACGCCCTCCCCGACGATCGCCGCGAGGCCCTCATCCTCACCCAGGTACTGGGCTACACCTATGAGGAGGCCGCCAAGATTGCCGGAGTGCGCGTGGGCACCATCCGCTCACGAGTCGCCCGCGCACGAAAAGACCTCATCGACCACCGCGGATAATCGTTACCGAGCCGTTATAAAGTGCAAGCCTCGACGTACACACCTGCACAGACACTGAGAACATTACCCTACTGTCACACGCATCACACCGCGTTGAGACCGTTTCAGCTGGAAAATACCTGTCCGCCATGCCTAATGTTTTTCGAGGCACACGTGATAAATCGATAGTCGACCCGGGCCGCGCGGCCTCCGACCGCCCGCATCACGCCTCAAAAAGTGACGACCCCCGGCTCGTGTGAGATTGAGAGACCTCTTAACCTTATGTGGAAACGCGCAGTGGCCATTTCTATGGCCTTTATCGGCGTCGTCGTTGGCGCCGGCTTTGCATCTGGACAAGAAGCGATGCAGTACTTTGTGGCATTCGGCAATTGGGGCCTGTGGGGTGTGGTACTTGCCGCAGCCCTCATGCTGATTACCGGTGTTTCGATCCTGCAGTTGGGATCGTACTTCCAGGCTGATGAGCACACTGCCGTCTACGACAAGATCAGTGGCCCGATCATCTCTCGCGTCCTGGACTATGGAACGCTTGCCACGCTATTCGCCATCGGCTTCGTCATGTTCGCCGGTGGTGGCTCTACTATTAGCCAGCAGTTCGACGGCGTCCCCATTTGGGTCGGTGGCGCGATCATGCTCGCCTTGGTCCTCCTCGTCGGCCTCCTCGACGTGGACAAGGTGACCTCCGTCATCGGCGCGATTACGCCGTTCATCATTATCTTCGTCGTCTTTGCCACCGGGTACACCATTGTGGTCACCGATGTAGATTGGTCCTCCGCCAACGAGTTCGCCGTGGCACAGGTGGAAAGCCCAATTGGCAGCTGGTGGCTGGCAGCCCTCAACTACACCGGCCTCAACGTCATGTGCGCGGTGTCCATGTCCATCGTGATTGGCGGCAACATCCTGGATAACCGCGCCGTGGGTATCGGCGGTTTCTTCGGCGGCATCATCTATCTTGTGCTGCTGGCTCTGCTCGTGGTGTCCCTGTACATGGTGGCCCCTGAGGTCAACGGCCAGGATCTTCCGGTTCTCACGCTGATTAACAACGTGAACCCGGCGCTGGGTTACTTCATGACCTTCATCATCTACGGCATGGTCTTCAACACCGCCATCGGCATGTTCTACGCCATGGGCAAGCGCCTGACCCGTAAGAAGCCGAAGCTGTTCTACCCCGTCTACGCGGGCGCCTGTGTCGTCGGCTTCATTCTGTCCTTCGTGGGCTTTAAGAAGCTGGTCTCCAGCGTCTACCCAATTCTGGGTTGGATCGGCCTGCTCATGATCGCGGTGATGGTCATCAGCTGGATCACGCAGCGCGACAAGATTACCTCTGAGTCCCGCCGTCGTGTGCGCGCCCGCAAGCTGGTGAAGCGCCGCTTGGACCCGCGTGAGCACTTCACCAAGAAGAACGAGCGCGAGCTGCGCAAGCTTGCTGCAGCCTCCAACATGAAGACCGAGGAGTTCGTGGAGACTGTTGCCGAGGAAATCCACGAGGAACTCGAGGCGGATGACGAGATCGAGTACGACCGCGAGGACCCGGATCCGTCCGTGACCTATGTGGAGCACACTCAGCCTGAGGTTCCCAAGAACTAGCAGGGGCTCACAGGACTACGGCTGGAGAGAGCTCGGCGCTCTTATCGGCCCTCGAAACGAAGAAAGTCCGCCGCCAGATAAAATCTGGGGCGGACCTTCGTTGTTTTTGGCTGTCAATAAGGCATCCCGGGCCTCTCGGACCTCTCGGTCCTTTTCGGGCGCACCCTATGGGTGCGGCGTCTTAGACCAGCAGCTCCGCAATCTGAATAGTGTTGAGGGCTGCGCCTTTGCGGAGGTTATCACCGGAGACGACGAAGACGAGTCCCTTGTTGTCCGCGACCGTCTGATCCTGGCGGATACGCCCCACGAGGGAGAGGTCAATGCCGGTGGCAGCCAACGGGGTTGGAACGTCGACGACCTTGACACCGGAGGCATTGGAAAGAACCTCGCGGGCCTGCTCCGGAGTAATCGGCTTCTCAAATTCCGCGTGGACGACCATGGTGTGGCCGGTGAAGACCGGAATGCGTACGCAGGTACCGGAAACCTTCAGCTCAGGGATGCTCAGAATCTTGCGGGACTCGTTGCGCAGCTTCTGCTCCTCATCGGTCTCCTCCGAGCCATCGTCAACGAGGTTACCGGCCATCGGCAACGCGTTATAGGCAATGGGGGCCACGTAAGGGCCGAGCTCGTCCTCAGAGACGTCGAGCACGGAGCCGTCATGCGCCAACTCCACGTTCTGGTGGCCCAGGGATGCGACCTGCTTGGCCAGTGTCTCCACACCAGCGAGGCCGGAGCCAGACACTGCCTGGTAGGAGGCCACGCGCATGGTGGTGAGACCGGCGGCGTCGTGAAGCGCCTTGGTGACCGGCATAATTGCCATCGTGGTGCAGTTCGGGTTCGCAATAATTCCCTTGGCAACGTTCTTCGCCTCTTGCGGGTTCACCTCAGAGACAATGAGCGGAACCTCTGGGTCCTTGCGCCAGGCGGAGGAATTATCCACCACGGTGGCACCCGCCTCCGCAAAGAGTGGAGCGTACTGCTTGGAGGTAGAACCACCCGCAGAGAACAACGCGATATCAATTCCGGCGAGGCTCTCTACGGTCTGCTCCGCCAGATCCTCCACAACAACCTTGTCCTCACGGAAAGTCAGTTCTTGGCCTGCCGAACGCGCGGAGGCGAAGAAACGGACCGTGTCAGCCGGGAAATTGCGCTCTTCCAGGATGGACCGCATCACGCGGCCGACCTGCCCGGTAGCACCTACAACTGCAACAGTGGTCATGACGTTAACTCCTTGATCCTTAGTGCGTTCTCTAGCGTCCGGTACCAGCGTAGACGGTGGCAATCTCATCGCCACCCAGTTGGAACTTCTCATGCAGTGCGACGGCAGCCTTCTCCAGGTCTGCCTCGCGGGTAAGCACAGAAATGCGAATCTCGGAGGTAGAGATGAGCTCCATGTTGACATCGGCATCACGCAACGCCTCGGTGAAGTCAGCGGTCACACCTGGGTGGGACTTCATGCCGGCACCGACGAGGGAGACCTTGCCCACTTGGTCGTCGTACAGCACATTGGTCCAATGGCCGTCTTCCTTGAGCTTGGCAAGAAGCTCCATGGCGCGCGGGCCGTCAGCGCGCGGGCAGGTGAAGGTGATGTCAGTGGTGCCGGACTCTAGGGAAGAGACGTTCTGCAGGACCATGTCGATGTTGATCTCTGCATCCGCAATGGCACGGAAGACCTTGGCGGCCTCCCCTGGGCGGTCCGGGATGCCGAGGACGGTGACCTTGGCCTCAGAACGGTCGGTAGCGATGCCGGTAAGTACTGCTTCTTCCACGGGGATATCCTCCATTGAACCGGCGATGAGCGTGCCGGGGTCGTTTGAATAAGACGAGCGAACTCGCATAGGAACGTTGAACGCGCGGGCGTACTCGACGCTGCGCAGAACCAAAATCTTGGAGCCCACTGCTGCCAGTTCCAGCATTTCCTCAAAGGAAAGCTTTTCCAGCTTCTGGGCATTCGGCACGATGCGCGGGTCAGCGGTGTAGACGCCGTCCACGTCCGAGTAGATTTCGCATACATCTGCCTTGAGCGCTGCCGCAAGAGCGACTGCAGTGGTGTCTGAGCCACCGCGGCCGAGGGTGGTGACGTCACGGGACTCCTTATTCACTCCCTGGAAGCCGGCAACGATGCAAATCTTGCCAGCGTCCAGAGCCTCGGTGAGGCGGCCTGGGGTGACATCGATAATCCGGGCATTACCGTGGCGCTCAGTGGTGAGCACGCCGGCCTGGGAGCCAGTGAAAGAACACGCCTGGGCACCCAGAGATTCCACCGCCATCGCCACGAGGGCGTTCGAAATACGCTCACCGGCGGTGAGCAGCATATCCATCTCACGCTGCGGTGGGACCGGGTTTACTTCAGCGGCAAGGTCAAGGAGCTCATCGGTGGTGTCTCCCATGGCGGAGCACACGACGACGACGTCGTGACCCTGCTTCTTCGTCGCTACAATGCGCTCCGCGACGGCGCGGATGCGCTCTGCGCTTTCGAGGGAGGATCCCCCGTATTTCTGTACGACTAGGGCCACTGATGGTCCCACCTTTCGTTTTCGCGAGGGCCAATACCTGTTCACCGCCCAATACCTATAGACCGGCAGTCAACTCCTTTAGCCTACCGCCCTCACCGCGCGACCGAAACACCAAACGCACTTTAATTCCGGGTAGGGTGGATACGATGCTTTCTAATGTGGTTGCCGTTGCTTTTGCACTGGCCTCGGCGCTGGTCATTGCGTGGGGCACGGTGATTCGTCACCGTATTGTGCTGGACGCCAGCTCCACCAGCGTGATGCGCACTGCACTGCGAACCCCCCTGTGGTGGGTGGGTACTGGCGCTGCTGTGGTGGCGTATGTGTTGCAACTCATCGCCCTTCATTTCGGAACACTGCTTATCGTGCAGCCCATTCTTGTGCTTTCGCTCATGTTCACGCTGCCGCTTGCGGCGTGGTATTCGCGGCGCCGCATGCCTGCCCGCGAGATCACCTGGTGCGTGGCGCTGACCATCGCCGTGGGCATCCTCGTTGTGTATGGGCGTCCTACCAAGGGTTTGTCGACGCCCACGTGGTCCCAATGGTGGCCCGCTTTCGCCGTCGGCGCCGTGGCGTTGGCCGCGTTGTTCGTCGCCGCCTATAACCGCCCAAAGGAATCCGCCTTGGCGCTCGGCACAGCGTGCGGCATTCTGTATGGCTACGTTGCGCTGGTAGCTAAAGCGGTCGTGGACATCTTTTCCCACGAAGGTGTCGCGGCCATGCTGGGCAGTTGGGAGCTCTACACGCTCATTGGGCTCGCAGGGGGTGGCACGGTCATTCAGCAGTATTCTTTCCACGCCGGCGCCCTCGCGCACTCTTTGCCGGCTATGACCATCATGGAGCCCATCGTGGCCTTCGGCTTGGGCTACTGGGTGCTGGGAGAAAAGTTCCAGGTGAACTCTAGCGTGGGCTGGTGCGTCATGGGCGGCTCGTTGGCCATCATGGTTATCGCCACGGTTGTCCTGTCGCGTCTTCCCGTCAACACCGGCACGGCTCGACGCACCGATCAGTCACCGCGCTAGATAGCCCACTCAAACACGACAATCATGTAGGCGGAGAACCACGCCGACCAGACGACCCATGCTGCACTACCCAGCCAGGACATGCGACGCGGCAGCGTATCTACAGCACGCACCGTCCACGGCACAAGGAGCAGAGCGACGGGCAGCAGCAAACGAGGACGCGAGTGCATAATTCCGTCTGATAACAGGACGTTCGCTGCAAGAGCTGCGCTAAACCACCACGCCACCGGGTTCGCCTTGCCCCACGACGCCACAATGAGGACGACAGTACCCAAGATGACGAGCACGGAGAGCAGATATCCCACATTGTTGTTCTTCGTCAGGGTTTCCCACACAAAGGTCGCGGTGGCAACTCCACCATCGAAGGTGGAATGCCAGTGTTTGGTCTGTATTCCGAAGTAGCCGCCCACATCTGCCAGGTAGCGCTGTGCCCACAGCAGGTAAGCAGGCAGCGGAAGCGCAGCGATGATGAGGCTCACCCACGCCTGCCATGTCCGGCGACCGTAGATGAGCACCCACAGACCGAAGACGGCAAGAAAGTCCACGGAGGTTAACCGGACAAAGGACAGGAGGAAGCCCAAGGCACCGGCCCACCACCAGGCGCGCTGGTCCAAGGCCACCAACCCCCACACCACGAGCACACCAAACAGCGCCTCCGTATAGGGCATGGAGAACACGATAGACATCGGCGCGCTCGTCACCACGAGTGCCGCCGCCACTTGGCCAGCGCGGCCAGCGCCAATCCGGCGCGCCAGCACCATGACACCCGCAGCCATGACCGCAGTGAACACCGTATTAATAAGAAGAGCCGAAAGCTCCAGACTCAGCCCTGTCCAGCCGAGCGCGCGCAGCACCATGGGGAAGCCCGGAAAGAAAGCCATGGTGGTTTCATGGATCGGGCCATCGGTGGTGATGTCAGCATCAAAATAGCCAACACGAGCGATTTCAAGGTAGTACTTGGCGTCCCACGCCAGCAGCTGATCCCACAGTTCACGCTCATGAACCGAGCTCAGAAGACGCAGCACTCCGATGCGCACGGCTGCACCAATGACAGCAACGGCAACGGCCGGAAGAATCAGGGCAATGTAGCCGAAGCCAGATGTAGCCTCACCCTTTTCGGCCCGCTCCTCACCTTCCCCTTCACCATGTTCGCCACCCTGCTCGTCACGTTGCTCAACACCACAGTCGTCATCCCCCGGGTGGAGCTCGGGAGGGGTGCCGACAAGCGCGGATTCACGCTCCGATTCCGCAGCATTCAGATCGAGTTTCTCTTCAGTCACAATGAACATCGTAACCACCCCCACCCAGATCCCAACATGTGAAATCGGTTGCCACAGAGTGAGAGGCGCTGTATTGTGGCTCACATGACATTGCGGCACACCCTTCTCCTTAGTAGCCGCGGCGGGATTTAGGTTCGTATTTCACGGCCAGCGCCCCGTCGCGGAGCGCGGTGATGCTTAGCCCACCGCAGCTGGCCGTCATCACACACAGCCACAGCCCCAAGGAAGAGAAACCTCCATGTCCCCCAACGATTCTTTTATCTCCGCTCCGCGTGACATCACCACCCCCAACGGCCCACGCAATGAGAACCAGCCCGCGTGGAACAAGCAGCGCGGTTCCTCCATGCCCGTAGGGCGCTACCAGAACTTCGCACAAGAAGTTGAGCCCGTAGAACTGCCGGATCGCACATGGCCAGATAAGAAGATTACGGTTGCCCCGCAGTGGTGCGCCGTCGACCTGCGCGATGGCAACCAGGCCCTCATCGATCCAATGAGCCCAGAGCGCAAGCACCGCATGTTCGACCTGCTGGTGAAGATGGGCTACAAGGAGATTGAGGTGGGCTTCCCGTCTGCGTCCCAGACGGACTTCAACTTCGTGCGCGAGATCATTGAGGGCAACAAAATCCCTGATGACGTCACTATCCAGGTCTTGGTCCAGGCGCGCGAGCACCTCATCCGCCGCACCTTTGAAGCCTGCGAAGGCGCCAAGAATGTCATCGTGCACTTCTACAACTCCACGTCCAAGCTGCAGCGCCGCGTGGTTTTCCGCAAGGACCGCCCCGCCATCAAGAAGCTGGCAACGGATGCTGCGGAGCTCATCAAGGGCATTGCCAAGGACTACCCGGACACCAACTGGCGGTGGGAGTACTCGCCGGAGTCCTTTACCGGAACCGAGCTGGACTTTGCCGTAGAGGTGTGCGACGCGGTTGTGGACATTATGGAGGCCACCCCAGAGAACCCGATGATCATCAACCTGCCATCCACGGTGGAGATGATAAGCCCGAATGTCTATGCCGACCAGATCGAGTGGATGCACCGCAACTTTGCCAAGCGCGATTCGATCATCATGTCCCTGCACCCGCACAATGACCGCGGTGAGGGCATCGCTGCCGCCGAGCTGGGCTACATGGCCGGCGCCGACCGCATCGAAGGCTGCCTGTTCGGCAACGGCGAGCGCACGGGCAACGTGGACATCGTCACCCTGGGTTTGAACATGCTCACCCAGGGGGTGGACCCACAAATCGACTTCTCCGACCTGCCTAAGATCCGCGAAACCGTGGAGTACTGCAACCAGCTGCGCGTGCCAGAGCGCCACCCCTATGGTGGCGAGCTCGTCTTCACGGCGTTCTCCGGCTCTCACCAGGATGCGATCAACAAGGGGCTCGACGCCCTGGCCCAGGTGGTCCGCCCGGGAGCGAACAACACCGACGTGTCGTGGGAGGAGCTGCGCGAGACCACGTGGGAGGTTCCCTACCTGCCCATCGACCCAAAGGATGTCGGCCGCGACTACCAGGCTGTTATCCGTGTGAACTCGCAGTCCGGCAAAGGTGGCGTTGCCTACATCATGAAGACCGACCACGGCATCAACATGCCGCGCGCAATGCAGGCAGAGTTCTCCTCCGCGGTGCAGGCGGTGACCGACGCCGAGGGAGGCGAGGTTAACTCCAAGAACATGTGGGATATCTTCGCCACCGAGTTCCTGGATCGCACTACCCCGCTGGAGCTGGAGTCCTTCCACGTTGATAACTCCACGACGGATTCTGAGGACGCGAAGGTAACCGCCACGATCACCTATAACGGCGAGAAGCACGTTGTCTCCGGTAGCGGCAACGGCCCGGTGGCCGCTTATGCCAACGCCCTGGAAGGCGTCGGCATCGACTTCGAGGTCATGGATTACTCCCAGCACTCTCGCAGTGCTGGTGATGATGCCGAGGCGGCCTGCTACATCGCTGCGGAGGTCAACGGTACCCACGTTTGGGGTGCTGGAATCGCAGGCTCGACCACGCGCGCTTCCATCAACGCGATCACCTCAGCCATTAACCGCGCCAACTAGCACTCGTTAGCTGCACACAAGTACAGACATCCCCCGCCCGTCGTCCTAGCCCCGAATATCGGGATAACACGACGGGCATAATGCTTTTCCTAGCGCTTGCACCTACCCCTATCGTGGATTGTATTGATACCTTTTACATTCGACGCCGGTCCCCTCCAGAGCACACCTGTGCAATATTTTTTGTCACAATTATGGAATGTGACATTGTGCAGGACACGTCAGCTTGTCGGCAGAACGTTTCCCCCTGTATGGTGAATACACACAGACATTTTTGAAAATTTTTTTACCATCTTTTTAAGGGATATGTCCCGGCTGCAACTCAGCGCCTTGGTGCCCGCGCCGACACACACTCTCACTCTCGTCGCCCGCACCGTGCGCCCGAGCCAGCCACGAAGGCGAGCATTATGACGGTCACCAATTATGTGGTTCCCCACGCGGGCTTTGGTGATCCCCGCCACCTCACCGTCGACAATGTAAACCCCGATCTTTTCCTTGAATTGCTCGCTGAGGCAGGGGACTCTCATGAGGTCACGGTGACCTTATGCGGCCACTCCAGTTCTGGTTTCAGAGTACGCCACGACGACACTGTGGTGGGCGTGGTCTCTGCAGCCCAATCTGCCGACTATGGCGAGCTGGATTGGGTGATGCTCGCTGGGTTGAGCCCACAAGTTACCGCAAGGGTGAGCCTGTGCCTGGACTGCGAGGATGACACAACTCCTGTCGTCGAAGTCCTCCTTCCGGAGCCCGGCTTGTGCGTACCTAGCAACAACCCGCCCGCTGATCGCTGGCACCTGCTCGAAGGTGACACTCCCCTACGTATCACCGATTTTGAAATTTCTGACGATGCACTGTCGAACCATTCCGCTCACCTGCTCGTGCGGGTGGAGAACAAACGCGGTTTGTTCCAGCACCACATTCAGGTCTTCGCGGATACAACACTCATCGCCACGATTCCTTATGAAGAGGCCGAGTGGCTTGCGCATGCCATCACTAACGTCAACCGCGAGGACCTGGTTGCCGTAACTCGTGCCTACTATTCGGTGGACAATGGCACGCCTACTCTTACCCTTTTCATCCCAAATGACACCACCAGCGGCTCTCCATTTTTGAAGACCGCGGGCGCTCTCGCCGCCGCTACCGCAGGTGCTGCCGTTGCCGCTGCTCGTGCTGAGGCCAACGGAGCTAGCTCTCCCACCCCGTTTGTTGGTGCATCCCCGAGCCCGCATTCTCCCGTTATTTCGCTGAACTCCATGGATGATGCCGCGTCCACGGCCTCCTTTGGCTCTAAATTCGCGGCAGCGAGCACTGGGTTGAAGCTCGCCTCTGCAGCCAGCGTTGCCATCATCATCGGCGGCACCGCCAATTTTGCCGCCTCATTGGTTTCCCTCAATTCCTCCCAGGAGCACATCACGGGCTCGGCTCTGGAGGTGTACAACAATCCCCACATCAATCCTCGTGCGGCCGATGACGAAAACACCGCGGACTCCACTGGCGTGGAGGGCCCCGAGTGGTCGGAAAAGAGTGCAGTGCTGGGCGTGGACTCGGAGCTGTTGTGGGATGGTCCATCGCCTCTGCGTGACGTGGTGTCCCAAGGTTTCAGGAATCCCTCCGCTGATGAGTCCTCCGATTCTGCCACGGCAGCAAGCGGCAGGGCCGCTGACACTACTGCGCTTCTCGACGTCCCCCGTGGCACCGCCCAAGCCACCGGCGCTGGCGCTGCCCCAGAGCGCAACGACCGCGGCGCGCACCGCGAAGGACGCACGTCCCCGACGTCGAAAGCCACCGAGGCCCACACGTCTCCGCGCCGCACTGCGACGCAGGACGCTCCTCGCCGCCGCGAGCGTCTCGGCGCAGAATCAGATTCCGCACCCATCCGCGACTCGGATTCTGGCGCCGCCGCCACCGCTGCACGGCCCACCCGCCAGGCACAACCGAAGCCCAGCGTAACGCGCAAGCCAACGCCAACTGCCCAAGCAAAGCCGACTCCGCCGAAGGCCACCACACAGCCAGCGCCGACGACAACTTCGCGCGCAGCCGCCACGCAACCGACGTACGCTCCGCAGCCACGCCCGACGTATGTTCCATACGTTCCGCAGCCCACGCCATCTGCCCCCACTGAGCAGGATCGTTCGACACCTGAGGAGGGCCAAGTCGTCGTCCCCTTCGTGCCAACACTCCCTCCTCACGGATCAGGCACTGACGAGCCAGCTCCGGAGATTTCCGAGGATGTCACTGTCATTCCAGCCGCGCCTCTCGAACCTGCTGCAACGGTCGAACCGTCGACACCCGTCTCAACACCACAGGAGCCGACGCCGGTCCCCAGTGCGGCAGAGGAGCCCACGCCGGTCCCCAGTGCGGCAGAGGAGCCGACGCCGGCCCCCAGTGCGGCAGAGGAGCCCACGCCGGAGATAGAGCTTACGATAGTGGTGGAGCTTACGACGGTGGTGGAGCCAGAGGATGATGAGCCGAGTCCGGAGCCGCATCCACTGCCGCAGCCGGAGGTCGATGAACCGGCCACAAAGCCAGGAAAACCGGCTACACCGGACAAGCCACAGTGGATTCCTCCGGGCCAGCTCAAGAAGATGGAGAGGGAAAGCAAGCCCTCCCCTGCCTCACCGAGCCGCTAAGAGTGTGCCCTTTCCTCGTTCCCTAGGACCGGGTACTAAACTGTGAACAATGACTACGACACCCGGCCCCACCGAACCTCCAGCGCACCACAGCGCTGGGGGAGCTGCGGCCGTGGCGTCGCCAAGCACAGGCGCCCCGAAGCCCGGCCCGCGTCCTCAATCCACGGAGAAGTCCACGCCCGCCAAGGGCAACAACGCCTCCCGGGACACCGCCCGTGAGGAAGCACTGGCAGCGTTTCCCTATGTCGCGCTGACGATTCAGACCACGGGCATTCACCCGTCAACAGGAAATCTGCTCACCGTTGATGCGCTGACGCTGAATGACGATGGGGAGGTCGGCCAAGAGTTCCACGCCGTCATCAATCCCGATGGTGACCCGGGTCCGCGCCACCTCCACGGACTAAGCGTGGAGGACATTAAGGCCGGGCAATCCTTCTCCTCGCTGCTCAAGCCACTTGACAGGCTTATTGACGGCCGCACACTCATTGTGCACGACACCACCTTCACCTGGGGTTTCATCGTTGCGGAAGCCCGCCGAGCGATGACCGCAGCCGCGCGTCAGAACCGCGCACGCAACCGAAACCGCAACAAGGGCCGCCGTCGCCGCGTCAAGGTGGGCCACGTGCCAACCCCGGTGAGCATCATCGATACCCTCGCCACGGCGCGCCGCCAAGGCGTGTGGGGTACGGATATCCGTCTGGCGGCCGTCGCCCGCGCTACCGGCCTGGACGTGGACTCCCCCACAGCCACGGTCGAGCGCGCCCAGCGCCCGGAGAAGGAAACGTCCCGTGAGGCCACTCGCCTGCTCGTGTCGCTCTACCGCGCACAGCGCGACGGCGTTGTGAGCGCCGCATCCCCTGAGGAACTGCGTGCGGATCGCTTCGGCCTACAGCGCTCCCATGTGCGCGTCGACGCCGCCGAAGCACCCCGCCAGCACCACAACCCCGGCCCCTATGTGCCGGGCAAGGAGCTCATTCGTGGCATGGAAATCGTGGTCGCCCCAGAGATCACTGAGGATCCCGATACCATCATCGCGGCACTCGCGCGCGAGGAGCTCAACTACTCAGAAAAGCTCACCCGGGAAACCTCCCTCGTGGTCTGCAATATCACCACCGACCTCGTGGGCAAGCCCATGCATGCGCACCGCAAGGACATCCCCTTGATGTCCGATACCGCCTTCCTTGCTGCACTCGAGCGCATCGAAGACGCCCAAGAGCCAGAAGAATCAGACACCAGCTCCGGATCTGGCGGAGGAAACAGCGGCCAGCGGGCCAATCACGGCGGCTCTGGCGGGAACACTAGCCGTAACCGCTCCAGCAAGAACCGCCGCCGCTCGCGGCGGAAATCTTCCGGCAACGGCCAGGGCGCGAAGAACAAGAACCAGAGCCACAAGAACTCCCAGGGCAACTCCGGCAACAACGGTTCTGCGTCCCACCAGGACAACGCTGCGTCCTCCAACAAGAACAACAAGAGCGGCAACAACTCCAACCACAAGAGCGGCAACAACACTGGCCGCCGTCGGCGCCGCCGCGGTGGGCGTGGCCGGCGTGGGCAGGGCGGCCAGCACCAGCCGAACCAGCAAAACTCGGGACACAACCGCTCCCGCACCACCGATAACTAGCGTCCCCCGACTACCCTGGGGAACATGAATTTTAACTTCCGAAGCGCGCTGAAGTCAGCGCGCACCGCGGTGGCCACAACTGCTGCATCGCTGGCCACCACCGCCTCGCGCGCTACCGGCCGCGGCGCCGGCGGCATGATCGGCGGCCTCATCGCCGGCGCCATTGACCCCACCATCATGCAGAACTTGGCCAGGCAGCGCCCGTCCATTCTGGTGACTGGTACCAACGGTAAGTCCACCACAACCCGCATGCTGGCCGCGGCAGTACGCACCGAGCACGCCGTGGCAACCAACGATGGCGGCGACAACATGGACGCCGGCATCATCTCCGCGCTCCTCGCTGGAAAGGATGCAAGCCACCTCGTGCTGGAGGTTGATGAGCTGCACGTTCCGCACGTGGCAGATAACCTCAACCCCACGGCACTGGTACTGCTCAACCTCTCGCGTGACCAGCTGGATCGCGTAGGCGAAATCAACAAGATCGAGCGCGCCCTGCGTGGCGCGGTAGAGGCGCATCCCGACATGCTCGTCGTCGCCAACTGCGATGATGTCCTCATGACGTCCGTGGCTTATGACGCAAAGAACGTCATCTGGGTCTCCGCGGGGGCGGGCTGGATGGGTGAATCCGTGACCTGCCCGCGTACGGGCGGCCACATCGTTCGCGATGGCGAGGACTGGCGCGCGGTGAAGCCGCTGCCCGATGGGCGCGAGTTCCGCCGCCCCACCCCCACGTGGGCGGTGACGGAGGAAGGAATTGTGAGCCCTGGGGGCGTCGATAAGCTCAGGCTTGCTCTCCCCGGGCGCGCCAACCGCGGTAATGCCGCACAAGCTGTTGCCGCCGCCGTCGAGGCTTTCGGTGTGGATCGCCACAAGGCCATTACCGCTGCTGAAGGCGTCGACGATGTGGCCGGACGCTACTCCACCATCACGCTGGGCAACCGCACTATTCGTCTGCTTCTGGCCAAGAACCCGGCCGGCTGGCAGGAGGCGCTGTCCATGGTGGACCGTGATGCTGATGGCCTGGTCATTGCCACCAATGGTCACGTCGCAGACGGCATCGACATGTCCTGGCTGTGGGACGTGCGCTTCGAAGATTTCGAGGGTATCGCCGTCAAAGCCGCTGGTGAGCGCGCCGCAGACCTTGCCGTGCGCCTGGTGTATGCGGATATTTCGCACGAGCTTATCGACGACCCCCTCACCGCCATTCAATCCTGCCCGGAAGGACGCGTCGAGGTCCTGGCCAACTACACCGCCTTCCGTGATCTGAAGAAGGCACTCACCGCCGCAGTAAAGGAGCACGAGAATGACTAACCTGCAGATTGGTCTCATCCTTCCGGACGTTCTGGGCACCTACGGCGACGATGGCAACGCCCTCGTCCTGCGCCAGCGCGCCCGCATGCGCGGTTGTGAAGCAGAGATTGTGCCCATCAAACTGGGCGAGCCAGTTCCGGATTCCCTCGACGTCTACACCGTCGGCGGCGGCGAAGACACAGCGCAGATTCTTGCGGCGGAGCACCTCATTGCTGATGGGGGCCTTAGCCGCGCTGCCGCTGCCGGCCGCCCCATCATGGCTATTTGCGCAGGACTTCAAGTACTCGGCGAGTCTTTCCGCGCGTCGGGCCGCGTTGTCGATGGTGTGGGTCTTCTCGACGCCACCACCGCCTCCATGACCGAGCGCGCCATTGGTGAAGTCGCTTCCAAGCCAACGAAGGCTGGCATCACTGCCGAACTCACCGAGCCACTCAGCGGCTTTGAAAACCACATGGGCGCCACCATCCTCGGCCCCGCTGCCCAGCCGTTGGGCAAGCTCACCCGCGGCACCGGCAACGCCGACACCGCGGCCACCTGTGATCTGTCCGACGGCGCTGCACAGCGCGCCGCCGAGGGTGCGGTTCAGGGCAGCGTCATCGCCACCTACATGCATGGCCCGGTTCTAGCACGTAACCCGCAGTTGGCTGACCTTCTTCTGGCCAAGGCACTGGGAGTGGCCCTCAGTGAGCTTGAGCCGCTTGACATTCCTGCCATCGACCGTCTGCGCACCGAGCGCTTCAACGCCTCGGAGCCGCCGCGCTCCCAGCGCTAGAACGCGGAGCAACGTGGGGGACGGTGTCCCCCGGCTACACCGTCAGGCGGCCGCTGAGCGCGCGGGAAAGCGTGAGTTCATCAACGAACTCAAGGTCACCACCCAGCGGCATGCCGGACGCCAGCCTCGTGATTTTCAGCCCTGGGAAATCACGAAGCAGACGAACGAGGTAGGCCGCCGTCGCCTCGCCCTCCGTATTGGGATCGGTAGCGAGGATAACTTCGGTGATTTCGGGGGTGTCATCGTACAGCGGTTCCTCAGGGGTGGAATCCGCCAGCTCACGGTCCGGCAGCACGCCACCAAGGCGCTGCAGCAGCTGAGAAATGTTGAGATCCTTCGGCCCCACATTCGCCAGCGGGTCCAAAGCACCGCCCAACACGTGATAGCGCCCCTCATACTCTCCGGTGCGCTCGATGACTTGAATGTCCTTGGGCTCTTCCACCACACAGATGGTGGAGGCATCGCGCTGCGAGTTAATACAGATGCGGCACACCTCCTCGCGGGAGATGTTGCAGCAGATGCGGCAGAAGGTCACGCCATCGCGCACCGCGCCCAGTGCCTTCTGCAGGCGGTCAATGTCCTCTGGGTCCTGGTGCAGCACGTGGAAGGCAATGCGCTGTGCCGACTTTGGCCCAATGCCAGGCAGGCGCGAGAACTCATCAATGAGATCCTGCAGTGGTCCTTCAAACACGCAATGCTCCCCTTCACGTCACGGTCCCCAACCTAGGTGGCTGGGGATAAACAAAAGGCCGCGCCGCCCTCTTTGGGGAGAGCGACAACGGCCTTCAAGTCTAACGCGCGGCTTACTGGTTACCGCCGAAGACATCCTGGAAAGAAGGACCATCGTAGTCCTGCTGGGACTGGCCCATGCCCTGGGACAGCGGACCAATCTTCTCCTGTGCCAGGCGGCCAGCAGCAGCGTGGGCCTCCTTGAAGGCGCCCACGATGAGGTCCTGGAGGGTCTCAATGTCGTCCGGGTTAACCACGGACTTATCAATGGTGACGTCCTGCAGCTCTGCGCCACCGGTCATGGTGACCTTCACCAGGCCGTTGCCGGCGGTGCCCTCGACGGTGGCGGCCAGGATTTCTTCCTGTGCCTTCTGCAGCTCTGCCTGGACGCGTGCGGCCTGCGCCAGGATGTCGTTCATGTCGTTTGCCTGCTGCATCGGATCGTTCTCAGTCATGCTAAAAATCCTTTCACACGGTTATTTTCGCTACCCGACAAGTGTACAGATGCCGCGCTACAGTCGCCGCGCCCCCAGCTCTTGGGCAAGGAGCTCCATGGCGACCTCGGTGGCGTTGCGGTGGTCCATCTCGCCGACGCTCTGTGCGGCCTCCATCATCTCGCGTTCCTCGTCATCGCGCGTGTAGGCCGGCTGCGGTTCCGGGGCTTGCTGTGGCTCCGCCTGCTGCGACGATCCCGCGCTCTGAGCTGCGCTTTCCGACGTCCCACCCATCCCCGCCGACGGTGCATACTCCTCCGGTGGGGCCTCGAATTCGCCTTCATCTGGGCCGGGCTCCGGCGGCAGTGGAACTCCGTTTCCGAACTGGGGAACCTTGGAAAATTCTTCATCACGTTGGGCCGCTACCTGGCTGGCTTGGGCAATGCGTGATCGCCATTGGCTGCCACGGGACTCCCTCGTTCGGGGCACCGCCGCGCCGCGCTGTGGGGCATCCTGGCGCGGCGAGTCCTGCTGCAGCATGTCTCGCTGTGGATTCTGCGGCGCCGTCCGCTGGTGGAGGGACGACTGTGCAGCCGGGTTCTGTGCTTTGTACTGCAACTCTGGCGGTGATGTTTCCTCACGCACGGAGTCCTGTCGTGACAGCGTACCTCGCTGACCGTGCCCCGTCGTTTGAGACGACGGCTCCTGTCCACCAATACGGCGCGGCGCTCCCCAAGGGTCATCGCTCGCCTCGTGCTGGGGCGTAGGCTGCTGCGCCCGCTCCGGCTTTTGCTGAGGCTCCGGCTTTTGCTGAGTTTCCGGCTCGGATTCCGCCTCCGGCTCAGGGGTGTGAGACCGTTGCGGTCCAGTCGGCTCCTCCGCTGGTTTTTGGTCCTTCTGCACGGCAGAAGTTTCCGCCGTGTCGGACTGAGCTGTGTCAGACTGAGCAGTGTCAGATTTGTGAGGAGCGCTAGAGGGCTTCGGACTCTCTGCCTCCTCTTCGGGCTCGGAGGCCTCACGCTGCGGTTGGTTCGGGTTCCACTGGGCTCGTTGTGCTGGCTCCTCAATGGTGAAACCCTGCGACTTGGGGTCGGTGCCAATGACGCACGTGACCTTCAGCTCGCGGTTGAGTTCCTCCTTGAGTACCGCAACGATGACCTCGTTTGTTCCTGGCGAATTGATGCGCTCTGCCAGGGCGCCCGTGGTGTGCCCCAAGACGAGGGTTTCATCGCGCACTCCAAGAACGCGGGCTTCCGCGAGCATGATCTCAGCGACCTTATTGCGGCGGCCAATTGTTGCTCGCACATCGGACCACGTGGAACGGATCTCCGCTGCGAGATCCTGGGGAGCTGTACCCTGCTGTGGTTGCGAGTGCGCCGAGTGCTCCGCCGGTTCAGGCTGAACGGTCTGCTCGGTGGGTGCAGGCTGCTGTGCCTCCGACGAAGTGCGCTCTTCATGCTGCAGCTGCTGCTCCGACTGGTTTTGTGTCTGCTCCGAGCTGCGCTCAAGGCTGTGCTCGGGCCCGTGAGCGGGTTGCTGCACCGCGTGTGGCTGTGAGGCAGCCTGTTGGTTTCCCTGCAGGCTTGGCTCCGCCTGGTTCAGCTGCTGTGCGTCCTGCTGGGGCTGCTGGTCCTGTTGGGCGTTTTGCTTCGCGGCCTGGCGGCTGCGGCGCTGCGCGATGATAGCGGCGGCTGCAGCGGCAGGATCCTGGGCGCTGGAGACTGCAGACTGCGGGCGCTGAGAAGGCGCGGAACCCTGTGCGCCTCTGGCCGCGGCCTGACCAGTGACGGGGGCACCGGCGGTCGGCGCACCGCTACCTGGTTGAGCGGCTGGAAGGTGGCCAGCAGCCGCGGCGGCGGGAGCCGAACCCACGATCAGGTGGGCACAAAGAATCTCCAGGAGCAGGCGCGGGGAGGTTGCGCCGCGCAGCGATGATACGCGCTCATTGACGGTTTCAGCGAGGTAAGCCAACTGCGGTCCAGAGAAACGTTGGGCCTGGCCGGTGAGGATGTCCCCACGGTCCGTCGGCGCGGACACCAAGCCTTCCTCCAATGCTGAAGGCACGGCCTGGATGATCATGAGATCGCGGAGGCGATCGAGTAGATCGATGGCGAAGCGGCGCGGCTCGTGGCCGGCCTCAATGACATCATCGACAAGCCGAAACAGCGCCGCCTTATCTTGGTTGGCCAGGGCTTCCACTGTGTTATCGAGCAGGCCTAGGTCAGTTACTCCGAGGAGTGGACGGGCAACGTCATAGGTCAGGCCATCCGGGCCGGCACCGGCAAGGAGCTGGTCCAAGATGGACAGGGTGTCACGGGGAGAACCGCCGCCGGCCTGAATGACCATGGGGTAGACAGTGTCATCCACATGAACATTCTCAGAGGCCACGGTGCGCTCCAGCAGGCCCTTCATCGCCGGCGGGGTGAGCAGGCGGAAAGGATAGTGATGGGTACGCGAACGGATGGTGCCGATGATCTTTTCCGGTTCCGTTGTGGCAAAGATGAAGATGACATGCTCCGGCGGCTCCTCCACCACCTTCAGTAAGGCGTTAGCGCCGGAGGCGGAAATCATGTGAGCCTCATCGATGATGAAGATGCGGTAGCGCGATTCCGCCGGCGCATAGTAGGCGCGGTCACGCAGCTCACGCATGTCCTCCACACCGTTATGGGAGGCAGCGTCCAGCTCAGTAACGTCGAGGTTGCCCGGCCCACCGGGGGCCAGGGACACACAGGAATCGCACACACCACACGGCGTGGACGTGGGGCCCTGCTCGCAGTTCAAGGAGCGGGCCATGATGCGTGCCGAGGAAGTCTTTCCGCAGCCACGCGGGCCGGAAAAGAGGTACGCATGATTAATGCGCCCCGCGTCAAGGGCGGCGGACAACGGCGTGGTGACCTGCTCTTGGCCCACCACTTCCGCGAACGTTGCTGGACGATATTTCCGGTAAAGAGCCACGGTTAGTCAGTCTAGCGCCTCGCCCGGACATCCGGATCACCCCCAGATACCTCGGCGAAAAGACGCCAACGCCCCCGCTACTCGGAGCGCTGCCAGTCCAACAAATCGATGCCCTGCTCCGCCACGGCTTGCTGCAAAGCAGGCACGCCTTCATCGACAGCGAAGGCATATTCAGCATCAGTCAGCATGAGCAGCTGGCACACAAGGGTAAGGCGCTTGTCCTCCGCCACCTGCGGGGTCTGTCCTCCCCACAAATACGGCGCGATGAGCATGCCGTGGCGAACAGTGAGCGGCGCGAAACGCTCATCATCGTCGACAAAGAGCTTCGGCAACAGCAGGCCCGGCTGCGCAGGTAACACGCCGGCAGCTTTCGTGAGCAGGGCTGCTGTGGCACTCACCGCAGCAGCCACTTCTGCCTGACCAGTACGGGCCACGGCAAGAAGCTCGCAGCGCACGTCCACGCCTTGTTCGGCATGAGCCAAGCCCGTGTCGACGTCCGCGAAGTCGCAGGAGACGGCGAGGGATTGGGCGTCGTCAAGCGCGGCTAAGCCCAAGCGATGCCCATCAACGTTCTTGAACTCAAGCTCAACCGGAATGACCTGGTCGAGCCAGTAGGACGTCTCGTCAGCGTTGATGGCCTAAGCCTCCAGTTTCTCCACTGCGGCCAGAAGCACACAGGTAGCCACGCCGTCCATCGCGGCCTCAACCTCTTCCTGCGGCGGCAGGGACGGCGCGAGGCGGATGTTGTGATCGCGAGCGTCCTCGCCATACGGGAAAGCCGAACCAGCCTGGGTAAGCAGAATGCCGGCATCACGCGCCAGTTCCCACACACGGGTAGCGGTGCCATCCATAACGTTGAGGGAAATGAAGTAGCCGCCCTTCGGGTGAGTCCACTCGGCGACGTCGTACTGGCTCAGACGCTTGTCCAAGATACGCAGAACCGCCTCAAACTTAGGGGCCAGCAGCGCAGCGTGGCGGCGCATGATGGCACGCACACCTTCTGCGGAACCGAAGAACTCATAGTGTGCAAGCTGATTGATCTTGTTCGGACCAATGCCGCGGATACCAGCGTGTTCGAGGTACCACTCAAGGTTGTCCTCGGAGGAACCGAAGAAGCTCACGCCCGAACCTGCGAAGGTGATCTTCGACGAGGAAGACATGGCCCAGAAACGGTCGGGGTTGCCTTCCTGTTCGGCGATGTCCAGAATCGGCAGGATCTCCGGGAATTCCTCGGTGAGGGTATGCACGGCGTAGGCGTTATCCCACACGATGCGGAAGTCCGGCGCACCAGCCTCCATACGTGCCAGGCGGCGGGTCTTTTCTTCAGAGATGACCGCACCCGTCGGGTTAGAGAACATTGGCACCACCCACATGCCCTTGACCTGCGGGTCCTTTGCCAGCTCCTCGACGGCCTCGATGTCTGGGCCATCCTCTTCCATCGGCACGGAAATGAGCTCGAAGCCGAATGACTCCGTGATGGCGAAATGGCGATCATAACCCGGGGTGGGGCAGATCCACTTGACGGTTTCTTCCTTGTTCCACGGGCGCTCAGAGCTGTTGTTACCAAAGCTGTAGGAGCAGTGGATCAGGTCATACATGATGTTGAGCGAAGAAGAATCGGCTGCGACCAGCAGTTCCGGATCCATGTTGGTTAGTTTGCCCCAGAGGTCACGCAGCTCTTTGATGCCCTTCTGGTTGCCGTAGTTGCGCAGGTCATTGCCAGCAGCGTCGGTGTAGTGGCCACGGCCTGGCAGTACGAGCAGATCGTTGGACAGATCCAGCTGAGCCTTGGACGGCTTACCGCGGGTCAGATCCAGTGCGAGGCCTTCGGCCTTGAGATCCTCGTAATCCTTGCGAACCTCGGCGGCAAGCTCCGTGAGCTCGGACTTCTCGAGTTTAGAAAGCGACATCCCTCTTCCTTCCGGGACATGTTGCGGACAGATGGCACCCATAGTAACTCTCGTACGCTTCCCCCGTGCGTAAGACCGCAAATAAAAAGGGGACCCCGCGCACCCGCCAGAGCCTCCTGACCCTTGCTGCATTCCTGCCCTGGGGGAGTTCAGAGGATGGACGCCACGCGGAATCCTGCGGTCTAGCCTAGCGCGCCGCGCTTGCCGACGCCAAACCGCCAACCCCTCCCAGCCCGTCACCCTCGCCCGCCCCACACCGCACCACTCAGCGCCCCCACGAAGGAACCGCGATCCACAGTCCGCCACCCAAGAGGACACCAATTTTCGCACTGACCAGGCGATTTTGCTTCATTAGGGGGCTCATGTAATGTTTTCCAGCGGAGGATTCGACTAGCGGCCTATGTCACACGCCTGGAACGCGTGCGGGAGTCACATCCCTCAGGGGTTCAAATCCCCTATCCTCCGCCAGTGGACATCCCGGCCACAGCCTCCGAGCTGTGAGCCGGGATTCTTCGCATCTCAGGGAAACTCCGGGACCTCGACGCCGTCCTCCCTGAGCCACTCCACATGCGGCGGCGTGTTCATGCCCCACTCCGTGCGGGCGAGGAGAAAAGCCTCGGAGATTTCTGACTCGTCATAACCGCCATCACGAAGATAGTGGCGGAAACCATTGGGACCGGGTTCCTTGATCCACAACCAGACAAAGTCCTCCAAGGTATGGTCCCCCAGGATGTCTTCCATGCCCTCCGGGAGGAGTTCACGCCCGGCGCGTACGCGTTCTTCAAGGTCCTCATCAAAGAAGGCGTAAAGGTAGTCCAAGCCGTCCTCCAGCTGGGCATACTCACAAGCGTCCATTGTTGCTCTCCTTTCGCTGCCGCATCAGCCGCGCTTTTTGGCGCCGAGGGACATACGGTCGACGTCGACAAGCACTTCGTCCACAATCATGGGATTGAACTCCCTATCGCGGCGCAGTCGCAGCAATTCCTGCTGTGCGCCGGCCAAGGCGGTCGTGCGCGCAGCCAAGGCCAATTCACGAGCCTCAATAGCCATCTTCATGCGGGTCGTGGCATCCTCGCCATCCTCGTCCTCACCGAGCCGGTCCTCAAACCACTGCGCAATATTGGCGGCGATGTCGGGGTCCAGTTCCTCATACTTGGAACGCATCGCGGCAATGCCTGCCTTACGAGCACGGGAGGTAATCGTGGCCCGCATCTTATCGGTGGCGGCCTGCGAGTAGGTGGTGATGTCCAGCTGGCGCATGAGCCAGGGCAGGAGCAGGCCGGGGATCACCATGGTCATGAGCAGCACGACAAGGGCGATGACGGTCAACTCGTTGTAGAAGCTCAAGCCGCTCGGCACGGACAGAACCAGCGCCAGGGTGACCAGTCCGCGCATGCCGGACCACGACATGACGAGCACCTCTTGACGGCGCAGTGGCGCCAAACGCGGCTTACCCCGGCGCCGGTTGATGAGGTAGAAGGTATACATCCAGGCCATGCGCACAAGGAAAGCCACGAGGGACAGGATGACTCCGACGATGACTGCGTGCCACAGATCCGCGCCCACGGCATCAACCGCGCTGAAGACCGTCAGGCCGATAAGGCCAAAGGCCACACCAGTAAAGAGCAGCTCAACTGTTTCCCAGAAGGACTGACCGGAGAGTCGGTCCTCGGCCTGAACCGGGGCACGGGAATGCAGCTCCACCGCAGCGATCACCACGGCAATCACGCCAGAGGCGCCAAGCTCCTCGGCTGCGATATAGACGGCGAAGGGAATCACCCAGGTCAACGCGTTGCGGGCGACGACCTCGTGCACCGCACCGATGAACCAGGAGGACACACGGCCCACCACAAGGCCCAGGATGGCAGCGACGGCCGCCGAGTAGAGGAAGCGCATAACCGCCTGACCGGCATGCATCTGCCCAGAGCTCGTCACGGCCTCAAGGGCGAGGTGAAAGGCCACGATGGACGCGGCATCATTAAACAGGCCCTCAACCTGCAGCACCGAGATGATACGGCGGGGAATACCGGCGGGTTCTGCCACTGCCTCCACGGCCACCGGGTCCGGCGGGGCAATCGCTGCACCAATGAGGATGGCTGCGGCGATTCCCAGGCCCGGCATGAAGGCCCAGGCAGTGAATCCAACGGCCAGTGTTGTGGCCACGACGAGCAGCACGGAGAGAGCAAGGATGGTCATCCACTGTTCCCGAATCACGCCCCACGATGTCTTCCTTGCCAGAGCCCACAACAGCGGCGGCAAAAAGATTGGAAGGATAAGATCCGCGGGCACAGCGAACTCGAACTCACCACTCGAGAATGTGGCGTACACAAAGACAGAAATCGCCGTGAGGAGCGTGAGCAACACCGGCCAGGGAAGTCCAATTTTGTCCCCCACCGCCATGACAATGACGGTCAGCAGCATCAGACCGATGAGGACAAATAAAACTTCCATAGTGCGCTTCACTCCCCGTTGCAGGTTTGTATGTTCTTAGAGTACCGCTGTGCAGGAGAAAAGGGAGCTACACAGTTCCATCCCATACGAAGGCCTCACGGCTGAGAGATTCCGGCCGGAATCTCTCCAGGAGTTCAGCCGCTGACGTTGCCTCATAGCCCAATGAGCGAGCCAGGAGCTTGACGACGTCCCCCCTCCCCCGTCCCGGCTCCTCGAGCAGCTGGCGCAGGGTCACCGCCCCATCGCGTTTGGATAGGCGCACACCGTCGGCGTTAAGAACGAGCGGCACGTGAACAAACTCCGGCACCGCATAGCCCAGCTTGTGCGCGAGGTAAGCCTGGCGTGGGGCAGAGGAGAGCAGATCGTCGCCGCGCACAATCTGATCTACACCTTGAAAGGCATCATCGACCACCACGGCCAAGTTATAGGCCCAGTCCATGCCCTGTGCAGGGTCGGATGGGCGCTGGCCGCCGCGGCGCAGGATGAAGTCATCAACCTCGCCGGTGTACTCACCCGCAAGGGCATCGTGGATGGTGTAGGTGGTGGTATCGGCACGCAAGCGGATGGCGGGAACGCGGTTCTGGGCGGCGAGTTCGGCGCGTTTGGCGGCGCGTTGGTCGTCGGAAAGCGCCCGGCACGTCCCTGGGTACTGCCCCGGGATGGCGTGCGGCGCGCGGGAGGCCTCCTGAATGTCCTTGCGCGAGCAGTAGCACTCGAAGGTGGGCAGCTGAGCCAGGGCCTCCTCATAGGCGGCGTAGCGATCGTGCTGGTAGATGACCTCGCCGTCCCAGTCCAGCCCCAAGGTCTCCAAGTCCTCTAGCTGGCGCTGGGCGGATTCCCGGGATGAGCGCTGCGTGTCAATATCCTCCACACGCACCAGGAAACGGCGGTCACTGCTGCGTGCATAAACCCATGCCAGGAGTGCAGTACGGAGGTTACCCAGGTGAAGATCACCAGACGGGCTCGGCGCATAGCGTCCGGCAGGAGTGAGAGAATCCATGGCCCCAGTCTAAGGCCCGCGCGTGGCGACGTCCTCTACTAGAATCGCCCCCATGGCTTCTGACGTGACCTATCCCCTGCTTGATTCCGCCGACGCTGAACGCATGCTGGCCTATGCACGCTCCCAGAGCCCTGGGCTGACGTTGCCCACGGTGGAATCCGCCAATATTGAGAAGCAGATTAGCCGCGTCCTCCCAGAGGATTCCTTCCTGGGCAGTGCTGAGGACGCCCGCCCAGCCGCCCAGTACCTTGAGGCCCGCGAAATACTGCGTCAAGCTGCAGGCACCATTGAGAACGCCAATGATTCCTTCACCATTGCTGCCCTTGGTGCGCTGACCGGTCAGCCGGACCTCGTGGCTACCGGCTATGCCCGCGTTGCACGCGCCTGGTTGGACAACGGTTTCCCGGAGGAAGCCGAGAAGTTTGCCACCAGGGCCGCCGCTGCGGGGGACCGCTCCGTGCTCGATGAACTAGCCGCCGCACAAACCGCAGCCAGCCACAAGGACTTTTCTGAATCTGCGTCTTCCTCCCCCGCTGACTCCGCATCCGCGCGTACCTCAACGCCCCAAGCGGCAGCGCCCTCCGCACCCGCCGAGAAGGCGCACTCCGGTTCCTCGTCCGCCCAGCCTTCGCTCGCCGAGCTCCGCGCGGTTCTCGATGCCGCCAAAAGCGGCGACGCCAAAGCCCACGCCGCCGACTTTGTGGCCATCAATGACGCGGTGGCGTCTGGGGCGTTTAATGGCTCTGGCACATCGCTTGGTGATGCCCTCTCGGTCATCCTCGAGTCCGCCGTCGGTGCCCTGTGGGCCTCCGATTCGACTGCGGACTGCTCCCGCGTGGCCACGCAATCCTTTGCTATCTTGTCCAATGCTCGCAGCGAGGCGGACTACAAGCAGCTTCCCTCCTCCATGTTGGCGCGCTTCTACAGCGATGCTGCCGCCAATTCGGGGGATAACACAGCGCAACGCGTGGCATGCTTCGAAGCGGCCGCCCGCGAATACAGCCGTTACGGGGATCTCGAAGGTGAACTGCAGTCCATCCTGAAGACTGTGGTTCTCGATGTCCGCCACCGCGATCCCAGGGAGGCCTACGACATTTTGGCTTCGCGCTACGTGGATTCCACCAAGCTGCAGAATCTTCCGGTGTCCGCCAAGTGGACGGTGCTCTACTCCGAGAGCCTACGCACCCAAGCTCAGGACATGTTTAAGTCCACGCAGGTCTTGCTCGATTTCTTGGAGAAGCACACGGCCGCCGAGGCCACCACGCCGTCGGAACAGAGTGCTCTCGCGGAGGTGGCTGAGCTCCTCGGTGACCGCTACGCCGCCGGAAACGTGGCCGACCGTGCGCGGAGCATGTACCACCTTGCTTATAACTTGTTCGACGCTGCCGGCAATTCCCGCGCGCTCGACGAGCTACGCAAGAAGGCCTAGTTCTTCACCCCGCCGAACCACTGCCGGTTCGTCGGAAGCCACAGCAGCACGATGACCACCGCTGAGGCAATGGACACGGGCATAACCGAATCCACCGGGATGAGCAGCACCAGAACTGCGCTGATGACGGTAAGCGCAATGCGCGCTGCCTGCTGGGCATGCACCACGTAGGCGGTCAGCACACATACGAGCAGCACCAGCAGGCCCAACAGCACACCGAACTCGGTGGATAGCTGATCCATGCGGGTGACCGCCGCGGGACTGTTCTCAAAAGCGACGAGCCGGCAGATGGTGAACACCGCATAGCTGCTGATGAACAACTCGATGATTGCTGCAATTTTCAGCGGCCAGGGCGCCCACTGGGCCTTCATATCAGCCGCCCGGCGGGTTTCCCGGGCAGAGTCGCTGACCTGCCCATAGCGATAATCCCGGGCAGGCTGTGGCTGCGATGGATGCTGTGGCTGCGATGGATGCTGTGGCTGCGGAGCAGCAGGTTGGGGCGTGCCGAAAGTCATGACACGTCCTGCACAAACACGCCACGACGGCTCAGCAACCACCGAATCGGGTCCAGCACACGGTACGGGGCAATACCGCTGCGCGCCAGCTGGCGGCCCGTCGGCGCCTCACCCAACGCGGACACGACGAAGAAGCTTCCCTCGTCTGTGCCTGCCGAGTACAGCTTGTTGATGAGGTCGTTCGCGCCGAGGAAGCGAAGCAGCGACTCGGCTTCCTGGTGCACCATGTAGCGGTCCGCGTCGTTGTAATTCCAGCCTGTATCACGGCGGAATGCGGCGCCGCGGTTGGACATGAGCTTCTTCCACCGCACGTCATCCACCTGCTCAAGTTTTTGCACGGTATCGAACTTGGAAATGGTCACGGCTAGCGGCGGAGGGGTATCTGACTCGAGCAGATCAAGGAGGTTATCCAGCACGCGCAGGGAATCCGCTCCCAACTCACCGATGTTGGGGATTAGTCCGTGGATGAAATCCTGAATCTGCTTCACGCGCAGGGGGTCAAAGAGGAAAATCACCAGGTCTGCGTGGGAAAAGAAAGCAAGATTCTCGCGGTCTGCCTCATTCTCCGGTGGGTTCTCAAGGTCCTCGCCTGCGACATCGCGGAAGACGAGGTAGTTCATACGCGGGGTGCCCTGCTGATCCGGCCAGACACCGAGCTCAAAAATGAGCGGATCGCGCTGGTAGGCATCCGTCGCCACGGCACTCGGTGTGGGGTCCATAGCGCGCATCTCTTCAAAGAGCGGCTTCTCATAGACCTCCTCGTAGCGCTCACGCGTCGAGGCATCCGCCGGCTGCACAGACCTATCGTGCTTGTGCGCCAGCTGCTTGAGCTGCTTAATCATCACCGCGGTGTAGAGCGACTTACCGGAGTTTCGCGCACCGGCCATTGCAACGCAGTGAGTGACCGCATCGGTCCAGCCTTCGGGCAGTTCACGGTTGGTGTACGGGCTAACGGTCACGCCCGCCTCGAGCGGTTTGAACGTCCACGGACAACGTGCCTGGATCATGAATTCCTCTCCTTCAGCATGGCGGTAACGCGGTCGGTGAGCTCAGAAAGCTCGGTGTTTGCTCCGGTTTCCAGCTGCTTCGCCACGTCCTCATCGATGACCGCAAAAGCCACCTGGCGCGGCGTTCCGTTGATGCGGGCGAGCTCGAGTTCCTGGCGGCCTATAGCGCTCGTAATGAGCACGACTGTAGGAACACCCGTGGTGAGCATGGACGCCACCGGGGAATCAGTGACGTAGATGGCCAGCGACGTTGAGGACGCAATACTAGGTCCGCGCCACGGACGCTGGCCTACGCGCTCGGCGCCGTTGCTAATAACCCCGCTGATGAAGCGGCTCAGCTCATCCACCTTGTGCGTCTGGATGCTGTCCTGGCCATCGGTGGCGCGGAAACGCTTAAACGCATCCGACAGCGCATCAATGTACTTGGCCGCAGCGTCAATGATCTTCGCATTAACGTTGACCTGCATGGAGGCGGAACCATCAACGATAACGGTGACGTCATCCAGCCCGGACACGTCCAGTTCCGCGCGGCGCATCTTGGAACGCACCTCGCGGGCAGAATCTGTAATGCCGGCCCCTTCGCTCGTACCGAAGGCATCAAGGCGGTAGCTACCAGACTCCGGGGTGACTTCGGCGAGGCGCTCGGGGGAGTCCTCGGCGGCGTCGATAAGCACACGCGGGAAAGTCACCGAATCGCCCGCGTTGCTCACCGTAAGGCGTACCTCGCTGCGCTGACCAAAGGTGCCGCCACGCTTGGGCTGCACCACAATGGTGGCGCGTTCGGGAAGGGAATGAACCATGAGGGAGAGGTCGTGCACGCGCACGGCATCGACGCCCTCGCCCACGATGGCCAGCTCCATTGAGGCACCCCCGGTGCCCATCTCGAAGGCCTCGACGCGCAGGATGCCGTCTGAGCCGATGCGGCGGGACTCGCCGTCCCGCAGTGTGTATTTAGCCATGACGCTTCTTACCTTCTTTTATCTTGCCTATCGTGTGTTGCCTAAAATCCATAGCCTCTACCCCGGCCAGAGTCCTGATTCTGCCAGCCTGCCTGGTGTTGCTGGGCTCGTTCTGCGCGCTCAGCGAGCATTCTCTGGACTTCATCGAGCACCATTGCGACACGGCCGGTGACATGCCGATCGCACTGGTCAAGGCGGAACGTGCCCACGAAATGGTCTGCGGTGAGGTTCGCAATGTGCTCAAGATCCCGGTTTTCCCACGGCCGCAAGGCATCGGCCGCAAGCAGCTCAAAGTCTCGGGGGAAGTAGAAAACCCACGAGGCGATAACCGCTGACATGAGCAGCTTGTCCAACCCATCCCCCAACGCGGTCTTGTCCAAGTAGGCCAATTGGATAGAACGCCCGCGGTGGACATCGAGGTATTCAATCCACCACCGCGCATCAAAGGCAACAAGCTTCTGGTGCTCCTCTGCGCTCAAGGCGGGAACAACCGCATTTGTGCTGGGAAGCTTCCTTTCGGATGCCGTCTGCCCACCGTGCGCGGCTGCCGATGTGGAAGGCGTGGCCGGTGGTTGGGCCGAGGTGTCAGAAGACGCAGTGCTTGGCGGCACCCCTCCCACCGCAAAGGGATTGCCCGATGCAGCATTCAACGGCAGCCCGTCATCCTCAGTTGCCGCCAGTGCGGTGTCGCGCTGCACAGGGGATTCAAGTCCCTCCGACGAGTGCTGACTACCCAGGGGATTCGGCGCATCCAAGGGGTTGGGTGGGAAAGGTGAAGAAGTACCATCGACGGCGGCGAAGGGTGAGGCGTCAGAAGCGGGGGAACCAAACTCCGCTGCGCCGTCAGCAGCCCACGGGTCACCAAAATTTGATTGCGTATCAGTGCCTTCACCAGCAGTGTTCCCCGCGGTCCAATCCGCCGTACCGGCACCGCCAGTGGACAGCGAGCTGGCTTCCGACTCCTCATGCAGAGACGACGATTCCGACGTGTACTGGGAAGGATCACTCAGTTCGCTCTCCTGAGTAGGGCGTTCAAAAGCGCTGACGTCTGGGAGGGCCTCATCCACAGCGAACACCACTGGGTTCCCGGGTATGGCGGTATCCGCAAGGCGCTGCTTCTCACTCGGCGGCACAACGATCATCGTGGAGGTGCTCAACGGAAACTCATTGATGGCCGCAGCTCTTTCGAAGGTGGAGAACCCAAAGCCGTCCTCCCCCACTTCGCGTGCAGTGGCAGCAATCCATAATGCCGCTTGATTATCCGGCGCAACGAGAATGACAAGTCCATTGCGGGAATTGAGCACGGTCGCCATCGCGGACACAAGCGCGTGGTTAAACGTGGGATTCGGATTCGGGGTCACGGATTTAAATGGCGCGGGAAGCTTCTCCGGCTGACGGAACTCCCCCTCGAGGAATTCATCCAGCAACACATCCGAATGCAGCGGACCACGCGCCGAAATGCTCTCTGGAATCTGTACCTTGTCCACCTCATAGATAGAAAAAGGGGCAGGAATATCCGGGGAATACAAAACCGTCGAAGGCACCGGCGGGGTACCCGTCCGGGTAATGCTGGTGTAGGTAAACACGTTACCCCCGCGTCCCGTGGCATCGAGGCCAGCCGGAACCGACACCATGGTCACCCACTTGTCTGCTTCCGGAGTGAGCGCAAAAACCGCGGTACGCCGCACAAGCTCGGCACGCTGCTGAGCCGAGGGAAAATCCGGAATTGAAGTGCCGTTGTTGAGCGTGGTGGGCACGAAGGAAACGAGTTCAGCCAGCTCTTCCTGGGTAAGGTCGCCGACCTTCTGGCCCACTCCCCAACCACCGGAGCGGCCATGTGCGCGGGAGAAAGACGCGTAGCTAAATGCACCGCCCATGATTAGTGGCCTCCTTGGAAGTACTGGTCCTGACCATAATTCTGGTCGTAGTTGTACGGAGGCTGCTGGTTTGTGTACTGCTGATTGTTGCTCTGGCTGGCGGCATAGAACATCAGCTTGTAGGACACATCTTTTTCCACCACCACTGCCTTATCCGATGCGCTGAGCGTCGGTGATGCCTCGCTGTAGCTCTCAGCGAATCCGCTGAAAGCATCCTCACCACCGAAGCTGCCAAAGGAAGAATCAACGTGAGCATCGAAGCCCTCGACCGCGAAGAGGCGAATGAATCCTCCTCGCTGTGAGTACTGCCCCAAGGAAACCGTGAAGTCGGGGTACTGGCCGCGTACGGGGCCCAAGCCCTGCGCTACGTGAGTGGTGTTCTGCAGGTTGGTCTCGACGATGCCGAGCGCCTCACCGTCTTCGGGGAAGAGAGGGAGGCGATCGGCGCGGTACACCACCTGACAGGAGAACTGGCGCTTGTCACCGTTGCCCAGGCTCCACAGGTACACCTGCACCTGGCTGTTGGACTCATCAAATTCAAAGTCGTAGGTCACCGGGCGTAGGCCCTCATACTGAATGACGCGCTCATCGCCCTCGGTACGCTTACCCGCAAACACTGCATAGGGCTTAAGACGTACCGTATCGCCATGCTGATCCAGGCGCATGCGGATGCCGCCTTGCAGGTCATAGTCCTCTTCGCGGATCTGGTCATGTTCGCGGTTGGTGGAGTATTCAACCGCCGTCGCTCCCTTTGGCCAGTCAAAGGTGATGAGCTGGCTGTCCACACGTTCAATAAGGCGGAACTGGTCGTCCCCAATGGACTGCACGCGCTGCAATACCTTGGATTCACCAACCCAAGCATCGGCATCGTTGAAGTTCACTGGGGTGATGTACACCTCGTACCAGTCTGGTGGCCATGGCACCGTGGTGGTTTGGAAGGAACCGGCCTCGGACACGCCACGGGTCTCACTGATCGCACTCGACAGCGCACTTTCGACGTATGTCTTTGGTACTGCCGAGGTACGCAGGTCTGCCTGCGGTGCGGTGGGCGTAAGGTAAATCTTCACTTCACCAGTCTTGGGCGAGTACCAGTCCACCTCGATCGAATCCTGCCCGTACTCGCTGCGGCGCTCGCAGCGCGAAAGCTCCAGCTTTTCCAACTCACTGGCTAGCTTCACGGAGCGCTGCACCGCAACCTCATCTTGGCTTTGCTCGGTAGCGCCATGGAACTCTGCTTGGCCCAGCAAAGAGATGACAATAGTCTGACCTGCCTCCTGCACGGGGATGGTGGCCTTGCGCCCAGAGCTGTCCACATCCTGCTCGAAGCGCGGTGAAAGGGGCTCCTTCTCGGTATCGCGGCAGGCATAGACCATGGCGCTGGTGTGCCCCGGCAGCAGGTCCCAGGAAACCTGTACAGCGCCCTTGATGGTCGAGACCTGAACGTTGACCGGTGGGAAAACTACGGCGGTATCACCCATGAAAACCGGCTGACTGTGGACTAGTTCCCGCAGGTCCGTCCCCTTATAAGCCCACACCGCGTAGTGGCGCAGGCCAGCTTCCCCCGGGTTGTGGTCACGGTAGGCCGTTCCCTTGGTGTAGACCAGCGTGTCGCCGGCATCTGGGGACGCGACCATCTCAGAATCGTCCGCCACAACACGGTAAAACACGACCTCATTCGGCTCATGCTCAAGCTCCGGCCACCACAGGCGCACGGGGTGGCGCTGGTCAGTGTCCTCCTCCGGCTCCGGTTCGACGCCATAGCTAAAGTCTTCGCTAGATTCTTCCCCGGTGTCGGTGTTCTCAGGGACCTCCACCTCGACATCAATACCGGGGGCTACCCAGTTCGGATCCTGGCGGTACTGGTATTCCGCGCGGATTCCGAAGCCCGGAATGGTGATGTAATCCTCTTCGTTGACTTGAGTCTTTTGTTCCTCCTCAGCCTGCAGCTGCTCCCACTCAGCGAAGAAGTCACGCGGAGCCGCTGCAGCGGGGGCTTCGGGCGCGGGGCGCGGATCAGGCTGACTATGCGGCTGCGCCTGCGACGCCGTGACGTGCTGCTGTTTATCACGTGCCGCTGAACGCTCCGCCGCCCGTTCCTCAGCTGCCTGCTGAGCAGCACGCTCCTGCGCGGCAGCAGCGTTGAGGGACTCTGCGCTGAGCTCTGGGTGTTCTACCTCTTCACCATTGAAGGCAGCAGCGATCTGCTCAGCAAACTGCCGAAACGGTGCTGAAACGGCCGCGCGGACGTCCTCAGCGCTCACGCGCTTGAGCTCATGCAGCGTGGTGAGCTCGCTGAGCGGTACATCCTTAATCGAAGGTTTCGGGGTGTGTGTCATCAACGTTCCTTAGATCAGCGGTCTTTAGAAGGTTTCATCGAGGTCCGACAGGTCCGGCGCACCCGGCTGCCTAAAGACTGGGTTGGCGTTCGAGCCCTGCTGCCATGGGGAGTTCTCCTGTGCATCGGACTGGGATGGTGTGGTGAAACCCATGTGGCTAGTGTCATCAAGCTCATCGAGGGACAGAGCCGACGGGTTGTCAAAGGTGTACGCGCCGGATGCCGAATCAGGGATGAGGTACTTGAAATCGGTGATCTTGCCGTATTGCACCACCGTGACCGAGCGTGACAGCTGGCTGGTCAGGGCCGTCTGGCTATCTACCTCAACGATGCGGGTGCGGTCACCATCAATCTCCGTGAACCCTTCGGCGCCGCCTGCACTGGTCAGCGCGTTAGGGCTGAAGGCTTGCAAGGCACCTTTGTCCTGGTTCATGCCGGCAAGGAACTCGCTCGTGCTCTGGCTACGGCTGCCACCTTCCTCGCGGAAGGTCACGTGGCCCAGGTACTGCTGAAGGCTGCGCGTCATACGCGGATCCGTGATGACCTTCTGCCACTCCTGCTGCTTCGCATCACGATCTTTCATGTACGGGTGATCCAGGCTGCGTGAAAGATTATCCAGCGGGGTGCTTGAGCCCAAGCCTGCCATGCCCCACATCTCATTAAGCGCCACAGCCGAGTGGCCCGTGCGGTTGCGCTCAAAGGTGTCGTTCATGTCATCCAGCAAGGACTTGAGGGACTTGTGCGCCCACTCCGACTGATAAATATAGGAGCGAATCTCATCGGTCATGCGCACCGCATCATCGCGGCTGAGCACGGCCTGCGCAATGCGCGCGTTCTCTGGGAGGCCAGACTGCGGTGTACGCAGATGATCGCTCGAAGTTTCCTTGCGGCCAAACGGCGCGTAAATTGCGCGGCCCAATAGCGCCGACCAGCTCAGGAACTGGTTATAGGCATTGGAAATGCGTGAAATCTCTGCCGAGGCGGTAGCCAGGTTCTGGGCTGCAATCTCCTGATTACGGTTCAGCAGTTTTCGGCGCTGCACGTAATCAAAGATCTCTCGCTGAGCTTTTGTGAACACCGCCCACGAGCACACAAGGAACAGCACAATCGCCAGAATGAGGCCCACCACGTACCACGGCCAGTCGAACCATTGCAGGTACTCGCCTAGTGGCAGATCCGGGTTGTACCGGCCGGCCACCATGTACGTCATGAGGGCAAGGACAACGAAGAGCACAATCCACATTGTGCGCAGTTTCCTGGTCAGAGCTTTGTTCTCCGCGTTGAAGTCGCGGGCCTGGAAGCTGCTGGCCAGTTCTTGGAGCTCACGGGCCTTGGCATGGGCCTCGCGGTACTTCTGCTGGGCGTGGCCCACCGTGTCCCAGAGGCCTTGGCCCACCTTCCACGCGAAGGTAGTGCTGTTCTTCGCCCGCCACGAGGCAAACTCGTGTTTCTTGCGGCTTACGGCCTCGTTGCGGGTCTGCTGGCTGGTGTATTCGATATCAGCAGCAAAGCGCTCTGCACCCACTGGGTCAAAAGGAGCCACCGTTGCCTGTGACTCATGTGTGTACCCCAATGTGCTCGTCATGAGCGGGTGAAAGCCCTCGAAGGAAGCGCTGACATCCTGTACCGACTGCCCGCCGTACTGCACGATGTACATGTTGCCTTGGTTATTGCGTAGGCCCTGAACATCAATGCTGTCGCGCCAAGAACCGTCAACCAGTCCCAGCGCGAAATCGTGGTAGGCCTCCCAGGTGCGCGATAACTGCGGCTCCTGCCCCAGCGAGAAATGCTGCTCTTTAGCCACACGCAGTGCATGCTCGCTGGCTTGGCGCAGCTCGTCAACACTCGTTGCACCGCTACCCTTGCCGGAGTGCCCCGCCAAGACGACCTCGACGCTGGAATTCTCGCCGTACAGCATCTTCTGCAGGAAGGTGGCCGCGTTCTTGTTTATGGCGCCGCGCTGGCCTTCGACCCAATCCTGTGGCTTACCAATAACGGTTGACCAGTACAGGCGAAGGTTATCCTTGAGTGCTGCCCAGCCGCTCACCTTGTGGGACTGCAGCTCCTCATAGGCGGTAGGCGCGCTCACCAGTGGAGAAATCTCCTGGTCAATGAACATCTGCGCACACTGATCCGTGAGCTGCTCCGGGTTGGCGTAGTGTACAGCCCGCGAGATGTTGTTGACCTGAGGCTGCGGCAGACGCTGGGTGGGATCGAAGACAGCCTTTTTGACCTTGTCTTCAATATCACTGGCATCAATGGTGCGGTGGAACGCACGTACGAGACGGAAACGCTGGCGGTCACCGGTTTCGATAACGCGGTGAGTATCTGGGTCGAGTACAGCGGGCTCCGGCATACCGCGCCACAGGCCAAAGATGCTGGCCACAGCAGGTGCCGCGAACCGTGCGAGCTCAAAGCCGTCCTTGGTCCGTTTAATGGGGCGAATCCGCGAAGACGCCGGGGTGCCACCTTCTTCCGGGGACAGCACGAGGTTGCTCCATCCCTGCAGTGGCATGATATCCACATTCTCTACCGGCAGGGCTGACAGCAAGAGGCGGACGCGCAGGTTCGAAGCCTGAATGAGGCGCTGGTCAACGGCACTGACCCACGCCGTGAGCTTATCGACGTCCTGTGGTTGGTCCGCATCCATCGGATCAATGGTGGCGAGGAGGACATCGCCGGTGAAGCTGCGGAGGGCCTCGTCCAACGTCGACAAGCGCGCGGTGCCCTCCTCCGTAAAGGAGCGCACTACCGCACTGCTGGTGGGGTGCGCGTAGTCAATCCATAGGAAGTCCTGCAGGAGACCGACGGCACGCAGATCGCTGAGCCGCGAGCGGATGTCATCCGCGGTCGCGCCGTGCCCGAAGATAATTACGTTCGTCATTAGAAGGTGTCATCCAGATCGTTGAGGTTGAATTCCGGTGCGGTGGTGTTCCCTAAGCCAGACTCGGAACTGCGGACCTGCGGGGTCGGCTGCGCTACAGGGTTCTCCGCCACGGTCTTGGCCTGGTCCAAATAGTTGCGGATTACCGGGATCATCACAATGACATCCTCCGCCAAGTCACGGTAGTACGGCGTCATTGATGCCACCTCACGGGAACGAATCTCTGCGAACGGCTTATCTGTGCGTCCCTGCCCCGGCAGAGCATTGTTGTGGCCGGGGACGAAGTGATCCGCGCCGCGGGCGAACTTATCCAGCTCTGCCACGAAGGTGTCGTAGCGATCCTGAATGGAGGTACCCACGGTTCCACGGTTCGGCACCTCGCCCGATGCCAAGAACGTTGCCAGCCGGCGAACCACCGGGTGGGTGGAGGCACCGGAGTGAGCAAAATCGAGGCCGTCGTCGAACAGCCCGCGTAGCAGCTGATAGGGGTACAGAGAGGATGCGAAACCGTGGGGGCCGTTCTCCTGCACCTTGGCGTAGGCAATGAAGATGGACTCAAGGACCGAGGACATCCAGTCCGACTTCTTGATCATGCGACGCGGCGAAATGAGCATGGGATTCGGGAAGTCTACCCAGTTATTCACGCCGCCATCGGTGTCATCAAAAATGTGGGCCGCGGCGTTGCTGGCATCCGGGTTGGAAATGTACACGCGGCCGGTAATGCGGCCGATGATCCAGCCGGCCACCATCGCCTGACGCTCCGTTTTCGTCAGTGGCAAAGCTGCCGGTAGCGGGCGGGTACGGCGCTCGGACCACCAGGAACCATCGAAATTGTCCTGCTTCTCAATGTCCTTCGCAATGTAGTTGAACATGGAAGAGAAGACGATGGGCGAGTAATTCGGGTAAGAACCGAAAATCTCGATGTGCTGGACGTGATCCGACATGTTCAGCGAGTTGCGCAAAGCTACCGACGACGGTCCATCAATCTCTGGGCGGTTGAGCACGGACTCAAGCCGAGCCGCGATGCCGTTCTCTGCCGAACCAAGCTCGGCGAACGGGATATCAGAGAAGGAATAGGTGTACTGGACTGACTTGCCGTGAATGCGCTGAACCATGTCATCGTTGACAGCTGCCAGCGGGCGGGCATAGCTCAGAGCCAGCTGGAAGGCCTCGACGAAGCGGCGCTGGCGCTCTGCATGCTCAACCTCATTGATGTCCGGAGTCAGGGTGAGGTAGCGGCGCAGATCCACAGAGTTAAACTTCTGGAACTCATAATCGCGGCGGTTGATCCACTGACGGGAGCGCTCCAGCAGGTCCGTCGGGCGAATCTTGGCGTGGTAGTGCGCACGCTGGGATTCACGGGATTCACCAGTCTGCGGGTGGCGCGACAGGTACTTGGATACCCAGCCGGCGCGGTTCGAATAGGCGTCATTGGTGCGCTTCTGTGGTGCCAGTGTGTCCTGCGGAGCCTGAGCTGCATCGAGCGATTCCCACTCGCCACGAATAACGGCGCGTACTGCGAAGGGATAGGCCTGCTCATAGTTGGTGACATCCGCGGTGGACTGCTGGCCCTGGACAGTGCGCAGCATCTGGTCCTTGTAGTCAAAGATGAAGGAGTTGACGTCCGTGAGCATGATTTCGTTCTCAGATCCCTTGAAGCGGGATTCAACAACCTCATCAATCTCTGTCGGCCACGCGTTGACCTCATCCGTGCGCACATCGGCGAGTTTGTTGGTTTCCGCACGCTTGGACACTGCCTTCTCCAACACGGCGTGGGCATCGCCCAGTTCACGCTTGAGATGGAAGAGGTTCTCATCGGCGTAATCCTGAAGGACGTCCTTCAACAGGTGCGCGATGGCCATCAGCGCGTAGCTGTAGAACTGGTTGTAGTACAGACCCATGAGCGCGTTGACCGTAGGCGTCGGATCTGTCATCTGGCCCTTACCGGTCAGCGGGCTCAGGATGGGGTCTGCGCCTTCCGGCTTCGTGAGCACTCGCGTGTTGTGGTAGTAGCCGGAGTACTCCGCCAAAATCGGCATGAGGCGGTCAGAGTTCGTAAGCACATCCGTGATCTTGGAGAGCATCTCGCGTACATAGGGCACGCCGACGGCAGCCAGCTCGCCTTCGACGGTGGCCAGTACGCTATCGGTGAAGAAGTTGGCGTAGCGGTACACGATGTCATAGGCAGCGTTGTTGAGCACGGACGCGATGGCCTGCTCATTGCGGGGATCAGCCAGGTTGCCCTCGAACTCTTCACGCCACTCGTTGACGTTGCGTCCCTGGCCTACCGGAATGTAGTTCTGCAGGTACTTGGTGGCGGTATCAGCGGCCTGCTGGGCTTGGCCACCGAAAACACTGTTGAGCCAGTTCCAGACGCTCCCACTATCAATCTGACCACCCCGTGCCCAAGACGGGTCAAGGGTGATGGAGCTAAAGGCATTGGGAAGGCGCTCTTCGAGCTTCTTAGCAATCTGCATCTCGCCCGCCTCAGGATTCTGGGGGTCGAGGTGACCGTTAAACAGTCGCTCGAAGGCGCTACGGGCGAGGCGCTGGGATGAATACTCAGCAAAGCGGTCGCGGCCCATGGACACCTGGGCATACCCCAGTGAACCCCAAGGCAGACGGCCCCATGGAGTACCGCCGCTGGGACTGTCCCAACCGAAGAAGCGACGACCACCGTCACCTGCCGGGGTGTTGGTCAGCGCGTAGGACACGAGGTTGTCGCTAGCCTTGGTGGAGGCCATCAGACCGGCGAGTGCACGGCCAAGGCCCCGGTAGATGGACATAGCGGATCCGTCGCCGAAGCGAGCGCTGGTGGTGCCCATCTTGGAACCAATCGGGAAAATACGACCGAAAGTCTGCCCCTCCGGCGGATTGCCCATATCGAAGGCCTCAAAAATGGCACGGTCATGGTCGCTAGAGTTGCCCATCTGAGCTGCAACGACCTCACCAAACATGGCCAGGGAGTTGGGCCACGCGCCGGCCATGTCATCAGCCTTGTTATCGGAGAAAATCTCCGGGGTGTACATGAAGACGAGCGTGCCCTGCGGATTCACGTTCGGGATAGTGGTGAGCACGCGGCACACATCCAAGAACATGGAAGCACCGGCGCCACCGGCCATGGACGACACCACGAGAACAACCGGCTCGGAGTCACCGGTATCGGACTCCAGCTTGGTCTGCTTGTAGTTCAGGCGGTTGAGTTCCTGGATGGCTTCCTGGGTGAACATCTCATCCACCGCCGCCTTGAGAGACTGACGAATCTCCTTGAGGTGCGGCAAGGTCAGCATACGGCCGATGGCACGGTACTGGCCGGCGCCGTCCGCAAGCTTGACATCATTGGTGGACGGGTTACGGGTAGCCCAGGTAGCAATTTCACCGAGCTTGCCGGAGCGGCCAAGGATGCTGGAGACGCCTTCATCAAAGGTGTTGTAGTTCTGACGCGAACCGATGCCGACGTACTGTCCGCCGTTTTGGGTGACATTAGGCAGTTTCTGCGGGCCAGCTTCCTCCTCGAGAGGCACATCAATGTTGACGAACTGCCATGCTTTGGGCAGCTCTGTCATGTCTGGGTCAATACTGCGCAGCTCAGCCTTGAGCTGGTCCATCATGAACGCCAGGGTTTTGGCGCCGGAGCCACCGCAACCGACGACGAGGAACTTCTTCATCTTTAACTACCTTTCGAAGGGCTTCGCTTCTGTGCTGTTGTGTGGTGCTAAACCGACTTAGCTCTGAGAGCCAAACCCGGGGTTCGGGGGAAAGCCGCCGTTGTTACCAGGGGTACCAGGATTGTTCGGACGCTGCTGCTCTGGCTGGCCAAAGCCCGAGCTGCTGGGCCGCCCTGGCTGGTCTGGTTGGCTTGGACGCTGCGGCTGACCAAAGCCCGAACCGCCACCGAATCCCGACCCAGCGCCAAAGCCTGGCTGTCCGGTCTGACCAGGCTGCTTGGGCTGCCTCGGGTGGTTTTCCCGCGACGGACCCGAGGGCTGAGAGGAGCCAAAGCCGCCATGCTGTGGGGCATTCTGCTGCCCACCGTGGAACGGAGCTCCCTGTGGACCAGGCTGAGGACCGCCTTGCGGGCCAGAAGGCCCTGGCTGGCCACCCGGCTGCTGAGGCGGTTGCTGCCCAGTCGGCGGAGGAGTCTGCTGCTTTTCTGCCGGGAACTCAACTTGGTCAAAGAGCGGCAGCGCCTGACGGCTGATCTCCTTGGATAGCTCGTCATAGTGGTGAGCCTGAGCCAACGTATCGACGGTCATGACGATCTCACCCGAGTCTCGGTCCTTCTCATTACCGACGAAGAACCACTCATTCTGGATAGCCAGCGGCAGCACCGCACGATAGCCAGACTTCTTGCCCTTGCCGGAGATAGTGCCGTCGCGTTGAATCTCTACGTGAGCGGCAGTGAAGGGACTCAACCCCATTTTCACCTTGGCTTCATTGCGCCCCAGCTGCGCCGCGCGCGCCGATGCCTCCACCGGCACCGCGCCCTGGAACTCGTCCTTGCTAACTGAGAACGGACGGCCATTATCAGTGCGCACGAGGTTAGCGCCATCACGCTTCACCGGAATGGTCTTGACGAACATGCGTGGCTTCGCCGGAATGCGGCCGGAGAACCACTTCATGAAGTAAAGGATGGCCAGCGGAATCAGCAGTGCAAGCAAAACTGCGAGGACGAAAGCCAAGCCGAATGCAGATTTACTCAGTGGCGCGCTCATGGAGCCCTGCAGAGTAAGCGGCAGCTCCATCTGCTGGTTATCCTCTGCCGACTGGAGATTAATCACCGGCTCCACTCGCAGTGGGCCATCTGCAATGTTCTCAACGCTCAGGGTCACCGGTATGGTGGCCTTCTCGTCCTTGGACAGCTCAAGTGCAGAGTCCTCAGAGTTGTTCTGGGAGGAGACGGCAATGGAGGACACTCCCGAGGGAAGCATGCCATTCGCGGAATCCACCGTCTGGTCAGCAACCCACACCTTGCCGGGTCCGGTCACTGGGACATCGACTGTGATCTCCTTCTCCGTCATAGTGATGGTCTGCGCGGAGCCCACGGTCGGCATATTGACCGGAGTAATGGTGAGAGGGGCCTCCGCATTGATGGGATCAAGCTTGGAGCCTGGGCGATCCTCCGTGCCCTTTGTAGTGATATCCACGCGGGTGACCAAGTGGCCCGACGCGGCATTCTCTACGTGTTCCAGCGGAATGTCGACTGGTTGGCCGTCCGTAATGGGAGCGTTGTCCACGAGAGTTACCGGTGAACCGTCTTCCGGAACAAACTCTGCATGCACTGTTCCCTCGCCTTCGAGGGTGCGGGGCTCGCCTTTGCCATCAACCAACTGGCCCTTGATGACCTGGTCAGAGTTGATGCCGCCGGCAACCTTTGAACCGTCCTCACGTGTGAGGTTGAGATTAAGTCCAGGAACCATGACGACGGAAGCGAGATACTCGCCCTCAGCGCCCTCGGCCACCTTGTAGCCAAAGGTCCATGCGCCGGCCCAGTCATCGCCATCCTTTTCCATGGAAACATCCACCATGCCAGGAAGCTTGTTGTTCTCCGTCACGGAGACCTTCGCTCCAGCAACGTGTGTCGTATCAGCGTTAAGCTCAACCACCTCTCCGTTGGGCCCAGTCAGAGTCGGGGTGAGTTTTCCTTCTTCAACCGAGTTCTTCGGCACCGCCGACAAACGCACCGGGGAGACGGAGTTATCTAGAACAAAGTCAAACTGGTCCTTGAGGTTTCCGTCCTTGGTCACACCACCTGAGGTCGGAATGAGGTTTCGGAAGGCGGCGAACAATGCTGCTGGGTCCTCGCCTGCATCGAAGAATGCACCGTTCGGGGCCCCTTGACCACAGTCATCACCCTCCGCCATGCGGGTGAGCTGACGAATTTGGTCCTGTGCTTCCGCAGCCGGCACCAAGCCGACGTTGAAGAGGCGGATAGTGGAGTTACGGAAAGCCGTCACCGAGGAGTTAACCTCACACAGCTTATCCTGGGCTCCCTGCAGGTCATTAGCCTCAGCATCGGTGTAATACTTGCCGTCGGTGAAGAACACAATGGCGCGGCAGTTACTGCCCTGATGGGAAGCAAATTCCTTCAAGGCGCCAGAGTAGGCAGCGCCGTAGTTAGTCTCCAGATCGGAGACGCGGTCCTTGTGGCGGAACTTCTCCAGTTCGCCATCAAGTGCCTCAGCCTTGCCGGACACATTGGTCCAACTACCATACTCAGCTGGATCGCTGTAATACTCAGAACCGAAGCCGGAGAGCTTCACGTTGATATCGGCGCCATTGTCCTCGCCCAGATTCGCCAGCTGCTTGATGATGTCCCCCGTGGCATCCACACGGAAAAAGTCGGCGTCCGTAGGCGTAGAACCTTCGTACCCCACCAGCGATGCAGACTGGTCCAGAACAAAGAGCAGGTCAGCGGATTTCTCGCTGGCGATACAGGAACCGAAGTCAGACAAGTTCTTCTGCGAGATCTCAGAGAGCTTGGACTCAGATCCAATACCTTCGCGGTGCTCCTGCGGGGCTGGAGCTTCGTCCGCATGAGCGCCCTGATCGTCGCCATGCTCTTCTGGGTGTCCCTCGGGAGCCGGCGCCTCGGGAGCCGGCGCCTCGGGAGCCGGCGCCTCGGGGGCTGGAGCGTCGGGGGCTGGAGCGTCAGGGGCTGGCGGCGCTTCCTGAGCCACAGCTCCCAAGCTTCCTCCGAAGCCGGCCAGCATCGCAGCTGCGGACAGGGCTAGTGCGCGAGTGAACTTCTTCATTAGGCTCCAACCACCTTTCCCACGTAGAAGGCGATTTCTACTGCAGCGGCGATGACGAGGAGGAAGCTACCGCCCATGATGATGCGGTAGAGCAGCGTCTGCGTGGTGTCCTCTACATAGAACGTCTCGGCCTGACGCTGCGTGTTCTTCAGCGTGTACAGGCCGAGGAGAACAAAGGCAACGATGCCTGCCAGCAACCAGCCCGCGATCGCGAGACCGAAATACAGGCCCTGCGTTGGGGAGGCAACGAGGGGCGCCAGCACCAGCACAATCAGGGCAATGACCGCTGACACACCACCGGCGATGAGCAGCGGCCACGGGCCCTTGGTGGGAACGGTCGGCGTTGCAACCTGGCGGCGGTAATCCGGAGCCGGGGAAGACTGACCAAAGCCATCCGACGAACCCGGCGCGCCGAAGGAGCTACCCGTGCTCGAGCCTGCATGTGGATTCGAGCCGGCTGGGGCGCCCTGGTTCGGTACCGAACCAAAACCAGAGCCTGAGCCAAAGCCAGTACCGGGGCCCGAGGGCGCTCCGGAGCCGGGACGTGGTACGGGGGCCCGGGCGGGGTCAGGCGCACCGAATCCACTGGGCCCACCGGACGCACCAAAGCCAGAACCAGCGTTGTGTCCTGCCCCTGCGTTTGGAGAAGGCGCACCGTGCGGCGGGCGCCCGCCAAACTGAGGTGACGAACCTGGGGAACCAAATGTCATAGCGATAACCTTCCCTATAACGGGTTATGCCCCAACTAATGCCCCCTTTCCCTGCCTTAAGACACAGGAAACGAGGAATCAGCCGGAGAGCCGAGAGCCTTGAGATTTAAGGTAGTCGCAATCCCGGACACGCTCTCCTAGTCATGACGTGAAAATCGAACGCGCCCGAATTTCTTCGAGCGCTCATCAGACACAACAGACAGGAAACGCGCAGGGAACACGACAACACTGCAAGCAAAAGGATGCCATAATACAGTCATTTTTTCTGCCCACTTTAGATATCTTCTTGAATAAACGCCCCAGCCATTACCTCTGAAAGCGCCTGCTCATCTGCGGTTTTTGTCGACTAGCTAGCCGTAGGGAGTACTCCCCAGTAGTAGTGCTTGGTTTACCCCATTTCTAGTTCCCCCATTTTCATGGAAAAATGCTGTTCCATGACAACTCAATCGGCAACCGCAACCACCGCAAAGGGTGGCGAGAGCATCCGATTCATCCCGGTACATTCCACTTTGTACCCGTGGCTGGTCGCGGTGTTCGTCGTTACCTTCCTCATCTCGAACATCAACGCGACCAAGGGCGTCCAGCTCGGCCCACTCATCACCGACGGCGCCTTCTTCCTCTTCCCCCTCGCCTACATTGTGGGCGACGTTCTCTCCGAATGCTATGGCTTCAAGTCCACTCGCCGCGCCGTGTATATCGGTTTTGCCATGGCTCTTTTGGCCGCAGTTTCCTTCTATATTGCAATCTGGCTGCCCGCAGCTGAGTTCTACGAAGGCCAAGAGGCCTTCGCCGCCACGCTCGGCCTCGTTCCGCAGATCCTCCTCGCCTCTCTCGTCGGCTACGTCGTAGGTCAGCTGCTTAACTCCTTCACCTTGGTCAAGATGAAGGCCCGCAGCGGTGAGAAGGGACTCATCGCCCGCCTTGTTACGTCCACCGTCGTCGGCGAATTCGGCGATACACTGCTGTTCTGCGCCATCGCAGCACCCGTCATCGGCATCGATTCCTTCAGCGGTTTCCTGAACTACGTCATCGTCGGCTTCCTGTGGAAGACCGCCTGCGAGGTCATCATGCTTCCGCTGACCACCCTGGTTATCTCCTGGGTCAAGCGCCGCGAAGACTACGTACCTACCGACGAGATCACAACCCCTACGGCAACGCCTTCTAAGTAGCCGCGACTTATCCCCGAGCTTTCACCCCCTTGGCACGCACTGTGCTGAGGGGGTCTCTTTCTCCCTTCCCTTCGTTCTCCCCATAGAATACAATGTATTCACGTTGGTTAAGGAGGGAATATGGCTACGTTGACAATTCGCATGGATGATAACGACGCGGAACTCGTTCGGAATCTAGCTGCCTTTGAAGGCCGTACGATATCTGATTTTGCCCGAGCAGCGCTTTTAGAACGGGTCGAGGACTACTACGACCTTCAGGAACTGCGCGCAGCAATGGCAGAGGATTGTGGCGAACGGTTTAGCCTTGATGAGGTCCTCGAGGATCTCTAAAGATGTCGGAGAGAATCACTTCATATCACGTCGAATTCACGGCGAAAGCCCGCAAACAGCTAAAGAAGTTTGACCGATTCGATGCACGAATCATCGTGACGTGGATCCACAAGAACCTCGAGGGCTGCGAAGACCCTCGAGCTTTCGGAAAAGGATTGACTTCAAACCGTTCAGGTGAATGGCGCTATCGGGTCGGTTCTTACCGCATTCTGGCGTACATCCACGACCAGAAAGTAACGATTGAGATATTCGCTATTGGCCACCGGAAAGACATCTACGATGCATAAGCAGCGTCGAACGTCCCTCATGCTTGCTCTGAGCCTGGCCGCGGCCCTAAGCCTTGTGGCGTGCTCGGGGACCGAAGAAGACCCGTCACCTGAAACGACGAGCCACGCGGCCGCGTCGGAGTCGATGACGGTGAGCAGTGAGGCGTCGTCAAGCGCAGCGCCCACCCCACCCCCACTTAATGAGGGCCCGGCACCAGCACTGACCGGCACGTTTGAGATGGATGGCCCGGCCACGATCACGGGGGCGACCTATGACTCGATGCCTTTCGTCGTGCCACTCAACCCCGCCGGCCCGCAAGCCACGATGGTGCGCTGGGTCGAAGGCTGGGGCGAGTCCCCCGCCACGGCGGAGCAGGGCACGACCTATGTGTTGGGGCATGCGTGGGGCCAGCAGAAACTCGTGTTCAATCCCTTCTCCGAGGTCGTCACGGCCAACGTGGACCTGAGCTCTCCCACCACGGTGGAGGGCCTCGACGGAGTGCAGGTGCAGCGCTTTGCGACGTCCACCCTCAACGGCTCCCACATCCGCATGACCTCTGCAGATGGTTCCGGCCGCGAATGGATCGTGGATAATGCCTTCCTCATTCCCAAGAATCAATTCGGCAGCGACGCCGACCTTATGGACACCGAGGTCCCCGGGCGCATCGTGCTCATCGCCTGCGCCGTCGATGGTTATACCGATTTGGACTATAACGTCATCGTCACTGGTCACTTGGCGTAGTAGCGAGCCATAAATTCATCGCGGTAGGCCTCGTAATAGCCGCCGTCGATAGACTCCCGAATGTTATCCACCAGCCGGATCATGAACTCCAGATTGTGGATAGTGCACAGCGTGCCGGCGAGGAATTCCTTGGCCTTGAGCAAGTGGTGGATGTAGGCGCGGGAGTAGTTCTCCGACACGTAGCCGCCGAACTCCTCGTCCACACCGCTAAAGTCGCGCTTGAAACGCGCATTGGTGAGGTTCATACGGCCATCCAGGGTGTAGACGCCACCGCGGCGCGCCAGGCGGGTCGGCGCCACGCAATCGAAGGTATCGGCACCAGCTTCAACGGCGGTAAAGATGTCATCCGGTTCAGAGATACCCAGCAGGTGCCGGGGCTTATCGACGGGCAACTCATCGCATACCCACCCCACAATCGTGCCTAGGTTCTCCTTCTCTAAAGCACCACCGATGCCGAAGCCACCGAACCCGCGCTTGCCGTTTGCTTCCGCACGATCGGAGAGCTCCACGAGCCCGCGTGCAGCCTGGCGGCGCAGGTCCTCGTATTGCGCGCCCTGCACCACGCCCCATAGGGACTGGCGCGGCTTCTGCGGGCCGCGGGCCTGGGTCAGGCGGTCATGCTCATCCAGGCAGCGCTGCGCCCAGCGGCGCGTGCGCTCGACGGATTCCTCCTGGTAGGTGCGGGTATCCACGAGCGTGGTGAGCTCGTCGAAGGCAAACATGATGTCCGCGCCCAGGCCATGCTGGATCTGCATGGAGACTTCCGGGGTAAAACGGTGAGAGGAGCCGTCGATGATGGACTTAAAATCCACGCCGTCCTCATCCACCTGCGCCATGCGCTCTTTCTTGGCCGCGCGGATATCGGACTCCGTCAGGTCGGCCACATCCATGGCCAGGACCTTCTTGAACCCCACACCGAGGGACATCACCTGGAATCCGCCCGAGTCGGTATAGGTCGGCCCATGCCAGTTCTCGAAGGTGGCAACACCGCCGGCCTCGTCCACGATATCGTGGCCCGGCTGCAGGTAGAGGTGATAGGCGTTGGACAAAATAGCCTGAGCCCCGGTCAGCCGGATTTGTTCCGGGGTCAACGTTTTCACCGTGGCCTTGGTGGCCACCGGGATGAAGGCCGGGGTCTGGATATCTCCATGCGGGGTATGGATAACACCAGTGCGGCCGTGCTTTCCCGGTTGTGCTGGACCGCTTAAGTCCAGCTCCTTCTTCACATCGAAGGAAAGGTCGGTCTCCAACTGCGGCTTAGGGTGGGTCATAAGACTTTAGTCTACTGTTTGCGCTGCCTTGTCTTCTGTTTCACGCGAGGATGAAGCGTGTTCGCGCTCCCATTCCTCTTCCAGCGCGGTGCCCTCGATATCCAACTGCGGGATCAGCTTATCCAGCCACTTCGGCATCCACCAGGTCGTGTGTCCCATGAGGAACATGGTGGCGGGGACGAGGGACATGCGGACTAGGAAGGCGTCGAAAAGCACGCCCGCTGCCAGCGCGAAGCCGAAGATCTGGATGAAGGGCAGCGGCTGGTTGATGAAGGCCACGAAGACCGCAATCATGATGATGGCTGCGGCCGTGACCACACGCGCACCCGCGGTAAAGCCCGCAATAGTGGCTTCATCATTGGCGTTGTACTTGCGGTACTGTCCATCGGTGCCCTTGGGGAAGCGGGAGAAATGCTCGCGCATACGGGTCACCAGGAAGACCTGATAATCCATGGCCAAGCCAAAGGTCACGCCGATGAGGAAGATTGGCATGAAGGAAATCAGCGGGCCCGGCGCGGGGACCAGGCCGGTGAAACCGTCCTGCCACACCAAGACGGTCAGGCCGAAGGCGCCGCCGACGGAGAGCAAGAATCCCAGGCCCGCCACCAGCGGCACGAGGATGGAGCGGAAGACCGCGAGCAGCAGGACGATGGCCAGGCCCACCACGATGGCGAGGTATGGCCCCATGGCCCCCTCAAGGCGCTCGGTGATGTCGAGCTGCACCGCGGTCAGGCCCGTCATACCGACTTCGGCGCCGGTGATGTCTTCAATCTCGTGGTTGGCGGTACGCAGCGCGGAGGCCGTACCAACCGTGGCCTCATCTGTCGGCGCTGTGGTGGGGCTAACCATGATCTGTGCCGCGGTGGAATCGGAATTCACGCCGACGAGCTGCGCGTGCTTGACTCCGCCCACCTGGTTGAGGCGCTGCGCCGAGTACATAAAGGAGGCCAGCGCCGCCTTCTGTTGCGCATCCTCATCCCCTTCCTGGGCCTCCACCAAAGGCTTAAGCGCCGCAGAGTCCGGGTTCGCGTCGGCACCGTTCACGATGACCAGGAAAGGCCCATTGATACCGGGGCCAAAACCTTCAGCCATCAGATCCGCTGACTTGCGCTGCGTGGTGTCCGGGTTGGACGTGGTATCCGCGGGCAATGCCAGCTCCATGTGGAGCACCGGGGTGGTCAATGCACCCAGGCCCAGTACCACCAACGCCATGACGACGCCCGGCGCGCGCTGCACCGTGCGCACCCACCGGTTACCCATCGTTGCCTTCGTGCGGCGTGGGCGGCGCTTCGTCGGGTTGCCGGCCACACCGGGGATGCGCCCGGCAAAGGCCTTATCTCCCAGCAGGCCCAGCATCGCGGGCACCAAGGTCAGCGCCACGAGCACGGCCATGAGGACCGTGCCCGCAGCCGCCAGGCCCATCGCCGTGAGGAAGCTGATGCGTGCCACGAGCAACGCGAAGAGGGCGATGAAGACGGTGGCACCGGCAAAGACCACCGAGGAGCCCGCCGTGCCGACGGCCATGCCGGCTGCCTCAGAACCGTCCATGCGGGAGCGCTCCTGCCGGTAGCGCGACATGATGAACAGGGCGTAGTCGATGCCCACGGCCAAGCCGATCATGACGGCCAGCACCGGGGTCAGGTTGTTGAGCTCAATCCAGTGGGTGGCAATCATGACGCCCATCGCACCGAGCCCCACGCCCACGACAGCGGAGATAAGCGGCATTCCGGCCGAAGCCAAGGAGCCGAAAGTGATGATGAGGACGATAAACGCCACGGCCAGACCGATGACCTCAGATATCGAGTTGACCTGGATTTCGTCACCGAAGCCCGCGCCGCCGGCTTCTACCTCTAAGCCCGCTTCGCGGCCAATGTCCATGGCCTCATGGACCACCTCCTTATCCGCGGGGTCTACTGAATAGGGGCTTTCCGCATCGAAATCGAAGGTGGTGTAAGCAATCGTCTCATCAGCATTGACCATCGCCAGGTTGTCAGCATCCGCCTGCGCGGTCTCCTCCGGCAAACCCATGGAGGTGAACTGCTCGATGACCTGCTGCTGCAGCGCCGGCGACACGTCAAGCGGGTTGCCCCAACGCTGCTGGCTTCCCTCCGGAATATTCAAGCCCTCTGCAATGTGATGCACCACGTCTTTGATCGCGGCCTCATTCTTGGGCTCACTGAGCTTCTCCCCTTCCGGAGCCTTGAAAACAAGGTTGACCGACGGCGAATTGGCGGGGTTCCCGTTCTCTGGGAAGAGCTCCACCGCGCGGTGGGTAGCATCGATCGCCGGGGTGCCGCTGATGGAATACTCCGTGGTCATGGACTTCATGAGCCCCAGCGTTGCGCCACCTGCCGCCGCCACGATGATGATCCAGGCGATGATGACCTTCCATCGATTGATGTAGGACCAGCGACCTAGGTGGTAGAGCAGCTTTGCCACGGAAATTCCCCCTCACGTGCGCGATTAATAGTCACAGCAGCTTTGGTGGTGGACACGAATGTGCACCAGTTTAACCAGTGGGGCTTCGAAGCCCTAACGACATCACGTGACCAGATAAGCACCAGCTCGTGATTACAGGGCTTCACCGCCAACAAGCCAATGACACACCTGCCATGCGTACTTCACTTCATCACAAAGAAACAGCACCCTCAGCCATATCTGCCGTACGCGGCGAACGCGCCACAGGCAAGGACGACGCAACAGCTGCGACTACCAACGCAGCTGCCAAGGCAACCGCCGCAACACCAGGATGAGAAGAAAGTGCCGCGAAAAGAATCATTCCAAGCGGGGTACCGGCGGTAAAGACCAGCTGATCCTTTGTAGCGAACTGGTGTACCAGACCATCATCTCCCAAAGACTGCCCGAGAGAATCCCACGCAATACCTGCCGCAGTCATCAACAAGGACGCAGCAGCACCAACTGCAGCGATGAGCACGAAGACAGAGGAGAATGCCAAAGCCAGGATCTGTCCGGCCAGAAGAATCAACATCAGGCTTTGCAAGGTGCTAAAGCGCACCCGATCTAATGCCTTCAGAATTGTTGCAGCTGAGCCAATCAGCGAACCGACCGCAAGCGCAGTTGCCATAAACCCCCAGGATCTTTCGTCGAAAGTATTCATAATCCATGTAGGGCCAGCACTTCCTAGGAAGCCGTTGACAACTGCCGCGACCAGCCAAGTACCGAGCCCTACCCGTGCCCAGCTAGGGAGCGTCGGGGACGTAAGAGGCTTGTTCGAAGCCGATGAACCTGCGCGGTCCGGTTCTGGTTCAGCCGCGGCGCTATTAGAGCTTTCTCCTGCTGGTTCTCTACGTACTGAGAGAAACGGAAGAACAAAGAGCATGGCCACGAGGAAGGTGGCGCCGTCGATAAGCAATACCGTGTTAAATCCCAAGGTGAGCACTGCCGCTGTACCGATGAGGGGGCCGGCGATAAACAGCACATCACCGAGCATCGATAGGGTTCCATTGACTCGGGTGCGCTGCTCGTCGGAAAACAGCTGCGACAAAAGGCTAAACCTTGCTGGTCCAAAGAATGACGAGGCACAACCGTACACGCAGCTTGAGAGCGCGAACGCAGCAATAGAATCGCCGCGCGCAACCACCCACGCTACAAGTCCCCACTGCGCCAGCATCCGCACGACGTCACTCCCCAGCATCCAGGTCACTGGCCGGTGTGGTGGCGGCAGTTTTCGGACCACTAAAGAACTAAGAAAGCGGCCCGCCCACAGCGCGATAAGCACCACCGTCAAGCCGCGGCCCGACGGATCTACTCGGTGCGCCTGAAGCGCAAAAGCAATCGGGATGAGGCCGTCACCCAACCCGGAAACGACAGCGGCTGCAAAGACGAGCGAGAACGTAGCTTTAAAAGAAAGACTATTCATTAATCACAACATCTTATAGTGTTACATGTCATAGTATTTCACTATAGAGAGTCAGGACACGCTCACTCCCTGTCCAGCCAGAGTTTTATCCACTGAAGTGCTTTAGGAGACCCCCATGTCAACTTTCGTCATTGTTGCCGTCGCGGCCATCCTTCTCATTGCTATCCCTGCAGGCATGATGAGCCGGCGGATTCACAAGCGTACGGAAGACCACGACCCCGAGGCACGCCAAGCCGCGCTGGATTTCCAAAGAGATGTTGATAGAGGGCGAGCTGGCTTCTAAAAAATGAAAAGACCGGCACCCCAGGGCTTAAGAACTGGAGTGCCGGATGTGGCGGTGGCGGCGGTGTCCGAGTTCACGACATATTTGACACCCTGTTCCTGCGCGAGCAGTCCTGATACTTGACAGGTGAGTCGCGACAAACTTGACACTTAGCCCACCCTTACCGTGTCAAATGATGCTTGACAGGTGAGTCGGGACATGTTTGACACCATGAGCAGTCCCAACCGCAACCTCGCCATCGTCAAAGCAGGCTAAGGCCTTAGTGTTGTCGGTAGGACTAAGAAGCCCCTGCTCCACTCAGCGTAGGCGCCGTCGTTCTCCTGTATGGCTACCCTGATGCTTCTCGCGCACGCGGCAGGGTTCCTTGCAAGGAGGGTCTCCGGGAACAGAATCAACCTTTCCAGCGCTCTGGGCAAAGCGAAACCGGCACCCCAGAACAAAACAAACTGAGATGCCGGTTTGTCAACGATGTCGCGACTCACCTGTCAAGCATGTCGCGACTCATGACAGTGGCGGTGGCGGCGGGATTTGAACCCGCGGTTGGGGGTTACCCAACAATCGCTTTCGAGGCGATCACCTTCGGCCGCTCGGACACGCCACCGCGTTCCAGATTACGGGAGTCGTCCCGAGCGACAAAATCGCTGCCCACGCCAGGCGGCACGGACAGCGATTCAGCTACTTGAGGCTAGGAATTAGTCCTTGAGGTTACCGATGACCTCGTTGGCCTTATCCTTGATGCCCTCGACGGCGTCGGAGGCCTTCTGCTTAGCCTCAGAGGTGACCTGGTCGGCCTTGCCCTCGTTCTCCAGCTTCTCGTTGTCAGTCACGTCGCCGGCAGCTTCCTTGGCCTTGCCGACGAACTCGTCCTTCTTGTTCTCGAAATCACCCATAGTTTTCTCCTTTATCTATCAGCGTTTCTGATGTGGGCCCCATCCTACACCCGGTTAGGGCGCGGCTGCAGCAACAAGAGCCCACATTCGCTCTCAGCGAAGTCCCCCGAAGAAATCGGTGAGCAGGTTCGCGCACTCTCCCTCCAGCACGCCGCCGCGCACTTGCGGGACGTGGAGGGCGCCGGGGGCGCGGAGGACGTCGACAAGCGAGCCGCACGCACCTGTCTTCGGCTCAAAGGCACCAAAGACCACCGAGGACACCCGGGAAGCCTGAATCGCACCCGCACACATCGCACAGGGCTCCAAGGTGACGACCAGCTCGCAGCCCTCCAGCCGCCAGCCATCGCCATGCACGCGCACTGCCTGGCGGATGGCTTCCACCTCTGCGTGCGCGGTGGGGTCATTCAGTTGCTCGCGGCGGTTAACGCCGGTGGCGAGCTCTTTACCGGAGGCGTCGTAAAGCACGGCCCCCACCGGGATATCCCCTGCCGGCGTGGTGCGTGCGACCTCCAGGGCGCGGCGCATGCGAGACTCCGCGCGCACCAATCCCTCCGCCGGTTTAAGTGGCATCAGAGTCGAGGCCGTCGAGGTAGTCCTCCAACTCATCACCAAAGCCCAGCTCGCCGGCGATGCGCAGGAGCATATCAGACGGCCAATCCTCATCGTTGTCAATGATGTAGCCCACCTGGTCCTCATCGAGTCCAAGGTCCGCGAAGATGTCGAAGTCACCGTCGCCGTACGGGTCGGCGTCCTCCCACTCGTCTTCGTCCAAATCCGGGATATCGATGTCGCGCAAGTCCAGGAAGTCCGCGGCGAAGTCGTCTTCGGCGGCATAGGTGGCGTCGGAAAGCAGCATGCGTACATCCCCCGGCACCGGGCGGACCACGACGAAATAGTCATCCTCCACACATAGCAGCGCAAACGCCGCGCCCTCGGAACGCAGGTTGCGCACCGCCTTGATCGAGGTGTGGACATTGTCAAAGTCATCCTCGAAGGGGCGAATCACCCAGCCGCGCTCGTCACGCGCGACGGTGATGGAAAAAGAGAGATCGTCGTGGCTCATACCTCGTCAGATTAGTCGGGTTGTGCCACAATTGTCACCGTGAGTTCTCAAGATGTTCAACGCCCCGTCTGCATTATCGGCCTCGGCCTCATTGGTGGCTCCCTGCTGCGCGATCTTGCCGCGACCAATCACCCCGTATTCGGCTACAACCACTCCACATCCGGTGCCCGCATTGCTGTGAAGCAGGGCTTTGACGTCACCGATGACCTCCCCGCTATCCTTCGCCGCGCTGAGGAGACCAACGCGCTCATCGTCATCGCGGTGCCCATGGACGCGGTTGCCTCGGTTCTTGACGCTATTCAGGAGCACGCCCCAAGCTGCGGGTTTACCGATGTCGTCTCGGTCAAAGCCGAAATCCGCCAGCTCGTCATCGAGCGCGACATGCATCCTCGCTACGTTGGCGGCCACCCCATGGCGGGCACCTCCAAGTCCGGCTGGGAGAACTCGCAGACCGGCCTGTTTCACCGCGCTGCCTGGGTCATCACCTATGACTACGCCGCTGAGTGCGACGCCCGCGGTGAGCGCATCCCTCTTGAATGGGAAAATGTTTTCGCTGATGTTGTCCGCATGACGCAGATGGTTCATGCGGAAGCAGTGCCAGTGCGCGTGGCCAACCACGATGCCGCGGTGGCTCGCATTTCTCACCTGCCGCACGTGCTTGCGGAGACCCTCGCAGTGGTGGGCGATAATGGCGGCATCCTGGCGCAGTCTCTAGCGGCTGGCTCTTTCAAGGACGGCACCCGCGTGGCCGGTACCCGCCCGGACCTGGTTCGCCAGATGTGTGAGACGAACGCGACGGCTTTGGTCAGCGCCCTGGATGAGGCGATTGAGTTAATGCAGTCTGCCCGTGACTCGCTGGCTTCAGATGAGCCTTCCATCGCCGAGCTTGCCGACGCCGGCTACAGAGCCCGCACCCGCATTGAAGCCCGATCCGGTGCTCGTAAGGAATCCGTTTCTCCGGTCAAGATTTCTTCCCGCCCAGTGCTGCGCCTGCACCCGGGTGCACCGAACTGGGTAGCGCAGCTGCGCCAGACCGAGTCTCTGGGTGGCCGCATCGAAATCTTCTAGCCGGTGGCTTCACCGCGCCCTCACCGCTGTGGCAAATGGTCCCTCTAGTATGGTCCCGTTACTCTGGTCCCTTTACAGCCTAAAGGGACCATGTACAAGCAATTTTCTAGACCTAGATGGTCCTTGTGCTCAGCAAAAGGACCAAACTAGAGCGACCAATGTAAAAGGACCATCTGCGGAACTCTTCCGCTACCGCGCAGATAGCTGAGCGTCCCGCCATTGGCGGTGGTCCCAGAAGGCATCGCTCAGATGGCATTATCCACAAGGCGTTTTCTCGCCTGAGAACGCCTTATGGGCACTGCAGATGGCGTTTTCAGCCCCAAAGATGCCCTCTGGCAGTTGCCTTTTACACGATGCCTTTTGTGGAATGCCATCTAGTGATGAGCCGCATGACAGCGTGCGCGGTGGCGTGGAGCGGCGTGCGGCGGCGGGGGGCGCTTAGTCGCGGAAGGTATCGTCGCGGCGCTTGCGGGCTTGAGACTCATCGCGCGTGATGCCGAGGAGCGGGAAACCCGCAAGACCTAGTACTAGGCCTACCGGCAACAACCACAGCATGCCGGAAGCCAGCCACAGCACCACGCCGAGGATGGCACCGGCGATAAGACAGGGAACAAGTTTCTCCTTCATGGAGTTTCAGCCTAGCTGGTGCGCTTTTCAGCGCTTGGCTTGCGGCCTCGCAGGCGCGAGAAGAAGGCGATTGCGATGAGCCCCACTACCGCGGCAATGCTCGCTGGCCATGCAACGGGAGCGCTGACCTGCATCGTCTTCGGCGGCGCCGGGGAGGTATCAGCGTTGAGAACGCCGTCGGTGTCGCGGCCGCTGGTGATGTCCTCAATCCAGTCTTGGGCTTCCACCACCGAGGTGATGGCAGCAGTCGGGGACGGAAGATCCGGGTCAGCATTCGACGTGCCAGCCGTGGCCACGCCGACGAGGCGACCATCGACGAAGAACGGCCCACCCGAATCACCGCCCTGCATACCCTCACCGTTGAGGGACTTCACGTCCATGATGGCTGCGGCAATCATCGGGGTGGATCCGCCAAGTTCACCAGCGGGAACGCTCTCCGAGCCGAGCGCACCCGCCGGGATGCTTTCCGCACCGTCAGGGCTGACTGCAATCTCAGGCATCTCACCGCCTTCCATCACCTGAGGAGCTTCGGCTTCCTCATGAGGTGGGGTACCACCCGACAGGAGTTCGCCTACTTCCATCTCGGCCATCGGCAGCTGGCCTTTGCGGGCCATGCGGGAGCTACTACTCCAACCGTAGAAGTGGCCTTTCTCGCCGGCAGTGGGCACCGCGTCCGCCAGCTTGGCGGGCTTGATGCCTTCGACGGGTTCGGTGAGGTGGAGGAGGCCGGCGTCGATAGTCGGCGATACGGCCCACGAGTCAGCGTCATAAATGCGGTCCCCGAAGCGGGCCTGCGTGCCCTCGTTATTGACAGACTCCAAGCAGTGGCGGGCGGTCAGCACCCACTGCTTCGCCACCAGAGTGCCGGTGCAATCGCCGAAGTTTCCGATCTTGCCCATGCGCAGCGCAGCTACGGCAGCGCTTTCCTCCGACTGAGGTGCGGGTTGGGCGAATTCCAGGGCCAGTGCCGGCGCAGCGCCGAGCCCCACGACCACAGCACTGGCCAGAACAGCAGTTATCTTTCGTGCCACCATTACGCGGCCACCTCCTTGATTGCCCAGGCCACAGCCCTCTCGGCCGGACCTTTTCCGAAGAACTTTTTCCACAGTGCGCTGAGAACCAGGAAAGCGAGCACAAAGCCCACGGCTGCCATGGTGTTGTGCAGCGAGACGTTCGCCTGCCAATAGCGAGCAGTGAGAATGTGCAGGATATAGATGGTCAACGACATCGATCCCAATGCTGCAAAGGGGAAAACCAGGCGTGGCAGCTGCCGGCCGATAATCAGGCACAGGTGTAGCACCACCGCAGTCACCGCAACAGAGAGAAGGATTTCACCGAGCACACCCGTATGCCCCGAAAAGCGCAGCCAGCCTGGGATGTCCGGGTTGAAGCGCTGCCACAGGCCGATGCCTGCGACGACGGCAGCCACCGCGGTCGTAATGGTGTGGGTGCGGCGGGGGCGGGTGAGGTAGACGTCGTAAAGCAGCATGCCCGCCACCAGGTACGCCAGGAACGCCACGAGGGGGTAGACCTGGGGGAGGGTGTAGGGCGCGTAGAGCGCCGTGGCCGCAGCGGTGGCCAGCGCGAAGAGCACCACCTTCCAAGCCGTGGCCAGCGGCGGCACCCAGGCGGTCAAAGCCATGGCCGCGCCCATGACCACGAGCACCACCTGGATCTCGCCGCCCACGGGCAGCAGCGCCACGCCGATGAGCATCACTAGGCAGCCGCGGGCGACAAGCCGGAGGAAGACCCGCAGCGAGTAGTCGCGGGCCAGGATCATCATGGTGGCCCCGGCGATGATGGCGAATCCTGCCGCCGGCAGCCCGGAGAGCACGACTTTTGTGCTCCACAGCAGGTTGGCCATGTGCAGGACGATCATGCCGATGATGGCCAGGGAACGGGCAATATCGAGGCCCACTATTCGGGCGCGCACTGACACCTATTCATCTCCTTGCAGTCGAAAACGTCGAAAGACCGACCAGGGGCTCTGGCCGGTCTTCTTATTTGTGTGCGTTTTCAGCTCTGCGTTTCACGCAGCACTGCGTGATGCGCGTCTCAGCGGGTAAGGGCGATGGCTTGATCCCCACGCACAAGGTAAATGCGCTGAGGCGTTGCGGAGGCATCGCGGTTCACCATTACCTTCGCCGGTTCGGACAGGAACACGGTGAAGGGAAGGTCAATCTTTCCTCTGGGACAGGCCATTTCCGTCACACCACCAAGCTCCACCCCGCCATCAACCAAGGTGAAGTTGCCTCCGTTACAGGGCAGCCACGCCGTCTGGTTCTGGAAATCGAGGGAGAAATCCTCTGGGCTCGCCTCAGACTCCCACCTGAAAGCAGTGATGTGCTCCATCTGCTCGTCGTTTGCTTCGACCAGTTCCGCGGGTGCGTCCGTGATGATGCCATGCTTGGCGACGTTCACCGCCCACGCCTCCGAACTCCCCGCCAGCTCCGAGGAGCCCGCGCTAGAAAACAGTGAGGAGATAAATAGCAGAATGGCGGAGAGAATCGCTTTGATCATGAGCACCAGCATATCCGCCCTTGACCGGCTTGTCCTGCGACTCAATCCGCCATTTTTCGGCGCTTACTTGTCCAGGTCCGCCAGGATGCGCTTCGCCAGCTCCTCCGAGGACTGCGGGTTCTGGCCCGTGTAGAGGTTGCCGTCCACCACCACGTGGGAGCTCCAGTCCTCTGCGGCCTTGTCGTACTTGACGCCGGCGTTGACCAGCTCGCTCTCCAGGAGCCACTTCGCGTTCTCCGCGAGCCCGGTGGACTCTTCCTCCGTGTTGGAGAACGCAGTCACCTGCTTGCCGGCGAAGGCGTTGGTGCCGTCATCGTTCTTCGCCGCCAGGATGGCGGCCGGTGCGTGGCACAGCAGCGCCAGCGGCGTGCCGGCGGCAAGGCGCTGCTTAAGCAGTGCGCCGGAGACGGAGTCGACCGCCAGGTCCTCCATGGGACCGTGGCCGCCCGGGTAAAAGACGAGGTCAAAATCTTCCTCGTTGACGTCAGCGAGGGACTTCGGGTTATCGAGCACGTCCTTGATGGACTCCAGGTAAGCCCGAATCTCCTCAAGTTCCTTAGGGTCACCTGCACCCTCGCCGAGGCTTCCCTCATCCACCGTGGGCGCCACCGCGTTGGGGGTTGCTACGGTGATGTCCCAGCCGGCCTCACTAAACAGACGGTATGGAACCGCAAGTTCCTCAGCCCAGTAACCAGTCGGGCGAACAGTCCCGTCTTTGAGGGTCCAACCATCTGCTGCACTGACGACGAACAATGCGTTAGTCATTTCTCGAGTCTCCTATTATCGGGGGTTTGGTTAGGTGCCCCACTATGTCAGAAAACTCGAACGCGTGCAGTCAGCCCCGCGATCTCTGGTACAAGCACATAACCGAAGTTGATAGCACCACCGGGAAGAAGATGAAAAAGGTCCCGACGAAGCGGTGCGGCGTCGGCAAGCACTGGATAGTCCAGTACCTCGACCTCGAAGGAAACCGCACCTCCGAAACCTTCGATACCTACGAGGCCGCTGAGGTCTTCGACGCCAAAGTGCGCGTCAACAAGTCCGATGGCACTCTCATATCGGCAGACAAGAAAGACGTCACCCTGGCCGAGCTCTGGGAGCCGTGGCTCGATTCGAAAGCGAACATTTCAGAGAAGTCCCGCAAGGACTATATCTCCTACTGGAATACCCACATCCGCCCCGCATGGGGAAACAAGAAGGTCTCCCAGATTCAAGAGCACCAAGTCGTGGCGTGGATAGCTGGTCTCACCTCAACGAAGGGCGTTAAAGAGGGCCAGGAGCCGAAGCCCCTTGGAGGCTCTGCCAAGCGCAAGATTGCCGGCATGTTTAAATCCATGCTCACGCGCGCGGTGAAGATGAAGATCATCCACGCCAATCCACTCGACGGCTCCCCCTCCCCCGCCATCCCCAAGGCAGAGCGCCGCTACCTCAAAATCGAGGAAGTTAACGCCCTCCTCTTCGCCGCCAAGCACCCAGCGGTGAAGATGATGCTCGAAGTCCTCCTCAAGACCGGACTGCGCCCCGGAGAGGCCAAGGGCCTCAAGGTCAAAGACCTCGACGTTACGCGGCGTCGGCTGATGATCCGCCGCGACGTCGACGACCTCGGCCGAGTAGATGAGACCAAGACCCGCCAGCACCGCGACGTACCCGTATCCCGACTCATGCTGCTCACACTCGCCGAAGAAGCCGAGGGACGAGACCCCGAAGCATGGCTACTCCCCGACGAATACGGCCACGCGTGGACCACCGCGCGCTGGCGAGTGATTTGGGAGAACCTGCTTGTTGATGCCGGCGTCGATACAACGCTTAAGACCTACGAGCTCCGGCACACCGCTGTATCCATGGCCATCGCGGCCGGCGCCGACGTCTACGTCGTCCAGCGCATGTGTGGCCACGCTTCTGCGTCGACCACACTCAAGCACTACGGCCACCTTTGGGACGAGGGCCTGGACGAAGCAGCCGAAGCCATCGAGCGGCACCTTGAAACAGAACGCAAACGCGTTGAATCAGCCCAAGCCCGGCGCTCCCAGCGGGAAAAGGACGCGGGTGTGCGGCATTTGCGGGTTGTTCGGTAGGCCTGGGGCTAGATGGGGAAGGTGTCGGCGATTGGTGCGCCGCTGTCTTTGATGCCGGGCTTGAGTTCGATAGCGATTGGCATTTGCGCCTGCTCGATCTGCGCTTTGACGTGGTGGATTACGGAGAACAGGTTGGCTGCTTGGACGAATGGGCGCGCCTTGCCCTTGACGTAGCTCTGGGGAACGCCCACCCAGTGGATGTTGCTCTTCCGGTATTGGTCGCGCTCAAGGGTTCGGTCGGGAGACCTCATTTGCTTGATGTCGCTAGTAATCATGACGTCGACGTCGAGCTGTTCGAGTCGCTTGATGAGCGAGACGTCATCGAGGCCGAAACGGATGTCCGGCCCGGAACGGAGGAACTCGTCCTTCTTGAGCCAGGCCCTGAGCGTGTCGTCCATTTTGTGGTTGAGGCATTCGTCGAGAAAGAATCTCACACTGCCTCCTGGACCTGATTGTGGAACGAAAGCGCATCGCGGGCAGCCTCATCGGTAATGTTCGGGTAGAAGTCGCTAATCTCTCCTGGTTCCAACTCGCCGAGCATATAGAGCTCCGCGACGTCGCTGTAGGGTACGCGGGAGTCCTTGATGGTTGGGTAGCCACCCATTCGACGGGGGTCGACCGAGAGATTAGGCATCGGGTTCCTAAAGTCTGGCACCTGCTTGTTGTACCTGTTCATGAACGGTGCGTAAATGTCCTCGAGCGAGTAGAACTCGAACTGCCCCTTGTAGCGTTCGCTCAGGTCCATGAAGCCATCCTCTGTCCAGACCTTCACCGTCTTGCCGTCGGTGGCGAAACGGTACTCAGACGGGTGATCAACCATATCGAACTCGGAGAGTGACTCGAATGCCTTTCGGATCTGCTGTAGCGATGTGTGAGCCCGCAGACGGGCGATGGTGCGAAGCGCTACCAGGTCACGGAACGAGTACTCAATGGGCCTCTCCGCACTGACCTCGGGAATGAGAAGCTCACTCCTACGCCAACCTGCCAATTGCGCAGCCGTTGCGCCCGTGAGCGTAACCGTGAGTGGGATGCTGTACCCCAAGTTGATCACCTCCTTTTATGAGCAGTGTAGCGCGCGGGGCTGACATTGTTGGGTTGATTCTGTCGCGCGAAATGTGTTTGCAATCTGTTTGCAGGGTGTTTGCACCGCGTTTGCACCCACTTCGGTTTACCTGGGATTACTCGGGCCTACTTTTAGTCGACTAAAACGCGAAGAAACCCCCAGGCTATCCGGTGTTTATACCGTTTAACCTGGGGGTTTAGGTGGTGCGCCCGGAGGGATTCGAACCCATGGTTTATCCCTGTTGGTAAACGCACTGTTTAGCAGTGGTTTTAGCGCTCCTGCACTGGGTAGAAACTCTACCAAACCATGCGCGTGCAATAAACGTGCAATAAGGAGATTAAGGAGCGCTTGTAATGGATACAGCGACGAAGATGGACGGGCTGAATATCCCGTTCTTGGTGAGCGTGAACAACGTGGGGGGACGGCTACAACTGTCGCATGATGCTGTGTTGCAAGACTGGCACCCGTTGGTGGCTCCGGTGCTGGAATACGCCCGGCGCGCCGGGCTGTGCGTGCTACACGATGACGAAGGCGATAACGATTATTTCGTTTCTGGCCGTGAGCGTGAGAGGTGGTTTGCTCCCGGTGTTTAACTACGAAATCGAAACGCTAGCCAACGGTGTTCGTCTCACCTACGAATTACCGTACTGGCGGCACGTGCCAAAGTCCGTAACCGAATGGATAGCCAACCAAGATATGACGCGGATCAGTATCAGTGTTTCCGGAACTACAGCGACACAGGTTTACGTAGCCTAGGAACACGAATGCCCCGGCCTTTTTCAAGGTACCGGGGCGTTTCTGGCTTGCGGGCCTAAGCTTCTGCCATGGAGGATGCCAGTAGCGCGGTTGGCCCTGCAATGCTGGAACCAACACCGAGAGCGAGCGCAGCAAGGCCACCCAAAAATACACCGGCAATCAGCTTAATGCCCTCCGGATTAATCATATCCGGGTTTGCGGTTAAAAATTCAGCTGCGTTAGTGAGCATGCCATTTCCTTTACCTAGTCGATAGAGACTTGTTCATATTACCCAACACAGCCCGCGCACGGTGCGTTTTAGCTATTTTCCAAAGCACGATAAATGCTAGGACGTGAAACACCGTAACGACGGGCGATTTCTGCGATTGATACGCCGTTGGATTTAAGCGCTGCAACCTCACTGACTTGTTCCGGTGTTAGCGATGGTTTACGGCCTTTGTATTTTCCTTTGGCCTTAGCGATGGCGATACCCTCGCGCTGGCGTTCTTTGATTAGGGAGCGTTCGAATTCTGCTACCGCACCAAGCATGTTTAGTAAAAGATTATTCATGGCAGAGTCTTCGCCCGTGAATACGAGATTTTCCTTCACCAACCGGACGGCAACGCCTTTGGAGTTTAGTTCTTCTACAATCCCGCGCAGGTCAACAATGTTGCGGGCTAGCCTGTCCATAGAATGCACTACGAATACGTCCCCCTTGCGGGCGGGTGCTGTTGCAAAGTTGGGCGGAGAGCCGAGACGACCCAGTTTCTCATTTCCTGATGGCCGCTGCGTGCCGGCGTTCTCAGGCCGTCTCGAAGACCCGGTTGACGATCACCGCGTCCGGATTGGGGTGCCCATAAGCAAACATCGTGCCCTGACCTTTCCGTAATGAATGCATCGCTTCCATCCCTTTCAACGTCCGGTAGGCGGAAATTCGGTTTTTGAACGCCCCCTTCGGTCCCAGGATTCTTTTAAGTCGGCCATGATCTCCCTCGAGAACGTTGTTCAGGTATTTCACCTGCCGGTGCTCCACCATCTGAGGGCAGATTCCCTCCGCCTTCAGCTCGGATATTGCCTTGGCCAGAGCTGGTGCCTTGTCGGTGTTGATGACCCGCGGGGACCCGGCTGTCGTATTCGATCGCAGCGTCTTGGCCAGGAAACGCTTGGCCGCAGCCACATTCCGTTTTGGTGAGAGGTAGAAGTCTAAGGTCTGCCCACCGGCGGTAATAGCCCGGTAGAGATAGCACCACGTGCCGCCGACCCGGATATAGGTCTCATCCACCCGCCAGGACTGGGCCTGCCAGTCGGGTACCTGCCGGTACCAGCGAGTGCGCTTATCCAGCTCAGGGGCGTATTTCTGCACCCAGCGGTAGATCGTGGTGTGATCGACTGGCACACCCCGCTCGGTCATCATTTCTTCGAGGTCGCGGTAGCTCACGCCGTAGCGGCAGTACCACCGCACCGCCCACAGGATGATGTCACGGGGGAAATGCCGACCGGAGAAGATGCCCATGGCTCTGATTATTTCACGCCGGTCTTTCTACTGCCCCAACTTTGCAACAGCACCTACACTCCCGTTGGTCGTTTATCCTCTAAGCGGCAAACTTGTTTGGCGCTTCGCTTTCTTCGGAGAGTGAGTATTATCGACCGGCTTAGGCGGTCGTTGGTACGAACGATGACCGCCGGAGGGGAGCAGGCTAGGGGCTGCTCCACGAAGCGCCGTTAGGGAGTGGCATAAGCCCTTATGCCGCTACCGTACGGAGTTAACCGACCAGTGGGAGCGGAGTTATCCCGCTCCTAAGGGGACGTAGGTTACCCACCTGAGCAGGTTCAGCACCTGCGAAGGGGGCGGTGTGGTTGTGGACTAGGTAGTAGCGGGTAGCTGCTGCCTAGGGCACGAAGGACTAATAATGTTCCGAAGGGGAAAGCAGTAGCGCTTTCCCACGAAGGAAGTTGATAGACCTGAGCATGAACCTGCGAAGGGCTACGCACTGTCCTGTGCAATGAGCCTAAGCCTCATTGCCCTAACTGCTAATCGTCAAGGTCTACCCGGCGCATAAGCTCTACTGGCCGGGCCTCCCTTGACTTCATGTACACGTTAACAATGGTTGATACGTCTTCCTGACCTAGGATACGGCCTATCTCCCTAGGGGTAGCGCCTGCCTCTGCAAGGCGCGTGATGATGAAATTACGGCCGTAGTGCGGCGTGATTGGCTTATCAATCCCGGCGCGTTGTTTAGCCCGGTTGAACACACTGCGGTAGGAGGTATCGAACACCGCCGCACCGGCTTCGGTAAGCGTTGCGTACTCCTCCGGATACGTGGCAAAGGTTTTTAGGTGCCTAATCACCACCGGAACGAACTCACGAAGCAAAGGCACCGTGCGGTATCCGGCGTTCGTCTTAGGAGGATGAAACGCCATCTTTACACCACCGTTGCCGTTGGGAACTCTGACTAGGTTTCCTTCTACCCGCACACTGGCTCCACTGGTGTCGAATTCAAAGTGTTTGTTCTTCACGGCTAATGCTTCGCCTATCCGAAGTCCATGGAAGAGACACAACACGGTTATGAGGCGGTAGCGCTCTGGCACGTTGTCCAGAATGGCCCTTAGCTCTGCCGTGGTTGGAAGTTCTTTAGCCTTTGGTTTAGCCCGTGTCCTGGCCGCGTTAATCGCCACCGGGTTCGTAGGCAGATAACCGTATTCCACCGCCAGCGCTATCGCAGCCCTGAGTTTGTGGTACGCCCTCGCGTTACGGTGGTTCGATGCCGGGAATGCTTGTACAGTTTCCTGCCACCACGCCGCGACAGCCACCGGCGTGAGTTTGTCTACCGGGATAGCGCACAGCGTTTCATTTCCTAACACTCGCGCTGTAATGATTTCTTCGTACGCCTTGTACGTTGAATCCCGCACCTGTGGTTTGGCCAACGCCAGCCAATGCCTCACCATCTCCCCTACGGTAGGAATTTTGGTTTGTACTTTCTTCACCACAGGCGGCTCCCACACGCCTAGGTCAATCTCCTTGCGCACCGCAGCCAACCATGCCAGTGCGTCTAGCCGGTCCCGGAATGTGTCTGGTGCTCTGTAACGTCGTCTATCCGGCCCAAGGTAGGACGCTTGCCATCGTCCGCTTGGTAATTCGCGTGTAGCGCCCCATGAATTCCGTGCCATTAGCGTGCAATATCTCCCCCGAAACATGCACGCGGGCGGGGGTACACGCTTCGGTGGTTGAGTTATACTGAAATCGCCCTGTACAGGGGAAACGCTAGAAACACAAAGAGGCCAAGCCCCCGAAAAGGGGGCCTGACCTGCTATTTTGTGCGCCCGGAGGGATTCGAACCCCCAACCTTCTGATCCGTAGTCAGATGCTCTATCCGTTGAGCTACGGGCGCAGTCCGTTGGTTTGCAGTGCGTAACGCTGTAGCGTGTGCGCTCTGCTGTGCAACGAGGAATAACTATACCCACGCTCTGGAAAACTGACAAATCACGACGTCACAGCAGGTTTTTCACCCTTTACGGCGGGATCTAAATTCACCCGCCGTTTACCTTGCACGGCACTGCCTTAGCTAAGCCATGAAGGCTAGACGGACAGGCCGAAGATGGGCACCGCCAGTAGGTAGATGGTGAGGGTGATGAGGAAGATGCCCAGGATGTTGAGGCCGAAGCCGCCCTTGATCATCTCCCCAATCTTGACGTAGCCGGAGCCGTACGCGATGGCGTTCGGCGGGGTGGCGACCGGGAGCATGAACGCGCACGTTGCCGCCAGCGCGACGGGGATGGTGAGCAGGAGGACGTTGATGTCGCCGTCGGCAGTCAGGCCCACGCCAACGGCGACGCCGCCCATGATCGGGATGAAGGTCGCGGCCGTCGCGGTGTTGGAGGTGATCTCCGTGAGGAAGAGGACCAGAGCCGCCACGGCGGCCACGATGAGCACCACCGGCAGGACGCTGAGCCCCTTGGCCATCTCACCGATCCACAGGGACAGACCGGAGGAGTTGAATACCGAGGACAGGGACAGGCCGCCGCCGAAGAGCAGAAGGACATCCCACGGCATCTCGTTCGCGGTCTCCCAGTCCAGCAGGCGGATGCGGCGCTGGTTATCTGCCGGGAGAATGAACAGCAGGATGCCGGCGGCGATGCCCACGATGGCGTCGTCGTAGTTCTCAAACTCCGAGAGCACCAGCGGCAGCGTCACCCAGGCCGCGGCGGCGAGGACGAAGATAATGCCCGTCATGATCTGGGGGCGGGTCCATGGGCCGAGGGCCTTGATTTCATCGTCGATAAGCTCGCGCCCGCCCGGGATTTCCTTCATCTCCGGCTTGAAGATAGTAATCAGCAGGAACCACGCGATGAGCAGGAACGTCGCCGCCAGCGGCACGCCGACTGCCATCCAGCGGCCAAAGCCCAAGGTCACGCCCCAGGTATCCGCCATGTAGGCGTTGAGGAAGGCATTGGGCGGGGTGCCGATGAGCGTGCCGAGCGAGCCAATCGACGCCGAGTAGGCAATTCCCAGCATGAGCGCAGTAGCGAACTTCTTCTGCTTATCCCAACCGCCCACAGTCTCCGCGGTAAGCGCCAGTACCGAGGTACCAATCGGCAGCATGACCACGGCCGTAGCGGTGTTGGACACCCACATGGACAAGAAGCCGGTAGCCAGCATGAAGCCCAGAATCAGGCGCTTGGGCGAGGTGCCAATCACCTTCACCACGTAGAGCGCCAAGCGGCGGTGCAGGTTCCAGCGCTGCAGCGCCAGGGCGATCAGGAAGCCGCCCATGAAGAGGAAGATGGTGGCGGAGGCGTACGGCGCGCCGACCTCCTTGATGGTGCCCACGCCCGCCAGCGGGAAGATGACCAGCGGCAACAGCGCGGTGGCGGCCAGCGGGATGGCCTCCGTCATCCACCACACGCCCATAAGGATGGTCACCGCGGCCACCGCGCGCAGTGCGCTCTCGGAGTACTCCGCCCCTTCCTTCGCGCCCGGGGATTGCGCCACCGTATCGACGGCGTTGCTGGGGAAAATGAACCACACGATGGCCGCCAGCACCAGGCCGGCGAAGAGCCCGATGGCCATGCGGCGCCAGTCTTTGCGGTCTACGCCGTGGTCGTCCTCGCCCTCCGTGTGCGCGGTAGAGACGTGAGTGTGCGGGGTAGTCATCTGCCCCTCCTTTTCTTGGTTAGCCAGACCCAAGTTAGTGCTGAAAGTTATACGGGTCACCGAATAGGCTTGCAGCCTCAGACTATCGAACCCCACACACAGCAAACAACTAGTTCCGCACTATTACCCCCGCTAAGCGGCTATATCCACCCCTACACGGGCTGATTTATGTACTGCAGCTACTTCCCCGTTCCAGGTCTGGGGATCTGCGAACGGGAGGGGCTACCAGACCGCTATGAACGCCACCGCGCCCAGCACCATCGTCCCCGCGGTCACCGCGGCGAGCGCCCAGGCGCCAGGCAGCGGCGCGGCCTGGGAGAGGGCGCTATCGGCGTGCCGGAGCTTCGCCGTGGCCAGCCACAGCACCGCGGCGGTGACAACGCCCACGATGACCGTGGCCCACAGCGCCGCCGAGCGCGCCACGAGCAGGCCGGCTACCAGGGCGGCAAGGCCCGTGCGCTGCCACGCTAGGCGGGTGCGTTCCGGCTGCAGGCCGGGGTCATAGAGCTCACTCACGCCAGTAGCTCGCCCACCAGAATCATGACGCCGATGACAATCACCACGCCCACGACCAGCGCCAACGCGGGGCTGGCCGGCAGGGGCCGGGAGTGCCGCATCGCGCGCTCCGCCGCACCCCAGTGCAGCCAGGCCACGCCCGGGAGCACAATGGCCACCGCCAGCATGACGGCGGAGATGACGCGGGTCAGGGTCGTATTCAGCGGCAGGTCGAAGGTCTCTAGGGCCACGCCACCGGCAATGAACGCGAGGGAGGTGCGGATCCACGCCAGGAACGTGCGCTCGTTGGCCATGCTGAAGCGCGGATCGGGCTCCTCACCGGAGCCGTACACCGAACGGGGGAAGCGGTCCTTCGTCATACGCGCCACTGTAGCGCCACTTCCAGCCGTGTACCTCTCGGGCTAGGACTGCGAGAAGGCTTCCAGGTCCGTGGGGCTGCCCGCGACGACGATGAGGTCGTGGTGGGTGAGCTCGGTGGCGTCGGCAAGCGGGCGCCACTCCCCCAGCCCCTCCCGGCGCGAGATGAGCTGCACGTGGTGCTGCTCCCACACCTGATTCAGGTTGAGGGGGCGGCTGCTTATCGACGCCGGCGGGGCCATCACCGTCACGCCATAGTCAGCGGCGATCTCCGCGAAGTCCTCGAAGCGCCCGCCCAGAAGGTGCGCCACGCGGCGGCCGGTCTCCCGCTCCGGGCGGATAACGTGGTGGACTCCCAGCTGCCGTAGGATTCGCGCGTGCGCGTCGGAATCCGCCTTGGCCCAGATGTCCTTAATACCTAGCTCCACCAGGTTAGAGGCGGTAAGGATGGAATCCTCGAGGTCCGAGCCGATGGCCACGACGACGCGTTCCACCTCGTCGACGCCCAGCTGGCGCAGGGCCTCCGCATCGGTGGTATCGGCGCTGACCGCTTCGGTGAGGTAGGCCGCGTGCTCGCGCACGAGCTTCTCTTCCGCGTCGATGCCCAGGACTTCCACGCCGTGCTCCATGAGCTCGCGGGCCAGAGAGGAGCCGAAGCGGCCGAGGCCGACGACGACCACCGGCGGGATATTGATGGAGCTCTTCTCGCGCCGCAGGGCGCCAAATAGGTTAGCCAATGAACGGCCTTTCTTCGGGGTAGCGGAAGCGCAGGCTCACCGTGCGCGCGGCCAAAGCCGCCACGAAGGTGGTAGGGCCGACGCGGCCGACGTACATGATGAGGCACAGCATAATCTGCGAGGGCGCCGACAGGCTGGAGGTAATACCGGTGGACAGGCCCACCGTGGCGAAGGCGGACATGACCTCGAAGGTGACCTGGTCCGCGGTGAATTCCGGATCCCACACGCGCAGCGTGGCCACGCCCAGGGCAACGAGGATGATTCCCGCCGCGGTCAGCGCCAAGGCCTGGCGGAACGTGGACAGCGGCACGCACCGGTGGCCAATCGCTGTATCCTCCCGGCCCAGGAACTCCGAGGCCATCGCCGCCACCAGGACGCAGGCGGTGGTGACCTTGATGCCACCGGCGGTACCGGCGGAGCCGCCACCGACGAACATGAGCATGTCTGTGACCATGAGCGTGATGGGATGCGCCTGCCCATAGTCAATGGCGTTAAAACCCGCCGTGCGGGGCGAGGCGCTCATGAAGAACGCGTTGAGCAGGCGCTGTCCCACCGACATGCCACTCAACACCCCGGCGCGCTCCGACAGGAAGAAGAATGCCATGCCGCCGAGGAGCAGGACTGCGGTGGCCGCAAACGTCATCCGGGCCGTGACGGACATGTGGTAGACGCGCGGCTGGCCGCCGCGCCAGCGCGCGATGCGGCCGCGCGCCCGGCGGGCCAGCTCCGCCAGCATGGGGTAGCCCAGGCCGCCAGTGATGAGCGCGGCGGCCAGCGGCAGAAGGATCCAGGCGTCCCCGACGAAGGGCACGAGGTTATCGGAGTAGGTGCTAAACCCCGCGTTGTTGAAGGCGGAGATGGCGTGGAAGACGCCCTCCCACACCGCTTGACCGGCTGGAACGCCGTGGGCGGTGGCCAGGCGGACGGCGATGATGCAGGCCACCACTGCCTCGCAGATGAGCGTCACGGCGAAGGTAAACAGCAGCGTGCGCCGGATACCGCCGGAGACAATGGGGCGCCCCTCGGCCGCGGTGGTGCGGCGCGCCTTGAAGCTGATGCGGCCAGTCAGCAGCATGCCGGACAGGGACGCCAAGCTCATGATGCCCAAGCCGCCCAGCTGGATGAGGACGATGATGACCGTCTGCCCGAAGGGCGTCCAGTAGGAGCCGGTGTCCTCTACGATGAGGCCGGTGAGTGAGACTGCCGACGTCGCCGTGAACAGCGCCGGCAGGAACGGCGTCCACTGCGGCACGTGGGCGGAGATCGGAAGCATGAGCAGGCCGGTGCCCACGAGGATGAGCAGCAGGAAGCCCGCCGCTGTGAGCTGTGCCGGGCCTTGCAGGCGGGGCCGCGAGGAATGACCGCGTTTCACAGGAGGAATCCTAGACCCGCGCAGGCAGGCGGTACAAGGGGTGCGTGCCACACCCAACACCCCCGTAACCTGTGAATATTTATTGTCGCTAATGTAAGGCACGTCACCACGAGGTAGTTTCTTGCTATGACTAATGGAGACACTACTGCCCCCACCCCCAAGGTGGAATGGCGCACGGTAAAGGCAATTCTGGCGGCGTCGAGCGGCAACCTCGTCGAATGGTTTGACTTCTATATTTACGCCTTCTTCAGCGTGTATTTTGCCGATCAGTTCTTTAGCGGCACAGGTGAAACCGGCGCGCTCATGAAGTCCGCCGGCGTGTTCTTTGTGGGCTTCCTCATGCGGCCTATCGGCGGCTACATCTTCGGGCGTATCGCGGACCGCTACGGCCGCAAGCAGTCGATGCTTATCGCCATCATCATGATGTGCGCGGGCTCCCTGCTCTTCGCGGCGTTGCCCACCGCCGCGATGGTGGGTGCGTGGGCGCCGGTGCTCATGCTCATCGTGCGCTGCATCCAGGGCCTGTCCGTCGGCGGCGAGTACGGTGCCACCGCCACCTATATGTCTGAAATCGCCTCTTCTGGGCGCCGCGGTTTCTACTCTTCATTCCAGTACGTCACCCTCATCGGCGGCCAGCTGCTGGCCAGCCTCCTCGCGGTGATCATGACCTCCACTTTGGGTGAGGAAGCCATCACCAACGGCTGGTGGCGCCTACCCTTCGTCATCGGCGCGCTGGCTGCCGTGGTGAGTATGTGGCTGCGCAACGGGCTGGAAGAGACGACGTCGACAAGCGAGCGCAGCGAGGAAGGCGCCGGCACCCTGCGCCAGCTCATGGCGCACCCCCGCTCCTTCTGGGTAGTCCTAGGAATTACCGCCATCGGTTCCCTGACGTTCTACACGTACACCACCTACATGCAGAAGTTCCTCATTAACACCGGCGGTTTTGCCAAGGGTGACGTCGCCCGCACGATGACGGTGTGCCTCTTCGTTTTCATGCTGCTCCAGCCGCTCACCGGCCTGCTCTCGGACAAGATTGGCCGTAAGAACACCATCCTCATCTTCGGCATCGCCTCCACACTGGGTACCATCCCCGCCTTCATGCTGCTCAACCAACAAACCACCTTGCTAGGAGCAGGTGCCGTCATCATTCTGATCTTCGTCTTCGAAAGCGGCTACACCTCTATTTCCGGCATCCTCAAGGCCGAGATGTTCCCCACCTACATCCGCGGCCTTGGCGTCGGCTTCACTTATGCCGTGGGCAACTCTCTCTTCGGCGGCTCGGCTGAGTACGTGGCCCTGGGTCTCAAGAACGCCGGGCACCCGGATGCCTTCCCCGTCTACGTCACCATCATGGCGGCGCTCGGCGTGGTGGCCATGTTCTTCCTGCACGACAGTCGTACGCACTCCACCATCGACAACCCGGAGGGCTCCGCCTACGCAAAGAGACCCGCGCGTTAGCGGGCCTCTCAGTACGTCGTAGCGCTCCAGATCTGCAGTACCGGAATGCTGAAGTGCGGAAAGCTGCTACATCAGCTTGGTCTTCTCCAGCGTTTCCACCCAGCCGTTGGTGAACTTCTCCAGCGGCTTGTGCAGCAGCACGCCCAGCGCCAGCATGGGCAGGACGAACAGGAGCAGGCAGAACAGCGACAGCCAGAAGTCACCGTGGTACGTGCCGGCGATGGCCGCGCGGAAGGCCCGGATGGTGTAGGTGACCGGCAGCCACGGGCTGATGTTCTGGAACCACTGCGGCAGCACCTGCAGCGGGTACGCGCCGCCTGCCGACGACACCTGGATCACCAACATGAGCACCGCCAAGGCCTTGCCGGCGTTCGCAAACGAGACCACAAACGTATAGGCAATGAGCATGAACACCACCGAGCTGAGCCAGCCGGCCAGCAGCATGAGGAACGGGTGGGCAGGCTCGATCCGCACGAAGAAGATCAGGCCCAGGATGAGCATGGTGGACTGCACCAGTCCCACCGCGGCGAAGATGCCGAAGCGGCCAAAGTAACGCTGGATCGGTCCGTACTTGTCCTTGTTGACCACGTCGGTGCGCACGCTCACCGCGGTGAGCAGCGCGCCCACCCACAGGGCCAGCGCGGTGTACATCGGCGTCATGCCCGCACCGAAGCTGGTGACGGGGAACACGGCCTCGCGGTCGATATCCACCGGGGCCGCGATGGCGCTGGCCAGGGCGTCCGGGTCGGAGCCGATGAGATCCGCCAGCTTTTTCAGGTCACCGGATTCCACTGCGGAATCGATGTCCTTCTTCAGGTCACCGAACTCGTTGGCCTTGTTCTGCAGGCTCGCCGCCAGGTTCTGCACGGCGGTCTGGGCATCGGTCAAGGAAGAGGAGTCAATGGTTACCGGCGCATTGATGGTGTCCAGGTCCTGGCCCACCCGGCCCAGGGAATCCTGCAGCGCAGAAATGGATTCCCGCAGGCCGGAGGTGGAGATGCCGTCGATGGACTCCTTTGCCGCGTCGATGCCGGAGAGATCCGGCTTCGTGGGCTCCGGGGCGTTGGCCGCGGCCTCGAGGCGGGAGTGCAGGGCGCGCTCGTTGGCGATGGCGTCCTCGATGCGGCTGAGCGCCTTCTCCTTGTCCGCCGCGGGGATCGGCAGGGCCTCCACGTGGCCGTGCAGGTTCTGGTACTGGGCGATCGTGCCGTCCACCTGGTCCGCCAACGTGTTGAGGGTGGCAACGCGGTCGGCGCGGGAGGCCGAGGCGTCGTCGAAAAGCGCGTCAATGCGTTGGCGCACCACGTCGTAGCTGGCCTTCGTCGCGTCTAGGGACTGCTGCAGCGCATCCGTGGACACGTTGAGGGACGTGGACTGGACCTCCGGGAGCTCCAGGTTGGCGGCGCCAACGATGTTCTCCGCGCTCTCCATGAGCGGGACCGTGGTCTCCACCAGGCCCGCCAGGGAGCGGGCGGTTCGCGCGCCCATGTCCAGCTGGGACTGCACGCCGTCCGCGCGGGCCTGGATGCGGTCCAGGACCGCCTTGGTATCGCCCTGGCTCATGAAATCAGACAGGCCGGCCACGAGGTCGAAGGACACATGGCCCACGGTGCGGGTAAAGGTTTCCGCCACCTGGGCGGACACGCCTTCTGCGCCCTGGTCGGTGATCTTCGGTGCCAGCGCGTTCTTCTTCTCGTTGGTGTACAGTGACAGCCCCGCCGGCTCCGAGCCGTCAGTGTAGAAGGTCATCATGTCATCGCTGAAGTTTTCCGGCAGCACGATGGCGGCGTAGTACTCGCCGGACTTGGTGCCCTCGACGGCCTCGTCGGGGGTGGTGACTACCCAGTCCAGCTGGTCGTTGGCGCGCAGCTGATTGAGCACCTGGTCGCCCACGTTGATGGGCATGGGCAGCAGGTCGCTTTCGTAGCCGGTGTCCTCGCTGGCCACCGCCACCTTGAGCTGGCTGGTGTTGTCGAAAGGATTCCAGCTGGCCAGCACGTTGAACCACGTGAACAGCATGGGGATGACCACCAGGCCGACGAGCATGACGATGCTCATCACGCTGCGGCGTGCCGTGCGGATGTCCTCGAGGAAAAGATCCAGTGTTCCGCGCATTACTTCTCTCCCTCCGTCTCGGCCGGTGCTACCGCAGCCAGATCGTTGTCCTCGTTGCGGGCCGGGTGCTTGATGTCATCCTCATCCAGCGTGAGCAGCTCCGCGGACTGCTTCAGGCTGATGCGCAGGTACTCGAGCGTGACGGCCGCGCCCACAATGAGCAGGCACCACGCGGTCCAGATGCCCAGGAGCAGCGGCTTCTGGGAAGGCAGGAGGCCGGAAACCAAGATGAGGATGATAACCCCCACCACGCCGGCGACGGCGACGAGCTTGAGCCAGTAGCTCCAATCGTGGTCGCGGTGGTCCAGGTCCTGCTTGAGGCCGCTGCGGCTGTCCAGCGCCTGGATGACGTCGGCGATGCGGTAGCCGTTGCCCATGACCTGCACGTTCTCGTAGTCGAAGAGCTCGGTGTCCTTGAGCTCCTTGTTGAACAGCGCGTTGAAGTGGGACAGGGCCTTGCGCAGCAGGAGGCCGCACACGAAGAACAGAAGGAACATGAAGGCCAGCACGCCCATGTACTTGAAGTAGTGGGCGCCGTAGAAGCCGCCGATGGTCTCACGCATGGCGTCGATGCCGTAGGTGAACGGCAGCAGCGGGTAGATGGCGTGGAAGAAGCCCGGCAGCAGCTCGATCGGGTACAGGCCGGATGCGCCCGGGATCTGGATGATGGCCAGCACCACGCACAGGCCGCGGCCGAGGTGGCCCAGGGAGGTCGATAGGGCGTAGATGATACTGAGGTACGCCAGCCCGATGAGCACGCCGGTGACGATGAACGCGGCCGCGTTGACGGTCTGGACACCGATGAGGATGTCGCCCGCCGTCACCACGACGGCCTGAATGACCACCATGGCGGCCATGAGCAGGAAGCGACCCAGGTAGGCCTGGTCCACGGTGACGCGGCGGAAGCCCTCCTTGTCCACCTCAACCTTGAAGATGACCATGAGCACGAAGGCGCCAATCCACAGCGAGAGGTTGGTAAACAGCGCCGCCATAGCGGAGCCGTAGGAGTCCACCGGGTAGACCGTGACCGACTCGACCTCGATGGGCTCGGCGAAGAACTGGCCGATTTCATCCGCATCGAGCCCGGTGACGTTCTGCAGCACCTTGTTGTTCATCGTGGCCTTGAGCGAGCGGACATCACCCTGGATGCTCCTCAGGCTGTCCTGCAGCGCGACCAGGTTGGTGTCGAAGTCCCCCAGCGTGTCCTTGGTGGCGAGCAGCTGTTGGGACACGCCGTCGAGGAGGCCGTCGGCCTCCCGCATGGTTCCCTTCTGTGCTTCCAGGGTGGCGCTGAGCGCGCTCGCGGTGGAGCTCAGGTTGCTCATCGCGCGGTTGATCTCCGGCACGGAGGAGGTCACGGTATCGCGCAGGGTCTGGGACGTGGCCTTGGTATCGGCCGCGGCCTGGTTAATTGCGTCGGAGCTGGACTTCACGGAATCCGCGGCGGCCTGGGTGTCCTTGCTCAGCGCGCCCAGGTTACCCAAGAGGCGACGGTTGGATTCGTTGCCCTCCTCGAGGCGCTGGACGGCGTCGTCAAGCTCCTTCGTGGCCTGCGGGGAGAGCGTGGCGGAGTTGAGCAGCGCCTTGAGCTCGGCGATGGACTGCGCGCTGGCGTCCACGGCACCGTTGGCCTGTTGGGTGGCGTAGTCGAAGCGCTGTCCCGCCTGGTCCAGGCCGGCGGTGAGATCCGCGATGGATTCCTGCGCCTGCGCGGTGCCGTCGGCGACAGCGGTGGCGCCGTTGACGAACGCCGAGGTGGACTGGTCAGTGAAGTCACCGATGCCGCCCTGGGCCTGGTTGACCAGGGAGCTGACCTCGTTGAGCGCGGCTTGGGCGTCGGTCAGCGCGGCCTCCACGTCCGCGACGGTACCCTTGGCCCCGCCCATGGACTGCGAGGCGGTGTCGAGCTTGGCCTGGATGTCCCCCAGCTTGCGGCGGCTATCGTCGATTTTCTGCGCGGTTTCACCGAAGGAGGTGCTGGTGTTGTTCATGGCGCGGGTGATCTTGGTTTCGAACTCCGTGCCGGAGTCCTTCACCTTCTCCGCGGCAACCGTGGCCACCTGCTCCTTGAACGCGGCGGTGATCTGCTTATCCAGACCCTTGGCGCCGGTGTCCGTGATCTTCACGGCGATGGCGTTGTTCTTCTCGTTGACGCGGTAGACCAGCTGCGGTTTGGTGAACGTGCCGTCGAGCATGCTCACGAGGTTCTCGCTGAAGTCCTCCGGGATAGTGACCGCGGCGTAGACGTCCCCCTCATGCAGGGCTTTGTCTGCCTCGTCGGCACCTAAGAACTGCCAGCCCAGCTGGTGGTTATCCTGCAGCTTGTCGACGACTTGTTTACCCACGTCGACGTGACCGGTGAGGTCGTTATTGGCGCCCTTGTCCTCGTTGACGACGGCAACCTTGATGTTCTCGGTATTCCCGTACGGATCACGGAAGGCCGCGATGTTGACCCAGGAGTACATCGCGGGGGTAATGACGAGTCCGATGAGGATGATCCACGCCCTGGGGACGCGGCCAAGCCTGGCTACATCTCTTAAAAATATTTTCCAACTTTGGCGCACTGAAGGGAGTGTACCCTTTACACCCCAATGTCTCTAGCCTGCCGAAATACATAAAGTAATTTAAATGATTAACAATTAAACTTTAATATAGTTTGCCGAATCAAACCCCTGGCTTGACTTGATACGGTTGGAACCTAGACTTCAAGTAGTTGAACTTTTGATACGAAGGTGCTCATGCGCAAGACCTTAATCAGCCTCACCGGCCCCGCCTTCGTTGCCGCGGTGGCCTACGTCGACCCCGGCAACGTGGCCGCCAACATCAGCGCCGGCTCCCGCTACGGCTACCTCCTGGTGTGGGTACTCGTCGTGGCCAACCTCATGGCCATGTTCATCCAGTACCACTCCGCCAAACTGGGCCTGGTCACCCACCGCTCCCTGCCGGAAATCATGGGCGAGCGCCTCCCCCGCCGCGCGCGCCTGGGCATGTGGGCCCAGGCCGAGATCATCGCCGCCGCCACCGACCTCGCCGAGGTCATCGGCGGCGCCATCGCTCTGCAGCTCCTCTTCGATCTCCCGCTGCTCGTGGGCGCGCTCATCATCGGCGCGGTGTCCATTGTTCTCCTTATCTTCCAGAAGAAGAACCAGTGGTTCGAGGGGCTCGTCATCGGCCTGCTCCTGGTCATCTGCATCGGCTTCCTTGCCGGGCTTGCCATCGCCCCGCCCGACCCTGCCGACGTGGCCGCGGGCCTCATCCCCCGCCTAGAGGGCAAGGACAGCATCCTGCTGGCCGCCTCCATGCTGGGTGCCACCGTCATGCCGCACGCCATCTACCTGCACTCCTCCCTGACCAAGCAGCGCTTCCCCGACCTGGAAATCCCCCACGTGCTGGCCGGCACCCGCGCAGACATCGCCGTGGCGCTGTCCATCGCCGGGCTCGTCAACATAGGCCTGCTGGTCCTGGCGGGCTCGGCCCTCTACGGCGTAGACGGCACGGAGACCATCTCCGGGGCGCACGCGGCGATTGCCAGCCACCTCGGCCCGCTGGCCGGCGTTCTCTTCGCCGTCGGCCTGCTGGCCAGCGGCCTCGCCTCGACGTCGGTGGGCGCCTACGCCGGCTCCGAAATCATGGACGGTCTGCTCCACATCAAGGTCCCGCTCCTAGTGCGCCGCCTGGTCACACTCATCCCGGCGCTGGTCATCATCGCCTGCGGGGTCGACCCCACCATGGCGCTGGTGGTCAGCCAGGCGCTTCTTTCCCTGGGCATCCCCTTCGCCATCATCCCGCTTTTCCGCTACGCCGGCTCCCGGGACGTCATGGGTCAGTTCGCCGCAAAACCTTGGTCTATGGCCGTGGGCTGGACGCTTGCCGCTCTGGTCATCGCGCTCAACCTCGCCCTCGTGGTCCTCCCACTGCTCTAGGCCGCCTACAATCGGCAGCCATGATTGAAGTCGCAGCCGTCGTCATCCGCAACGCCGCGGGCCAGGTCCTCACCGTGCGCAAGAAGTCCTCCACCAAGTACCAGCTGCCCGGCGGCAAGCCCGAGGAGGGCGAGGCGCTTGTCGACGCCGCCCTGCGCGAAGTTGCCGAAGAAGTAGGACTCACTCTCGACGCCGAGAGCCTCAACGAGCTCGGCACCTTCGACGCCCCCGCCGCCAACGAGCCGGGCGAGGTCGTCGTGGGCACCATCTTCACCTACGCCCGCGCCGTCACCACCGACGCACCCCACGCCGCCGCCGAAATCGGCGACACCGCCTGGGTCAACCCGGCGCACCCTGACCGCGAGCTTGCGCATCTGTTGCGGGACCGCGTCTTCCCCGCGCTGGCTGGGTAGGTACGTTTTCGTAGATAGCGGCTCGAAGCCACCGGTCTCATCGCCCGTTCCTACGCATCCGTAGCAGCGCACCTCTGCGCCCATTTTCTCGGCTCATCAACATAAAACAGAGGCAGGTCCGCTGAAATACCTACCCCTGTTCAGGCATTTACTTCTTCCCGCTGGGAAGAAACACAAGGAAAATGACCAAAGCTGCTAGAGCAATCGTGACCGCATACGGCCATTGAACATAAACGGAAAGAGACATCAGAATAACGCCAACAGTGGCCAAGATTTTTTCCACATAATTTATTCTCCCTAATTGGCAGATTCTCTTTGGCTGCCTAATAGACAGTTCAGCAACGATCATACGGCAAAGTTCCAATCACGCTACCCTTAGAACCCTCACTGCTTAGCGCAAAGATAATTTATTGAAAACCAACCCGCCGAGAAAGTGCATTAGCTGGAGCGAGAACTGTTGCTGCCGCAATCAGCACCGCCCGGGGCGCACTTTTCTTAGGGCGATACATGCCCTGAGCCCTTTTGCAAGAAGACGGCTGAAAACTCGGAGACCCCTAGAGTTACATGTAGTCGACAAATTTGGTAGCAAAAATGGAAACCGTAGACGAACGTATACACCTCCCCATAATTCATTGCGCGAGCCCGCAGGAAGGCGTATCGTGTTGCGGTTTCCCCTGCAAACATTTAGCCTTCCTAAAACTTCGGTCTATCTGCTACTTCAGTAATTGTCGGCACCATCTTCACCTGCACCCACACCGTCACCGACAACGAACCCCGCGCCGCCGCCGAAATCGGCGACATCGCCTGGATTGACCCGGCACACCCTGACCGCGAGCTTGCCCACCTGCTGCGCGACCGCGTCTTCCCCGCGCTGACCTAGCTGCAATCACCAACACTCTGACGCTATTGACCCTGAAACTGCCAAGCGCTACTCTTTGAACATGTTCACTGAACACGTTCATTCTTCACGTTCGGCCGCCAAAGCTGGCACAGACAGCAAGGTCCTAGCCACCGCCTACGAACTCTTCCTCACCCAGGGCTACGCCACCACCAGCATCCGGACTATCGCATCCGAAGCTGGTGTCAGCGTGGGAACCGTCATGGGAGTCGGCGACAAACAAACGCTGCTCATCCGCACTATTGGCCAACATATTTCAGAACTCCACGACGACATCCGCGGACAATCCGATAGCCTCCTCGACGTCCTGAGACCTTTCCTCCAGATGTTTACTGGCCACGAAGAGCTTTCTCGCGCCTTTGGCGCGGCACTCATCCAACAAGGCAACCAAGGCGAAGCACTCACTGCGCTCAAGACGCTCCTGACAGATGAAATCACCCTGCGCCTTGGCTCCAGACTCAACAACGACGATGCAGCCGAGTACTCCAACCTGCTGTACAACGTCTACCTCGGCTTACTCATCGGCTGGGCCGCGGGCCTCTACGACACCGAACACCTCACATCCCAAGCCGCCTCATCCATCGAACGCCTCAACACCGCATTCGGAGTAACCCAATGATCCTAGAATCCTCCCCCGCTTGGCCCTCCCTGCTACTGACAGCCATTCTGCTTGGCGACGCCGCCCTCTCCCTCAAACCAGTCCCCTTCATCGAAGCCTGCCTCCGCGGCGTCAAACTCCCTCAAAACTGGTGGTGGGCACTCATTGTCATCAAGTGCCTTGCAGCCACAGGACTCATCGCTGGCCTCTGGTTCCCCGGCGTAGGAATTGCAGCCATGGTTGGTGTCATCGCTTATTTCTGCGCGGCCGCAGCAGCCCACGTCCGCGCCCACTTCCTCGGTAGCGCATTCTGGATCAACTGCTTAGGCATGCTCGCGCTCTCAATCGGCGTGCTCATCCTGACGCTCGCACTGAACTAAGACACCAGTCAACCTTTCACGGCTTCCTGAAGGCAGATGCATCATTACACCTCTTGATTGATGACTTGATGCTTTCTATCCTAAAGATATGCGCACCACGATAAACCTCCCCTCCTTCGATTGCGGCGGCCAGCTCTAGTTGATCTCAGCGACAAAGAAGCCGTGTGGGCGGCGCTCGATGATCATTCCTGATGTCAACATTCTCGTTTATGCCTTCCACTCCGCAGCACCACAACATAAACCCGCTCAGCAGTGGTTAAGTGGTGCGCTGAATCGGCATGAAACAATTGGGCTCCTGGATGTTGTGGCAATGGGCTTTCTTCGAGTCATGACGAACCACAAGCTATTTCACAAATCACTTACCGCCCAGCAAGCGCTGACTACACTCCGCACCATTTTAGAAGCCCCAAACGGCACCCTTTTTAGCTCCAGCCCAGGGACCTGGACAACCTTCACTGAATTGGTGCGCTTGCACAAACTTAAAGCCAGCGACATCCCCGATGCCTGGATCGCTGCGACCGTAATAGAAGAAGAAGCAACCCTACTAAGCCAAGATCAGGGCTTCGCCCGCTTCCGAGAGCTGCACTGGCACCCGCTTTCAGATTGACAACAAACGCAGAACCCGAGCCACCGGTGAACGGTGACTAGGGTTCTATAGGTTGAAGCAGCGAAATCAAGCAATTTATACACAAACAAGCCCTCGACTTAAAGCTGACAATACCTCCCGAAACAGGGGCTATTAGCGTCATCAAGGGTAAGAAGACTCCTATAAACGAATGGATTTAACGTCGCCCTTCTTGATGAAAAACAGATCTGAGAGAATCAAGACCAAAGTAAAAAAGGCTACTGCTGTCAATCCTCCGAAGTGCTCGAAGA
>NZ_JAMFTP010000006.1:0-177204 GCF_024586525.1 Corynebacterium sp. BF-R-2 | reverse complement strand
GAAAAAACTTTCCAACCACCACACTAAAGGCAGTTCCTATCCGGTATTAGACCCAGTTTCCCAAGCTTATCCCAGAGTACAAGGCAGATCACCCACGTGTTACTCACCCGTTCGCCACTCGAGTACCCCAGCAAGCTGAGGCCTTTCCGTTCGACTTGCATGTGTTAAGCACGCCGCCAGCGTTCGTCCTGAGCCAGGATCAAACTCTCCACAAAAAAGGCCGTGAAAAGCCCAAACCTAGACAAAAAGACAAACCAACACAAACAACACCACCACAAAAGCAGCATCATCTGAACTGGCACATCCAAAAATTACATAAAGAAAAAATCAACAACCAACCCCCAACCCGACGGGGATACAGGAGGCTGGCCACGTTAGAAGATTTAAATCAATACGCCCAAACAACTTACTGTTATTTACAATGACGCCGCTTGAAAAAGCGCCATCCGGCATACACCAACCATGCCGCACACACAGCACAACACAGCCAGAACAATAAAAACCAACCAACACAAAAAAGTACATTGGCACACTATTGAGTTCTCACACATCATCCGCACACCACAAGAAAATTAACCAAACGTTAACCTCCCGCAAGCGGCCCGAACAAGCCTACCCAACCAACCCACACAAGTCAAAACCAACCCAGCAGGCAGCCAAACAAACCGTCCAGCATCTACCACCAGTTAACCTCCCGGCTACCTCGCGGCGACCCGCATAAATATACGCACACCCCCAACAAACAACAAATCCCCAGTACAACCGTGGGGTTGGACCGGGGAGACGTCGCCAAGCAATGCCCTTTAGTGCACTGCTTTTTAGTAGAGCGTTTCCTCTTGAGTGCGCTCGATAGTGGCGCCCAGAGCCTGGAGGTTCTCGACGAAATTGGGATAACCGCGGTCGATGTGGAAGACATCGTGCACCGTCGTTGTCTCATCAGCGCACAAAGCGGACAGTACAAGACCCGCTCCAGCGCGAATATCGGAACTCCACACATGGGTAGAAGACAATCGCTCCTGACCACGGATCACCACATGGTGGCCGTCGACCTGTGCATCCGCACCGAGACGCAGCATCTCATCGACGAACCGAAAGCGAGACTCAAATACATTCTCCGTGATGATGGAAGTACCCTCCGCGACCGCGGACAGACCAATGGCTATGGGCTGAAGATCCGTGGGGAATCCTGGATACGGCAACGTCTGATAGTCCACGGCAGAAGGCCGACGGTTCATGCGCACGCGGAAGCCATTGACGTAGGCGTCAACATCAGCACCGGCAGACTTGAGTTTCTCCAGGGGGAGGTGGAGGTGCTTCGGTGCAATACCGCCGACAGTAATGTCACCCTGCGTCATCACCGCCGCGTAGGCCCACGTACCGGCAACGATGCGGTCACCGATAACCTCATGTTCGGTGGGGTGCAGCTTCTCCACTCCCCTAATGGTGATAGTGGATGTACCTTCACCTTCAATATCCGCACCCATCTGCTTGAGCATGAGACAGAGATCCACAATTTCGGGCTCGCGGGCAGCGTTGTGCAGTTGCGTTTCACCCTCAGCGAGGACCGCCGCGGTCAAGATGTTCTCTGTTGCACCGACCGAAGGGAAGTCAAGCTTGATGCTGGCTCCACGAAGGTGTTCGGCCTCAGCAACAACAGCGCCGTGTTCAATACGGGTTTGGGCGCCGAGCTTTTCCAAGCCGGATTGGTGCATATCAAGGGGGCGAGAGCCGATGGCATCACCGCCGGGAAGCGCCACTTTGGCGTGGCCACACCGCGACGTGAGGGGGCCGAGCACACACACAGATGCGCGGAACTGACGCACGGCGTCGAAGTCCGCGTTGGAATGGAGCTCGGCGGGAGTCGTAATGCGCACCGTGTGTCCCTCAATCTCCACCGAGCAGCCAAGGCCCTCGAGGACCTTGCGCATGAGGGGGACATCGAGAATCTCAGGACAGTTGGTCAGCGTGGTGGTGCCTTCCGCCAACAACGCTGCAGCCATAAGCTTCAGCACACTGTTCTTGGCACCGTCCACCTTGACGGTGCCGTGCAGGCGCGCCCCACCATTGACAATAAATTGGTCTTTCACGCCCACCCAACTTACCTATGATCAGGGCAGCGCGCCGATACGGCGGGCTGCATTCACCGCTTCATAACGGGTATGAGCTCCGAGTTTACGCATGACAGAGCGCAGATAAGACTTCACGGTCTCGGCACCGATTCCCATCTCCTCGGCCGCTTCCACGTTGGTGTGGCCAAGAGCCACGCACGAGAGAACATCGAGCTCGCGGGCGGACAGCTTAGTGGACTGCTTGACGCGGACTGGGGAAACCATCTGGTCACACAGAGCCTCAAGTTCCTTGCGCAAATCCTCATCAGACACGCGGTTAGCCAGCATGCGCAGCTTAGAGTGCGTAGAACGCACCTGCTCCCACTCGGCACCGTTCATGACGTGGCCGCGGGCAGCGCCACCCTTGCCGCCATCAGCACGGCGAAGTGCAGAGTTCACAGCGAGATCCTGCTCGAGGCAGCGAGCGGTCATGGTGACCTCTTCAATGACTTTGTCACCCAAGCGCACCGGGGAATGGACGCCGACATAGAGGACGCCGCGGATCTCACGCTGGACAGTCACAGGCACTGCCACAATGGAGTGCAGGCCTTCGTCCTGAATGTAGCGGTCATTCTCATGGCTAATCGTCGTGGCACGGGTGTAATCAGAAACACCGACTGCCCGGCGGGTGCTAACTACGCGCCCGCCGACGCCCACGTTGGCGTCGATAACCAAGTTTTGCAATGCCGGAGTACGCAGGCCTACCCACTGGGTAATCTGCAAGCGATTATCCGGCAGCAGGGTTCCGTACATAGTGACGGGAATACCCGTAGCAGTCTTCAGCGACGACAGCGCTGCGCGTACAGCCTCGTCATCATCCTTGAGTCGATGCGGCTCCATGAGACTCTCTCTTACTCGGGGGTAACCAGCAGGTGCACCCAAATCCCCCGCCGTAAACGGGGGTAGGCGAACACTGTTTGTGAAGTATAACCGGCCGACGGGGGTAATTCTAAATCGCGCCACGCAGCTCGCCGCATCCAAATCCCACACCCGATGCCCGAATGCTCTGTTCAGAATTTATATACCACTTTGTCTACTAGCGGGGTGTAAGGTGTCTGCTGTACGTCAGAACAAATTTATGAGGGAGTCCACATCGTGACTGTTTACAACAACATTCTGGAGACCATCGGCGGTACCCCGCTCGTGCGCCTTAACCGCCTGACCGAGGGCCTTGGCGCTGAGGTGCTGGTCAAGGTTGAGTCTTTTAACCCAGCAAACTCTGTGAAGGACCGCATTGCCAAGGCGATTGTCGACGCTGCCGTGGAATCCGGCGAGCTCAAGCCGGGCGGCACCATCGTAGAGGCTACCTCCGGCAATACCGGTATCGGCCTGGCTCTCGTCGGTGCGGCACAGGGCTACAAGGTCATCCTTACCATGCCGGAAACCATGTCCAACGAGCGTAAGGTGCTGCTCCGCGCCTACGGCGCTGAAATTGTCCTGACTCCGGGCGCTGCTGGCATGAAGGGTGCAGTAGAAAAGGCAAACGAAATTATTGCCGAAACCCCGAACGCCATCCTGGCCTCCCAGTTCGCTAATGAGGCTAACCCAAAGGTCCACGAGGCGACCACCGGCCCGGAGATCTGGGATGACGCTGAAGGCAAGGTCGACGCCTTCGTTGCCGGCGTCGGCACCGGCGGCACCGTCACCGGTGTCGGCCGCTACCTGCGTTCCCAGAACCCGGATACGTACCTCGTTGCTGTCGAGCCTTCCGATTCCCCGGTTCTGTCCGAGGGCAAGGCTGGTCCGCACAAGATCCAGGGTATCGGCGCCAACTTCGTGCCGGAGGTTCTCGACCGCGAGATTCTCAACGAGGTTCTCACCGCAACCACCGAGGAATCCGTCTCCACCGCACGCAAGCTCGCTACCGAGGAAGGCCTTCTCGTGGGCATTTCTTCCGGCGCCAACGTCTCCGCTGCCCTGAAGCTGGCTGCACGTGACGAGTTCAAGGGCAAGACCATCGTGGTGGTTGCTCCGGACTTTGGTGAGCGCTACGTCTCCACCATCCTCTTCGAGGACATCCGCGAGGCCTAATCGGTAGTGGTCGCAACACGTACCACCACGCTGCGACCTCTCATAGTTAACAATGACAAGCGCCCTCTGTGCTAGGGGGGCGCTTTTTCTTTCTAGATAGGATGGTTCGCATGCACATTTTGAGGATGATCCGCGAAGACCTCGCCAATGCCCGCGAGCATGACCCGGCGGCGCGTGGCGACATCGAAAATGCTGTAGTTTATTCCGGCCTTCATGCCATCTGGTCACACCGTATTTCGCACCGAATGTGGAAGCGTGGATGGCGAAGCCCGGCCCGAATTTTAGCGCAAATAAACCGCTTCTTTACCGGCGTTGAAATTCACCCCGGCGCCACCATTGGTCGCCGCTTCTTCATCGACCATGGCATGGGAATTGTCATTGGTGAGACTGCTGAGATTGGTGATGGCGTCATGCTTTATCACGGTGTGACGCTGGGCGGCCAGGTGCTCACGCAAACCAAGCGCCACCCCACCATTGAGGACAACGTCACGATTGGTGCGGGCGCCAAGGTACTCGGCCCTATCACGGTGGGCGAAGGCTCGGCTGTGGGCGCTAACGCCGTCGTGACGAAGGATGTGCCGCCGAATCACATCGCCACGGGAATCCCTGCCACCAACCGCCCTCGTAAGAAGGAAGAGTGCATCAAGCTGGTGGACCCGGACTACTACATCTAGAGGTTGCCCTCACGAGTGGTGAGCGGCTGGTATTCGGGGTTCTTCGCAATGAAACCGGCCACTGCGCTGCACGTGGGGACAACCTGGCGAGCAGCGGTGGAGTCATCATCCAAAGCAGCCTTGATAAGAGGCTTGGACAGTCCCTGCCCTTGGAAGGCCTCATAGATTTCGGTGTGGTGGAATTCGCGTGTTGTCGCAGTATCGGCGTACTCGGCGAAGCCTGCCTCTTCGCCATCGACGGTAATAACGAAACGGGACTGATCGGTTTGGTGCGCAACTGAAGTAGTCATAGTCCCCATTAAACCAAAAAAGCAGTACGGGACAATCAAACAACAAAAGAACCCCCTCCATTTCTGGAAGGGGTTTTCTCTTGTGGCCAGAGCCAGGATCGAACTGGCGACCCCACACTTTTCAGGCGTGTGCTCTACCGACTGAGCTATCTGGCCAGAAGCCACAAGGACTTCGGCGACCCTGACGGGACTTGAACCCGCGACCTCCGCCGTGACAGGGCGGCGCGCTAACCAACTGCGCCACAGGGCCATTTTTAATTATCTCTTGTGCGCTGGGCACGAATAAGTACTCTACACAAGGGTTAAGAAACTCACCAAATCAGCACGTCAATAGAACTTTTCGAAGGTTTCCAACCATTGTCGTTGCACCGCTGTCATTCGCCCTAGACCTAAAACTCTTCCCCGATAGAGGAACCACCCCTTAAGCCGCCCGCAAGGAGTTAGTCGATCCTCCGCCATCTTCTTCCCCAACCGCAGATCGTCGAACAACAGAAAACGACTCACGCCCCGAAGCTCGTCATACACAACGATGCTTCGGGGCGTGCCGATGGCGACCCTGACGGGACTTGAACCCGCGACCTCCGCCGTGACAGGGCGGCGCGCTAACCAACTGCGCCACAGGGCCAAATATTCACATATCTACCAACACAGAGGTGTTGGTACCCCCAACGGGATTCGAACCCGTGCCGCCGCCGTGAAAGGGCGGTGTCCTAGGCCGCTAGACGATGGGGGCCCGTTGCCGTTCAGGCAACTTCGTAAAAATATACTGGAGATATCCTCAGTTGACCAAATCGCCCCGACAGAGAGGCAGAAAACCATGGCTGAACAGCGCGAAACCTGCTCGTGCCACGAGCCCGGTGTGCATGGCTATAACTCCGATAGTGAGCAGAAGGCTAGATATTTGGCCCGCCTCAAGCGCATCGAAGGCCAGACTCGCGGTATTCATCGCATGATTGATGAAGACCAGTACTGCATTGACATCATCACCCAAATCTCAGCGGTAACCTCTGCCCTCGAGAACGTCTCCCTCGCGCTCCTTGAGGACCATATTGAGCACTGTGTGGCCGGAGCTGCCGCCGAAGATGAGCATGTGGCCGCAGAGAAGCTTGAGGAGGCTATGCGCGCCATTCGGAAGCTGGTCAAGAGCTAACCGGTAAAACTGGAAAGAGCCGCCCGAAGGCGGCTCCACCGTGGGCCCTGCGGGGCTCGAACCCGCGACCTGCGGATTAAAAGTCCGTAGCTCTACCAACTGAGCTAAAGGCCCAACGCCCTTCCATAGTAGTCGGTGGGCTTGAAGAAAAGGAAATGGCCCCCACTTCAGCAGTGAAGGCCACGGTAGAGCGCGCTTATTAACCGCGCATGTCACCCTTCTCCATGAAGTTCACCTGGAATTCAAAGGCGGTCTTCAGGTCGTGCGGGGTGTGCTGGAACTTGTTTTCCTTCGCACGCTCGAAGTACTCCTCCAGCAGCGGACGGTAGTCCGGGTGAGCCACGGCGATGACCTTCTCCACACGCTCCTTCGGGGCCAGGCCACGCAAGTCGGCAACACCGTACTCGGTGATGATGACCATGGTGTCGTGCTCAGTGTGGTCGGTGTGGGACACGAACGGAACGATGGCGGAGATTGCACCATCCTTAGCTACCGACGGGGAGACGAAGGTGGAGATGTACGCGTTACGGGTGAAGTCACCGGAGCCACCGGTACCGTTCATGATGCGGGAGCCGGAGACGTTGGTGGAGTTGATGTTGCCGTAGATGTCGCCCTCAATCATGCCGTTGGAGGAAATCAGGCCCACGCGGCGGATAACCTCCGGGTGGTTGGACACCTGCTGCGGGCGCAGGATGATGTGCTTGGCGTAGCGCTCAGCCTCAGCGTTCATCTTGTCTGCGTACTCCGGGGACAGCGCGAAGGAGGTAGCGGAAGCGACGGTCATCTTTCCAGCGTCAATAAGGTCGAGCATGCCGTCCTGGATAACCTCGGTGTACGCCTGAATGTTCTCAAACTTGGAGTCCAGCAGGCCGGCCATCACGGCGTTCGGCACGTTACCCACGCCGGACTGCATGATGAACTTGTCATATTCGAGGCGACCAGCGGCAACCTCGCCCTCAAGGAACTCGATGAAGTTTGCAGCGATCTTCTCGGAGATCTCGTCCGGAGCCTTAAACGGTGCGTTGCGGTCTGGGGCGTCGGTCTTGACAACGGCCACGACCTTCTCTTCCGGAATCTCAATGTAGGTGGTGCCTACGCGATCGGCCGGCTTGGTGATCGGAATCGGCTGACGGTTCGGCAGCTTTTCAATCTTGTAAATGTCGTGCATGCCCTCGAGGTTCTCGGACTGCCACTCGTTGACCTCGATGATGATCTTGTCAGCTGCATCGATGTACTCAAGGTTGTTACCCACGGCGGAGGACGGAACGATGTTGCCGTTTTCATCGATGCGCACGGCCTCAATGATCGCTACCTGGAAATCACCGTAGAAGCCCTCTTCGACCTGCTGGCCCGAGTGGGACAGGTGGATGTCCTGGTAGAGGGCCGAGCCGTCGTTAAAGCGGTTACGCAGAGCCGGATCGGAGTTGTACGGGGAACGGAAGCGGATGGCGTTGGCCTCTGCCAGCACACCATCGCAATCCGGAGCGGTGGAGGCGCCGGAGAATACATCAATCTTAAATTCCTCGCCAGCCTCGTGAGCAGCCTTAGCCTTCTCAGCAATAGCGGTGGGCAGGGCCTTGGGGTAGCCGGCACCGGTAAAGCCGGAGATACCCACACGGTCACCGTGATTGACAAACTGTGCAGCCTCGTCAGCGCTCATAACAAGCTTCTCAAACGGCGCGTACGCGATTCTCTCAGACATTAAATCCTCCTTTGTGTACGGAAAGGGCCTAGGTTACGGCGCTATCCACTTAGTTACATGCACCACATTAGCGAATGTGTGGAGAGTTTACCGCACTCTTCGCAAAACTGTGCATCCCCTCTCTGTCCCCGATTCCCACACTGTGCCCGAGCCAATCGTGGCCGCGCGCCAATTTGCCACCCCACCCTCCTACCGCGCACAATGAGCTGCGTGACTCTTGCGATCGGAAAAATTCAGCTCACTTCCCCCGTTGTTCTCGCCCCCATGGCTGGCGTGACCAACGTGGCTTTTCGCGTGCTGTGCCGCGAGCAAGAGATCGAAAAAACCGGAACCGTATCCGGACTCTATGTGTGCGAAATGGTTACTGCCCGAGCACTCGTGGAGCGCAACCCGAAAACCATGCATATGACCACCTTCGATCCGCAGGAGAATCCGCGCTCCCTGCAGCTGTACACCGTGGATCCGGAGTACACCTATAAGGCTGCGAAGATGATTGTGGATGAAAATCTGGCGGACCACATTGACATGAACTTTGGTTGCCCGGTGCCTAAGGTGACACGCCGCGGTGGCGGCTCGGCTCTGCCGTATAAACGTCGCCTTTTCGGCAATATTGTGGCAGCAGCGGTTAAGGCCACCGAGGGCACCGATATCCCTGTGACGGTGAAGATGCGCGTGGGCATCGACGATGAGCACCACACACACCTTGACGCGGGACGCATTGCGGTGGAGGAAGGGGCGTCGGCAGTCGCTCTCCACGGCCGCACCGCAGCACAGCGCTACTCCGGCCATGCTGACTGGAACGAGATTGCACGCCTCAAGGAGCACCTGGCCGATACCGGTATTCCGGTGCTGGGCAACGGCGATATCTTCAAGGCCAGCGACGCCCACGCCATGATGGCGCAGACCGGCTGCGACGGCGTCGTCGTCGGGCGCGGCTGTTTGGGTAGGCCGTGGCTGTTCGCGGAGCTGTCCGCACACCTGCGCGGCGAACCAGTCCCGTCTGAGCCCACGCTCGGCGAGGTCACCCGGATCATGACCCGCCACGCGGAGCTCTTGGCGCAGCACGAGGGCGAGCGCCAGGCCAGCCGCGATATCCGTAAGCACATTGGCTGGTACCTCCGTGGATTCCCTGTCGGCGGCGAGGTTCGGGCGGGTCTCTCGCGCGTTAATTCCCTTGAGGATCTGCGCGAACTCCTCGCACCGTGGTCCGACTCGCCTGCGCTTGCCGACGACGCCGATGGTGCCCGTGGCCGCCAAGGATCCCCCGCCAAGGTAGTCCTTCCTGAGGGCTGGCTCGACGATCCGGAGGATGCGACTGTGCCCGAGGGTGCAGAGTTGATGCACTCTGGCGGCTAATAGAGGGTCACCAAAAGTTGCACATACCTCCCTGCAGAGTTCTTCACCGAGCGCTAGACCAAAAAATCAGTTAGGCTACAGGCCATGCGCGCCGCTTACCGTGAACAGCTGGATAACTTTGCCCATGACCTGATCATCATGAGCGATACTGTCCACAAATTGATGACTCTAGCCTCCCAGGCCCTGCTTGAGGGCGCCCTCCAGCCAGCCGAGGAGGCCCTCTCACTGCGCGAAGACCTCGATGAAGTGCGCGAACGCTGCGAGGACCGCGCGGTCTCCCTCTTGGCCTTGGAGAACCCCATGGCCAAGGATCTCCGCCAGGTCATCTCCTCTATCTACATCGTGGAGGATTACTACCGCATGGGCCGCTTAGCCCAGCACATTGCCACGAGCGCACGCCGCCGACACCCTGAGATCGTCGTTCCCACGGAAATTTTGGGTTTCTTCGAGGAGTACGCGCGCCTCGTTCTGGACATGTCCTTGGGCCTCAAGGAGCTCCTCATCACCCGCGACCCGGAACTCGCGCTGCATCTCACCGAGGACGACGACGCCGTTGATGACATCAACCACCACCTGTTGCGCATGTTGACCCAGCGTGAGTGGAATGGCTCCGTCCGCCAGGCAGTCGAGACGTCGCAGCTTTCTCGTTACTACGAGCGCTTCGCCGACCACTGCGCATCCGCTGCTGGCCGCATCATTTACCTCGCCACGGGTTTGGATCCTGAGCGCTACATGCACAAGCGTGATGAAGAAAAGCGCGAGGCAGACATGGAGGCCCGTATGGCTGAGCTCGAGCGCCAGTTCCACCGCTAACAGCGCTAGGTTGTTCGCACGGCTCAGCCTGGGAAACGCCGCACAGCATCTCGCACGTTCCGCCCACAACGAAGCCACAACGACCCAACGGCCCCCTCCTAGACCTTTGAGGTCCGGGAGGGGGCCGTTGCGGTGGAAAGAATCTCTGCGGCTTAGCCGAAGCGGCCGGAGATGTAGTCTTCGGTGTCCTTCTTGGACGGGTTCTCGAAGATCTTGGTGGTGTCATCGAACTCCACGAGGTGGCCCGGCTTGCCGGTGGCCTCCAGGGAGAAGAAGCCGGTCTTATCGGACACACGGGCTGCCTGCTGCATGTTGTGGGTCACGATAACGATGGTGAAGTTCTCCTTCAGCTCGTGGATGAGGTCCTCCACGGCCAGGGTGGAAATCGGGTCCAGCGCGGAGCAGGGCTCGTCCATGAGGAGGACTTCCGGCTCCACGGCAATCGCGCGGGCGATGCACAGACGCTGCTGCTGACCACCGGAGAGGCCGCCGCCCGGCTTATCCAGGCGGTCCTTGACCTCGTCCCAGAGGTTAGCGCCGCGCAGGGACTTCTCGGCAACTTCCTTGAGCTTCTTCTTGTTCTTCTCGCCGGACAGCTTCAGGCCGGCAACGACGTTGTCCTCGATGGACATGGTCGGGAACGGGTTAGCCTTCTGGAAGACCATGCCGATGGTGTTACGAACAGACACCGGGTCCACCTTGGGACCGTAGATATCCTGGCCGTCCAGAAGAATCTGGCCCTTCACGTAAGCACCCGGAATGACCTCGTGCATGCGGTTAATGGTGCGCAGCACGGTGGACTTACCGCAGCCGGACGGGCCAATGAACGCGGTGACGGCCTTCGCTGGGATCTGCATGTTGACGTTCTGTACGGCGTGGAAGTCACCGTAGTAGATGTTCACGTCATTGAGCTCAAGCTTGGACATGAGTAATGCTCCTAGTGTGTAAGTAGAGAGTGGTTACGGTTACTTCTTGACCGAGAACTTCGCCGAAACGATGCGCGCGGCAATGTTGAGGACGGCGATGAGGATAACCAGCGTCAGCGCGGCACCCCACAGCTTGTCCAGCACGGCAGGCTGTGCACCAGACTTGTACATGTCCAGCATCATCAGCGGCAGGGAGGACTGTGCGCCCTTGAACGGGTCCCAGTGGATGGAAGACGTGGAACCGACCAACACCAGGACCGGTGCGGACTCACCCATGATGCGGGCCACGGCCAGCATGATGCCGGTGACGATGCCGGACAGGGCGGTCGGCAGAACGATGCGGGCGATGGTCTTCCACTTGGGAACGCCCAGCGCGTAGGACGCCTCACGCAGGTCCATCGGGACCACGCGGAGCATCTCCTCGGTGTTGCGGACAACAATCGGGATCATGAGCAGCACCAGCGACAGGGCCACGGCCATGCCGGAGCGCTTGAAGCCAAAGATGGTAATCCACATGGCGAAGATGAACAGCGCCGCAACGATGGACGGGACACCGGAGAGGATGTCCACCATGAAGGTGGTCAGACGGCTCAGGAGGCCGCCCTTGGAGTACTCCACCAGGTAGATGGCGGTGAAGATACCAATCGGCACCGAGATGATGGTGGCGATGATGGTCTGCACGAAGGTACCGATGATGGCGTGGGCGGCACCGCCGCCAGCCTCGGTATCGAGAATGCCGCGCTGGGAGCTGGTCCACCACTCCGGCGAGATGACTGCACCGGCGCCGCGGGCGATGAGCTCATAGAGAACCCACAGCAGCGGGATCATGGCGATGATCATGGTCACCCACACCAACACCGTGGCGACGTTGTTGGTGGCCTTACGGCCGGCGGAGATATCCAGGAAGGTCGGGCCGGAGGAGGCCGGGACGGAATTGGTAGTCGTAGTCGTAGTCATTCTTCGTCCCTCCTTACTTGCTCTTCACGATGGAGCGGGCAATGGCGTTGACCAGGAAGGTCAGCAGGAACAGCATGAGGCCTGCGGCGATGTAGGCACCGGCGCGCATCTCATTACCAAACTCGGCGGCTGCCAGGGCGATGGCGGTAGCGAAGGTCGTACCACCGTCGAACAGGGAGAAGCGGAAGTCCACCAGCGGGGAGACGACCATGTAGAGAGCCATGGTCTCACCCAGCGCACGGCCCAGACCCAGCATGGAGCCGGCGATGTAGCCGGACATACCGAACGGCAGGACGGTCATGCGGATAACTTCCCAGCGGGTAGCGCCCAGCGCCAGCGCGGACTCGACCTGGCCGGGAGGGGTCTGCACGAAGACCTCGCGGGCGGTGGCGGCGATGATCGGCAGGATCATCACGGCCAGCACGATGCCACCGGTCAGGATGTTGCGGCCAGTCGCAAAGTTCGGGGAGTTGTCGTAGACCTTGAACAGGAAGAATCCGCCAGCCCAGGAGTGGATCCAGGTGTACAGGCCGGACAGTGCCGGGCCGAGCACCTGCCAGCCCCAGAGGCCGTACACGATGGACGGCACAGCGGCGAGCATGTCCACCAGGAAGCCGAGCGGCTTGACCAGCTTGGCCGGGGCGTAGTTGGACAGGAAGATGGCGATACCAAGTGCGACTGGCATCGCGATGATGAGCGCCACCACGGAGATGAGAACGGTGGAGCCGAACATTGTCGGGATACCGAACTTCATGGCGTCGGTGTTGGTGGTCTCCCAGCGCTCACCGTAAGTGAAGAAGCCCCACAGGCCGCCCTCGTTGACGGCGAGGGACGGCACTGCCTGCAGGATCAGGAAGGCTGCGATGGCAGCGATCATCACCGTAATCAGCGTCGCGGAAGCGGTGGAGAGGAACTCGAATACGCGGTCGCCCGGGCGCTTAACGCCGGACTTCACAGCGGGTTCGGTTGCTACGTTGGCATCGTTCTTCGACACTGCCGGCTGGGACGTTGCGATAACGTCCTCCTCGGCTGACGACGCCGTAGTGAGATTGTTGTCTGCCATGAGACTACGAAATCCTTTTCAACGGAAGCAATTAAAAATATGTGACATGCCAGCGCCCCCAAAGCGCTCGTAACGGGCGGATTGGGGGCGAAAGCGGTGCTAGGCAGTGCGCCTAGCGGCAGCTATCACGCGCTAAGCGCTCTTACTGGATAGCGTCAACAGCAGCCTTCAGGCGCTCCAGGTGGTCGCCGGAGACCGGGATGAAGCCGGCGTTCTCCAGGTCCTCGTTCTGGTTGTCCAGAACGGTGTTGAAGAAGGCCTTGACCAGAGCGGAGGTCTCCTCATCGTAGCCAGCGGAGCAGACGATGTTGTAGGTGGTCAGGATGAGCGGGTAAGCACCCTCGTCGTCGGAAGCGAAGAGCTTCTCGGAGTCAACGACCATGTTGTGCTCGGAGCCGGTCTCCTTGAAGGCCAGGTGGTCCAGGGCAACGCCGACGGACTCGGAGGAGAGCTCAACCGGGCCGTTACCGAAGTCGATCTTGGCGATCTTGACGCCGTCGCCTTCCTTCTGGTGTGCGTAGCCAGCCTCAACGTAGGTGATGGCACCGTCAATGGAAGCAACCTGGTCAGCAACACCGGAGGAACCGTTAGCGCCCTCGCCGACAGCGTCAGGGAACTGCTTGCCCTCGGAGTCCCAGTTGCCGGTAGCGGACTTCAGGAACTTCTGGAAGTTGTCGGAGGTACCGGACTCGTCGGAACGGAAGATGACGGTGATGTCCTTCTCCGGCAGGTCGGTGCCCTCGTTCTCAGCCTTGATGGCGTCGTCGTTCCACTTGGTGATCTCACCCTTGAAGATCTTGGCCAGGGTGTCGGTGGAGAGGTTGACCTCAGTGTCACCCAGGTTGTAAGCGATAGCTACCGGACCGATGGTGGTCGGCAGGTGCCATGCATCGTTGCCGCCGCAACGCTCCTTGGCAGCCTCGACCTCACCCTTGTCCTCCTTCAGAGCGGAGTCAGAGCCGGCGAAGTCTACGGTGCCGCCGTTGAAGGCCTTAACACCAGCGCCGGAACCGGAGGAGGTGTAGGAGAAGTTAGCATCCGGGTACTCACCCAGGAAAGCCTTCTCAAAGACGGACATAGCGGACTTCTGGGAAGAAGCGCCTTCGCCGGAGAGGTCGCCGGAGACTTCCTTGGTCTCGGCGGCGTCAGAGCCACCCTCAGCTTTGTCAGAACCAGAGTCGTTGGAGTCGTTGCAGGCTACGAGAGCGGTGGAGGTAGCGGCGACAAGGCCGAAGATAGCGGCGGTGCGCTTGAAGTTGCGAATCACGGGAAACCTTTCCGGTGCGGATACAAGAGAATGATTGTCCGAGGAAACCGTCCACTGCCCCACCGGGGCGAGCACGATTAACTCACGAGAGGTAAAGCTATCCCGAGCGGGTTAACCACACAGGGATCAAGAGGTGAACAATCGGTTAACTTGTACCAAAAGGCCGTGAGACTAGTCACTTACTGACCAGACGCAGTGTTCCTCCGCGACAGAAAAGCCCAAACGTTCATAGGCCTTAACCGCCGGCTGGTTATCCGCCTCCACATACAGGATTACCTTGTCAGCACCTTTATCCTGCATGCGCTGCAGTCCGGCAGTGAGCAACGGGCCACCCAATCGGCGCCCGCGGTAGTCCTGGCTAAGCCCGACAACATAGACTTCACCAAAAGCTGGAGTGTCCTCTGTGTGCCATTTCAGCCAGTGGAAGCCTGCCATCGTGGCTGGCTCGCTGGGTGCGGCAGCGCCGTCCTCCTCCCACAGGAAAAGCACGTCGTCCGGATCGAACCACTCGGCCTCCATGCCGCGGTGCAGTCGTTCCAGATCCCAACCGCCTTGTTCCGGATGCCAGGAAAAGGCCTCATTGTTAGCGCGGACCCACTCTGTCTCCACGTGCTCGCGGCAGTAGCGCTCGACGGATTCCGTATAGGACAGAATCGTGAGCCCCGTAGACAGGGAGGGCCACGCCGCGGCCGCGCGCAGTGCCTCGCCCTCAATACTCATCACGAGCAGGCGTCTGACAACGTCCATCCCACACTTCTTCGCAAGTGCCTGCGCAGCCGGGAGGTTGCCATGGGCCCAGACCTGGGGATGGTCCGGGAGAGCGGCGACAAGCGCTTGCCCCACGCCACGGCCACGGTGCTGCGGCGCAACGACGAGCTCCACCGACTCCCCATCGCGCGCGGCGACACCCACGATCTCATCCCCTTCCGTGGCGAGTAGGTGCTCGTGACCCAGACGTGTATCCCGCAGACCGAGAAGAAACTGCTCGGACAGAGGATCAATGCCATCCTGGGCGGCAGCGGCACGGGCAAGTTGTTCAACCTGCTCAGCCAAGTCTGTGTGCTGCGGCAGACTGCTGTTCTCAATATTCATGCTTCCCAGCCTACGTGCGGTAGAAATAGAAGGGTGACCGTCATCCATCTCAGCCGCACCACCGTGCGCCTCGCCGCAGTGGCAGGCGTGGTGTTGGCCGCATGGCTGGCGGATTCTGCGGTGGCCATGCATGCAGAACACACCGTGGCGCAACAAGCAAAGGCCAGCTCACAGCTCGAAAACTCACCCGATGTCTACATCGGCGGCGTTCCCTTCACCGCAGCGGCAGTCACTTCAGAGATTCCCTATATCGAGGTCAACTCCTCTGACGTCGAGGTTCCCAAGCTCGGCATGGTCAATGCCTCCACCACTCTGCGTGATATCACCATCAGCCCCGAACAACTCTTCAACGGTGACTTAGAAGGTTCACCCGTATCGACCTACACGCGCAGCATCAGCCTCGATGGCGTTGCACTTGGCCGCTTGCTGGGCATCACGGATTTATCCATTGCCAATCCCGACAACATCTCCCCCACCGGTGGTTTATCCGCCGAGGCCGAACTCACCGGAACACTGCCCGGTGATACCACCAAGTCCACGGCTGCTGTCACGCTGCGCCTCGTCGGCCCGGAATTTCGAATGAGCGTGTATGGCACTGACGATGAACGCCTCAAGAAAGCCTTCAGCCTAGTGCTTGATACTCGCCAACTGCCGCTCCCGTCACAAGCAACGTCGGTGAAGCTGCACGGCGGATCAATTTCCTTTGAGGTGCAGCGCCGCAACATCACGTTGAAGGCAACCCAGCTCTCCCCTCTCGAGATCGATGGCTCGGAGGAGAAAGCCGTGGAGGACGCGGCGCAAAAAGCCCACGACACCGCCAACGAAGTGGGCAGCGCCCCAACAACGCCTCCCAGCTGGCGCCAAAACTAACGGGCCGTGGATTGTGCCACCCCCGGTGTCCACACCACCGCTGTACGTGGTACGCGCCTTATTTGATGCGGATGAAGTCCCGCAGCACTTCCCGGATGGTGCGCTGTGAGGCTGGGCGCGGATCAATAGGTGCGAAAACTTCCAGCGCATTCGGCACTGATTCGATGTGCACCTTGGTGAAGGTACCTTCGGATTCACCATCGGCCTGGAAGCGGTGCGGCTTTGGGCAGTCCAAGTCCACTTCGGCGGCATCCTCAAAGTGCAATGTACGGGCATCCGTGATTTTGTTCAGCCAGTGACGGTGATCCACACCAAAGAGGTGGAGAACTCCCACCAACCCATCGAAACCGTGAAGGTCAGAGACTCCGAACAGGCCCAGACCTTGGTCGAAGGAGTTGCGTGGATTAGTCACCACAGGAAGTGGGCCCAAGAAGGTCCACGGGTTAGTGTTGGACGTGAACATGAGCGGTACGTTCTCCGCCTCAAAGGTTTGTCCAGAACGCGATACTGCACGCACGTTGATGCGCGGCGGACGTACGCGGGCGCGCTGATAAGCCTGGAAAGCCACTGCAAGATAGCGCAGCGGGGTTGCCGAAAAGCCCTTCTCACGAGCGCGATCCACGCGGGCAAGAACGTCCGCGTCCAAACCGAACCCGGCGTTCACAGCAAACCAGCGGTCATTCCACGTTCCAAGGAACACCTCGCGGCGAATGTCGCGGTCGAGCATGCGCGCCAAGACGTGCGCGGCTTCCACCGGTGTGTTGGGGAACCCCAGTGCGCGCACAAAAACGTTGGCGGAACCGGTCGGAATCACCGCCAACGCTGGGATATCCTGTGGCGACGGGTGGGCCCGTCCATCCACCGGCCCGAGGAGGCCGTTGACAATTTCATTGACGGTGCCGTCCCCGCCGAAGGCCAGGATGACATCGAAATCTTTCCTGGTCATTCCCTCCACCATCTCTTCTGCATGGCCTGGGTAGTGGGTAAACTGCGTCAACAGGCGAAGCCCTTCCACACCGCGAATGATGGGCAGCACCTCTCGGAAGAGGGCTGCATTCTGGCTGGTGGAATTCGGGTTAGAAATGAGCAATACGCGCATGTCACCCAACAGTACTGGAGCCTAGTGGTGAGCGTCGGTGCGGCACGACTACGCTGGGGCAGCATGAGCGAACAGACGAATAACCAGAACCAGCCCGAAGACCGCCGCGGCGCGCACCCGGAGAACACCAAGATTGACGGCAACGAGGCCGTCAATCAGGCCGCGGAGGCATGGAAGGATGCCGCCTCGCGCAATATCCCCACCGTGACCGTGGCGGAGAACCCGCTGCCGGATGAGACCGCCAACCTGCGGCAGGGCCCATCCTTGCACGATGGTCTCTTGGGGCTCCTCCCCCTTGTTGGCGTGTGGCAGGGTGAGGGCCAGGCTCACAGCACCGACGGTGAACAGTACACCTTTGGCCAGCAACTGATTATCGCCCACGATGGTGAGAACTACCTGACCTACACCTCCCGCACCTGGAAGATCGATACCGAGGGCAACCCCACCGGACCCGACGTCCGCGAGACCGGTTTCTGGCGCATCTCCCTCAAAGATGAGATCGAAATGACCTATACCTCTTCTAATGGAATCAACGAGATCTTCTACGGCTCCCTCTTCAATGAGCGCGCCTGGCAGCTCGAATCCGCTTCCACCATGGTCACCGAAACTGGCCCGACTAACCTGGGCCCGGGCAAGCGCATGTACGGTCTCATGCCAAACAACAACCTCGGCTGGGTCGATGAGCGCCTCGTCGATGGCGAGATGCGCCCCTTCATGTCTGCCGAGCTCACCCGCGTCGCAGGCTAAGCTCAGGCACCTGAGTGAAGGCGGGAGGGATCTGCTTTCGGGGTGGTTAGCGGGCCAGGGAGGCGTCGATAAGCGCGCGGATCTCCTCCGCATTCCCTGGCGCCTTGAGTTTCACATCATCGAGGCGAGTCACCCGCACCGCGGTGCGCACGGAGGAGACCAGCCACACTGAGTCCGCTCCCTGCAGGTATTCCACGGTCAATTCCTTCGCTTTGCAGCGAAAGCCCTGCTTCGTGGCGTACTCAAAGAGCGCTGCCTGCGTGGTGCCAGGCAGGATTCCCTTGCCCGCCGGCGTGCGCAGTTTCGCACCTTTGACCGCCACGACTGTCGACGTCGCCCCTTCCAACACCAGCCCAGTCTCCGGGTCCGTGAAAATGACGTCATCAAACCCACGCTCGCGCGCCAAGCGCAGCGTAGCCATGGTGGCCGCATAGTTCAACGTCTTGGCCGGCAGCTCCTCCGCCACCTGCCACAGCCGCGGCGTGCTCATGACCTTGACACCGGTCTCGCGCTGTTTCAGCACGTCCTCTGGGATTTCCTGCACCACAACCCAAGCCGAAGGCACGCCCGTTGACGCCCGGCCGCGCGTGTACGTCCACGTGCACTTAGCCTCCGGAACCGGCTGTCCATCCGTCACCGGCCCACAAAAGTCCGTGATGGCTAGCTGTGTGGCCTTCTCCCACTTATGCATCGGCGGCTCTGGCAAGTCCAGCGCACGGGCCGACTGCGCGAAACGCTCGGCATGACGCTGAAAGTTCGCCGCCTTGCCATCACGCACGAGAAGCGACTCAAAGATGCCATCGCCACGGGTTACCGCAGCATCATCCCAGTGAACCAACGGCAGACTGGGCATATGGCGCCGCACCGACCCACCAAAAGGTTCGACAACGTAGATGACCGGCTCTTTTCGGGGCAGAAGGCTCATAAATCCGATTATGCCCTACCATCGGAAGACGTGAGTTACTCTTCGCCGCTTCTTTCCCGGCCCGGAGCCGCTGAGCTTCAGGGCACAACGCTTGTTGACGCCGCCGGAGTCCCCTGGCACTACGGCAACCCACTCGTGGAGCAGCGCGCCGTGGAGACTGGATCTGCGATTATTGACCGCTCCCAGCGCCGTGCCATCGCGGTGTCCGGCCCGGATGCTCCCGGTTTTCTGCATAACCTGCTGAGTCAGAAGCTTGATGACGTCACAACGGGCTTCGCCGCCGGCGCCCTCGATCTGGACATGCAGGGCCACGTGCTTCATCACATGGACCTCGTCTTCAGCGGTGAGACGTTCTACCTCGATGTCCCCTCACAGCAGTTCGATTCCCTCAAGGACTTCCTCACCAGGATGGTCTTTTGGTCCGACGTCACTGTGGAGGAAGCGGACCTCGCGGTCATCACCGTCCTCGGCACTGCACTGCCCGCGCCCTCCGCGGTCGTGGCCGAACGCACCGTCTACTGGCCAGGCTGCCCACGCCAGGATTTCCTTGTTCCCCGCGCTGAGCTTGAGGTCGCTGCGGCGGAACTCGAGTCACGTGGCGGCACGCTCGCAGGCCTCATGGCGTTTACCGCCGAGCGCGTCAAGGCCCTCGAGCCGGAACTCGCCGCGGACTTAGATGCCAAGGCCATCGCCCACGAAGTCCCGCACTGGATTCGACGCAGCGATGAGCGCCCAGCCTTCGTCCACTTGGAGAAGGGGTGCTATCGCGGCCAGGAAACCGTGGCGCGCGTGGAGAACCTTGGGCGCTCACCGCGGTTGCTCGTCCTCCTCTACCTCGACGGCTCCGCGCCAGAAGCACCGGAGAGCGGTGCTGACATCACGCTGGGCGGCCGCCGCGTAGGCCGCCTCGGCACGGTGGTGGAAGATTGCGATTTCGGTCCTATTGCGCTGGGGCTTGTCAAACGCTCGGCGCTGAGCCAGGGCGATCTGGCCATCGGCCCGGTCGCCGCGTCTGTGGAACCGGAGTCCATCCCACAGGACGAGGGCCCTAAGGCGGGACGTGCTGCTGTGGATCGTCTGCGCGGGCGGTAGTGGCAAACCGCACACGGCTGCATCTGCGCGGGGTATAGCACTTTTTCAGCCCGTTGCTGGGGGTAGTTCGGAATTTTTTCGTCACACGCGCTATGGTGTCTTACAGGAACATACACATATCTGACTAAGACGATGGGGCGGCCAAGAATCCCTGGACCGCCCTACACACCTCAAGGGGGTCATGCACATGGGACGCGGACGCGCAAAGGCAAAGCAGACCAAAGTTGCACGCCAGCTGAAGTACAATTCGCCCGAAATGGATCTGGACTCTCTCCAGCGCGAGCTCGCGTCACAGCGTTCCCGCGACGAGGATGCTGACCAGTACTCGGAATATGCCGATTATGACGAGGATGACTGGGATTCGGACGAATGGGATGAGGACGATTCCGACGAGCGTTAAGCTCCTCAGACTCAGCCCTCAGCACGTATGCACAAGGCCGGTGGCCTCCCCCTCCCAGTCCATGGGAGGTGAGACCACCGGCCTCTGCTATGTCAGCGAGTTCTAGTATCCCGGGTGTTCACCGGTCATCAGAACGCGTGGCTCGCCTTCATTCGCCGAACGTACCGTGCCCAGCTCCCAGGCCTCGACGTGGCGGGCGGCCATCATAGCCAGCGCGCGCTCACGATCCTCTGGCGCCACGACGGCAATCATGCCCACGCCCATGTTGAAGGTCTTCTCCATCTCTTCGAGAGCGACCTTGCCCACGGAGGAAATGGTTTTAAAAATCTGACCCGGAGTCCACGTGGAGCGGCTGACCTCAGCAGTCAGGCCTTCCGGAATAACGCGCTCCAGGTTGCCGGCCAATCCACCACCGGTGACGTGGCAGAAGGTCGACACTGCGCACTCGGACGTCAGCGCCAGGCAGTCCTTGGCGTAGATTCGCGTCGGCTCCAGTAGCTCCTCGCCGAGGGTGCGGCCAAGGTCCTCCATGTAGCCGTCGAGCGGCAGGCCAGCTTGCTCCAGTAGGACGTAACGCGCTAGGGAGTAGCCGTTGGAGTGCAGTCCCGAGGATTTCATGGCGATCAGCACGTCGCCGTCGCTCACCTTGTCTGGACCGAGCAGCTCATCGGCTTCAACCACGCCCACGGCGGTGGCGGACACATCGTACTCATCCTTGCCCATCACACCTGGGTGCTCGGCGGTCTCGCCGCCCAGCAGCGCGGCACCGGCCTGGACACAACCTTCGGCAATGCCCTTGACTATGTCTGCGATTTTCTCCGGCACAACCTCGCCCACGGCGATGTAATCCTGCAGGAAGAGTGGTTCTGCGCCGCACACAACGAGGTCATCGACGCACATGGCTACCAGGTCAATACCGATGGTGTCGTGCTTATCCATCGCCTGGGCCACGGCCAACTTGGTGCCCACGCCGTCGGACCCAGCAGCCAGGACCGGTTCCTTGTACTCGCCCAGCTTAAACAGACCGGCGAAACCACCGAGTCCGCCCATGACCTCCGGGCGGGAGGCACGCTTAGCGTGTGGGGTAATCAGCTCAACCGCGCGGTCGCCCTCTTCGATGTTGACGCCAGCGGCTGCATACGTGTTTTCACTCATGTGAGACTTTGGTCCTTACTCGTTAGTCGAAGTCGAGCCCTGCAGGGTGCGCACGGCCTCAGCATTGGGGTTTCCGGCCGGAAGGCCAAGCGGGTACTTGCCGTCGAAGCAGGCACAGCACAGCTCGTTGCGCGGTTGCTCCGTGGCGGCCACCATCTCATCGATGGAGACAAACCCTAGGGAATCCGCACCAATGGCGGTGCAGATGGTCTGCGCTACCTCCTCCGGGTCATCGGAGGGGTTAGCGTTAGCGATGAGCTCGCCGGGGGAGGCAAAGTCAATGCCGTAGAAGCACGGCCACTTCACCGGCGGGGAGGCGATGCGCACGTGCACTTCAGCCGCACCGGCCTCGCGCAGCATGCGGATGAGCGCACGCTGCGTGTTACCGCGCACGATGGAATCATCCACCACGACGATGGACTTACCATTAATGACCTCGCGCAGCGGGTTGAGCTTCAGGCGGATACCCATCTGCCGCTGGGACTGCGTGGGTTGGATGAAGGTGCGCCCCACGTAGGAGTTCTTGACCAGGCCATGCGCGAAGGTCAAGCCGGATTCACGTGCATAGCCCACGGCGGCAGGGTTTCCGGATTCGGGCACGGGAATGACCATGTCGGCATCGGGCGCTGGGTACTGCCGCGCTAGACGACGCCCAATTTCCACCCTCGTCGCATTCACCGAACGGCCCTTGATGTCCGTGTCAGGGCGTGCCAAATAGACATATTCGAAGACGCAGCCGTGACGCTTAGTCTCCGAAAAGCGCTCGGAGCGAATGCCAGTCTCATCAATAGCGACGAGCTCACCTGGCTCGATCTCACGGATGAATTGTGCGCCCACGATGTCGAGCGCACAGGTCTCGCTGGCCACGACCCAGCCGGTGCTGAGGCGCCCTAGGGCCAGCGGGCGCACACCGTGCGGGTCACGCGCGGCATACAAGGTGTGCCCGTCGGTGAACGTCAGGCAGTATGCGCCTTTCACGTCGGGCAGGAGTTTCAGGGCGGAATCAAAGACGGAAGTGTCCTCCGAAACGCCGTCCGCCAGCAGCATGGACAGGCACATGGAATCGGAGACGGATTCCTCCTGCGGCTTGATGAGTCCGCGTTTAACGGCCTCCGCGCGCAGTTCCAGGTAGTTCACTAGATTGCCGTTGTGGCCGAGTGCGATGTCGACGCCGCTGGGCGACGTCCCGAACATCGGCTGCACATTGGACCATTCCTTGCCGCCCGCCGTGGAATAACGGGTATGCCCCACTGCCACATTGCCGTGCAGCGAGCTCAGAATGGATTCATCAAAGACGTTGGACACCAAGCCCATGTCCTTGAAGACAACGATGCGGTCATCATCACCCACCGCAATGCCCGCGGCTTCCTGACCGCGGTGCTGGAGGGCAAAGAGGCCGAAATAGGTGAGCTTAGAAACCTCTTCTCCTGGGGCCCAGACTCCGAAAACGCCACATTCTTCGCGGGGCTCCGGATCCTGGGAGGGATCCGTGGACAGGGGTGTGCTCGTGTTGGGGTCGTGTTCAGCTACCACGGCGCTTATCCTAGCGGTTCCGGTCTGCGAAAACTAACGGAATGACGGGCAACCACTCCGCAATTTCGTGGGCTCGGGAACCGGAAGCCTCAAGGTTAGGGCTGGCCAGCGCCTGTTCCCAGGACACTACCCCGGTGGCCAGTTGCAACCAGGTACGAGGATCCATTTCCACCACATTCGGAGGGGTGCCCCGGGTATGGCGCGGGCCTTCGATGCACTGAACTGCCACGAATGGGGGGACTCGTACTTCCACCGAGTGGCCCGGCGCGTCGGCCTCCAGCAAGCGGGCGGTCATGCGGGTAGCCTGCGCAAGTGCCGCGCGACCTGGTTTTTCCACCTCCTCCGGATTCTGGATCCAGGCCGCGATGACCTCGACGGCGGCGCGGGTGGTGGCGGCATCAGCGGCCTTCTTCATACGTGAACCACTCTCCCTGCTAATTTGTTATCCATGTCACCTACTCTGTCGGAAGAAAAGAAACCGGTTTCTACCGGGAAGTCCCCCTCCATCACGCTGCGCTTTATGGCTGCGCCCACCGATCTCACCATCGCTGGTGCCCAGGGCATCGGCGGCGGACGCGTCCTGGAATGGATCGACAAGGCCGCCTATGCCTGTGCGGTGCAGTGGTCAGGGACCTACTGCGTGACAGCCTACGTGGGCCATATTCATTTCACACGTCCCATCCCCTCGGGCCACCTCGTGGAGGTGCGCTCCCGCATCGCCATGACGGGCCGGTCGTCCATGCACATCGTCAACGAGGTTCTTTCCGCGGACCCCCGCGACGGTATTTTCACACGTGCCTGCGACTGTCTCGTCATCTTCGTGGCCAAGGACACTGAAACCGGAAAGGCAGTTCCCGTGCCTCCGCTGACCCCGGAGTCCACCGAGCACCAGCGCGTGTGGGAGGCTGCGGAGTCCCGCATTGAGCTGCGCAAGGCCATCGAGGAAGAGATGGAAAAGCAGACCTATGACGGCCCCTCGGATGCGCCGCGCATGATCAACCGCTTCCTTGCCAAGCCCACAGACGTCAACTGGGGCGGCAATGTCCACGGCGGCACCGCCATGGAGTGGATCGATGAGGCAGGCTCTGCCTGCACGATGGAGTGGTCTGGCGAACACACCGTTGCGGTGTATGCCGGCGGCATTCGTTTTTACCGCCCGATTCACATCGGCGACCTCATTGAGGTCGATGCCCGCATGATGCGCACCGATGCCCGTTCGATGCAGATGTCGGTGCACGTGCGCTCCGGCAACCCTCGCGGCGGCCGTGAGAAGCTGCAGACCGCCATTCATGCCACGGTGTCCTACATGGCCATGGACGCTGACTGGCAGCCGCTGGCCGCCCGTCAGTTCACTCCGCGCACAGAGGAGGACAAGCGCCTGTGGGAGCACGCCGGCATTCTGCGTGGTCTGCGCGGCAAGTACTCCCCCAAGCCGCTAGTGGTGGCGCCGAAGCACCAGCATCTGGATTAAGAAGCACCAGCATCTGGATTAATCCGAGATTAATCCAGATAGCCACGCCAATTAGGCTAGCGACTCCACGCGGGCCGCAACATGGAGGGTGCTGGGGTCCTTGGCCTTGCGCAGCGTCACGGTGCGCGTACCACCGCGCACCCCGGCGTTATCGCCGCTGTCGGCACCGGTTTGGTCCACGTACACGCCGGTGGTCGCTGGCAAGATGACCGGCTTGTAGAAGTCGGCGGTGATTCGCGTAGCGCCGCTCAGTACGCCCTCCAGTACCGACAGCATGCGCGCGTGGGTGTACATGCCGTGCGCGATGGTGGCGGGGAAGCCGAACAGCTTCGCGCCGACCTTGGAGACGTGGATGGGGTTCTTGTCTCCCGAAGCCTCGGCATAGACGCGTGTGCTTTCAGGGGTGAAGCGCAGCGTAGCCGTCGAAGTGCCGGCTTCATCGCCTGGGAAGTCGAGGAAACGCTCCGCCTCGGGACGAGTCGTGACTTCCTGTGGGGTCTCCTTGGTGAATTTCGCACCCTGTCCGAGGAAAGCTGAGGTCTGACGCCAGATCTCCTCTCCATACACGCTGTACGTCGTCACCATGTCGATAACAAGGCCCTTGCGGTGCGGGCGAAGATTCTCCGCATGGACCGCGATATCAAGGGCCTCATCCACACGCAGCGGGCGAGTCTGCTCGATACGGTTGGACAGGTGCACCACGCCGAGCGCGGGGAACGGGAAGTCCTTGGCCGCCATCACCTTAATGGCCAGCGGGAACGCCAGGGCGTATGGGTAGGTGGCCGGCAGTTCGTTGCTCAGGCGCAGGCCGGTGGCCTGGCAGTAGCGCGCCAGATGCTCAGCATCAACGTGCACGCCTTCGACACGGTAGGCGGTCTGAGGGTCGGCCACTGTGCGCTTTCCGACGCCCACCCCCGGCACCGGCACCGCACCCACCATAAGAGAGCGGTACAGCGCGGACAGATCTGGAATTTCTTTCAGGATGGTGTAGTTCATTTAGGCTCCCATGAGGTTCTGGCCACACACGCGGACGGTATTGCCGGTCACCGCTGCGGAGGCGGGAGCGGCAAAGAAGGCGACGGTCTCAGCCACATCAACCGGCTGACCACCCTGCTGCAGGGAGTTGAGGCGGCGGCCGATTTCACGCGGACCGGTCGGCATCGCAGCGGTCATGGCGGTCTCGATAAAGCCTGGGGCTACGGCATTGATGGTGGAACCGTTCTCGGCAAGGACGGGACGGAGGGAGTCGACAACCCCGATGATGCCCGCCTTGGTGGTGGCATAGTTCGTCTGACCACGGTTGCCGGAAATGCCGGCCATGGAGGACACACCAATGACGGATGCGCCCGGCGCGAGGGAACCAGACTCGAGGAGGTTCTCGGTAATGCGGACCGGGGCAAGAAGGTTGACAGCAAGAACGGAATCCCACTGCCCCTCGTTCATGTTGGCCATCAACTTGTCGCGGGTAATGCCGGCGTTGTGCACGATGACGTCGATGGCGCGGCCATGGCGCTCCTGGGCGTGCTGCGCAATCTTCTCTGCTGCCTGCGGGTCCGTGACGTCGAGCGGCAGAGCGGTACCCTTAACCTGGTTAGCAGTCTTGGCCAGGTGCTCGCTGGCTTGCGGAACGTCAATGCAGATGACGTCGGCACCATCGCGGGAGAGCACCTCGGCGATGGTGGCGCCGATACCGCGCGCAGCACCGGTGACCACGGCAAGTCGGCCCTCCAGCGGCTTCTCCCAGTTGTGGGGACCCTGACCCTCGCCCTGCGCGGTGACGCGAACAACCTGACCGTCTACGAAGGCGGACTTACCGGAGAGGAAGAAACGAAGGGTGGACTCCACCTCAGCGGTGGCGGCTGGGTCCGCCCAGACAAGGTTCACGGTTCCGCCCTTGCGCATTTCCTTCGCAAGGGAGCGGGTAAACCCTTCCAGGGCACGGGCGGCGATGCGGGCGTCGATAGTATCGGCAGCCTCCGGAGTGGTGCCGACGACGACGATGCGCGCGCACGGCAGGAGGTTGCGCATCTGCGGATTGAAGAAATCATAGAGCTCACGCAGCTGCTCTGGGGTCTCGAGGCCGGTGGCATCAAAGACAAGGGCAGCGCGCTTGGCTTCCGCGGAGGAGTCAATGACCTGGTAGTCCACGGCAAGCTGGGAGCGGAGGAACTCGGCGATGCGGCCTTGGCCGCCGAGAACGATGGGGCCTTCGAGGGCAGGTTCGCCAGCCTTGTGGCGGCGGAGGGGGTAGCCCTGTGGCACACCCGCCTTGGCGGCGAGCGGGGAGTTAATGAGTTTCTCAGCGATGGTGACGTGCGACATGTAGGGGCGCGATCCTTTCTTAAATCTTCACAACCTTGCGAGCTTTGTTGCCCTGGTTGCAAGGTTAGTTAATTGAGTGATAGAACTAACACTATCACTTTAAGTGTGATGCGAAATTCCTGAAGGGGTCTTCACCCCCTCTCACGGGATGACTCGCACCAAACCACCCCGTGAAGGAGCTTTAGATGACCACCCCTCAGCACCGCGTAGCCATTCTGGGCGGCAACCGCATCCCGTTTGCCCGCTCGAATAAGCAGTACGCCCATGCTTCCAACCAGGACATGCTCACCAGCGCTCTTGATGGCCTCGTGGCTCGTTACGGCCTCCACGACGAGCGCCTGGGACTCGTGGCCGCCGGTGCTGTGCTCAAGCACTCCCGCGACTTCAACCTCACCCGTGAGGTCGTCCTCGGTTCCGCGCTGGACTCCACCACCCCGGCTATCGACGTGCAGCAGGCCTGCTGCACCTCCCTCGCCGCCGCCATCCACGTCGGCGACGCTATTGCCCAGGGCCGCATCTCCGCTGGTATCGCCGGCGGCACGGACACCACCTCGGATGCCCCGCTCGCCGTCAATGACAACCTGCGCCGCACTCTGCTCAACCTCACCCGCGCCAAGTCCGCCGCCCAGCGCGCTCAGCTCATCGGCTCCATCCGCCCCTCCCAGCTGGCCCCGGAGCAGCCGCAGAATGGTGAGCCGCGCACCGGCTTGTCCATGGGTGACCACGCCGCCATCACCGCCCGCGAAATGAAGGTCAGCCGTGAGGCTCAGGACGAGCTCGCGCTAGCCTCCCACCAGAACCTCCACAAGGCCTGGGAAGAGGGCTTCTTTACCGACCTGACCACTGGCTTCCTCGGCGTGAACCGCGATACCAACCTGCGCCCGGATTCTTCCCTTGAGTCTCTGGCCAAGCTCAAGCCAGTCTTCGGCAAGCGCGACGCCGAGCAGCACGGAGCCCAGGCCACCATGACGGCAGGTAACTCCACGCCGTTGACCGATGGTGCCTCCGTTGCCCTCCTCAGCTCTGAGGAATGGGCCGCTGAGCACAACATTGAGCCGCGTGCCTTCCTCGTTGACTCTGAAACCGCCGCCGTCGACTTCGTCCACGGCCCGGATGGCCTGCTCATGGCCCCCACCTACGCTGTTCCGCGCCTCTTGGAGCGCAACAACCTCTCCCTGCAGGACTTCGACTTCTACGAAATCCACGAAGCCTTCGCCTCCCAGGTCCTGGCCACCCTCTCCGCATGGGAAGACGAGACCTACTGCCGCGAGCGCCTCGGTCTGCAGTCCGCACTCGGCTCGATCGACCGTTCCAAGCTCAACGTCAAGGGGTCCTCGCTCGCTGCCGGCCACCCGTTCGCGGCAACCGGAACCCGCATTCTTGCTACGACTGCGAAGATTCTCGAAGAGAACGGCGGCGGCCGCGCCCTGATCTCCATCTGTGCTGCCGGCGGCCAGGGTGTCGCAGCCATCGTCGAGCGTTAAAGAAATTTATTCAGAAAGGAAATACCCCCATGCCATTGACTAAGTCCTCCGACAAGAAGTCCAACGCCGATCTCAATAAGAACGCCTCCAACGACGCCCCAAAGGCAGAGGCTCGTAGCCCGCGCCGCCTGCCGTCCACGCCGAAGCCGGCTGTGGCCACGGAGCTGGGCGCGCTTCTCGACGGCCCCCACGCCGCCTTCCGCGATGAACTGCGTACCTTCCTCAACGACCCGGAGCTTTTCCCGAAGTCTCACCTGCCCATGGCGGAGCAGCGTGAGCACACCTTCAACAACCTGGCCAAGGTGCGCGACTTCGGCGGCTTCAAGCACGGCCTGCGCCGCGACAACGGTGGTTCCGGTAAGCCGAACCTCTCCACCTTCACCCTCGAGGGCCTGGCGTGGGTCGATGGCTCCCTCGCCATCAAGTCTGGCGTGCAGTGGGGTCTGTGGGGCGGCGCCCTAGACCAGCTCGGCACCGAGCGCCATATCGAGTGGGTTCAGAAGGCCGCCAACTTGGAGCTACCTGGTTGCTTCGCCATGACCGAGCGCGGCCACGGCTCCGACGTGCAGTCGTTGGAAACCACCGCTACCTACGACCCTGAGACCCAGGAATTCGTCGTGCATACCCCGTCCGACACCGCCGTGAAGAACTACATCGGTAATGCCGCCAAGGATGGCCGCGCTGCTGTCGTCTTCACCCAGCTCATCACCCCGGAGAGCGACGGCCGCTCCCACGGCGTTCACGCCATCATCGTGCCCATTCGCGATGAAGAGGGCAATGAACTGCCGGGTGTGACCTTGGGCGACCATGGTCACAAGGGCGGCCTGGTGGGCGTCGACAATGGCACCCTTCGCTTCGACCACGTCCGCGTGCCGCGCGAGAACCTGCTCAACCGCTTCGCGGACGTTGATGAGGACGGTAAGTACACCTCCCCCATCAAATCCAAGAACGCTCGCTTCTTCACCATGCTCGGCACCCTCATTCGCGGCCGTATTGGCGTGTCTGGTGCCGCTGGTGCTGCCACCGAGGCCTCCCTCGACATCGCGGTTCGCTACGCCAACCGCCGCCGCCAGTTCGAAGGTGCAACCGGCGCCGAGAAGCGCCTCATCGAGCACCGCCAGCACCGCCGCCGCCTGCTCATCCCGCTGGCCCGCACCTACGCACTGCACCTGCTCTACAACCAGATTCTGGAGCGCTACCAGGAGCAGAACGACCAGCACGAGGCCGGCACCTGGTCCGTCACGGAGCCGACCGAGGAGCAGAAGTTCGCCTCCCGCGAGATGGAATCCCTCGCGGCCGCCATCAAGTCCGCACAGACCCAGCACGCGACCCGCACCATCCAGGAGTGCCGTGAGGCATGCGGTGGTGCTGGCTACATGTCGGAGAACCGTCTGACCACCTACCGCGCCGACTCGGATGTCTTCGCCACCTTCGAGGGTGACAACACCGTCCTCATCCAGATGGTGGGCAAGAACCTCCTCACCGCCTACGGCCGTGAGATGAATGACATGAGCCCGTGGGACACCGTGAAGTACGCGGCGACGACCGCCACCGATGTGGTCAAACGCCGCTACGGCTTCACCACCCGCCTACAGGGCTTGGTCGACCGCGTGAATCCGTCCGAGGCCTCGCTCTTCGATGCCACGTACCAGGCCAAGCTTATCGACGACCGCGCCCAGTCCGTCCTCTTCTCCCTCGTGCGCCGCATCCAGCCGGCCCGCAAGGCAGACAAGGTCCAGGCAGCCGCGATTGTGGACCAGTGCCAGGACCACCTCATTGCCGCCGGCTGGGCCCGCGTCGACACCTTGCTCGTGCAAGCAATGGTTGAGGCTGAGGAGCGTCTCGAGGAGGGCTCAATGGCCCGCCAGGTCTTCGAGCAGCTGCGTCACCTCTTCGTCTTCGACGCCATCGTGCAGCACGCCGGCTGGTACCAGGAGCACAACCTCATCCCGGCTGGCCGCATCAAGGCTGCCCGCGCCGCCATCAACGACCTCGTTGATTCGCTGGCGCCGTGGTCCGTCGTGTTGGTCGACGCCTTCGGCGTTCCGGCTGAGGTCCACAACATCCCGATGCTCAACGAGGCAGGCGTGGACCCGCTCCACAAGTAAGCCACTACCGCATTTCTCGGAAGACACCCCGCAGGCGGGGTGTCTTCCCTGTTTTCGGACAGTACCTTTTAGAGTTGTTTACTCTCTGAGCTATGACCACACAGCATCCAATGTTCTCCAGTTCGTTTCCGCCCTCCGATGATCTCTTGGTCTCCGGCACTCTGCGCAACGACATCTCGCTGCATTTGTGTCACGGCCACTCACGCCGGGACATTCACAACGACTTCTTCGAACTCCTCGATTCCCCAGCCGAGTGGGAGATGGTGCGCAAGGACCCGTTCCCCGAAGACTTCGATGCCATCATCGACGAGGTAGCCGCTGAGTACGCACAGAAAGTTACAGAAAAGTCTGCTGACGCACAGCGCCTCGAGAACCTCCGGGATGAACTCCAGCAACGCGACCTGGTCTTCAGCTTTGACGAGGGCTGGGATGCCTCCGAAGGAGCCGAGTACGGTGCTGAAAAGGCGGAAGAAGATGATGCCGCGGGCTATGTTTATTGCCACATGCAGGACGTCGACCGGTTGATTCATACCGGTGACCTCCTGTTCGGCTTTGGCACCATGAAAACCGATGCCGAACTCAGCACGGCCGAGGCCGTGGGTGAGCGGCTCGTCGAAGCACTACGTGCGAGTGGTTTTGACCCTGAGTGGGACGGCAACCCCAACGCGCGTGTCCTGTGCCAAGGTCTCGTTGTCGAATTCCCCCTCGCGGACGACCTCACCGACTAGGCGCCCCCAAATGGTCAGCCCCTCATTCGGCTAGCCCGCGACAACCATCCAGATGGCTACCATGTGCTCGCAGGGCTGACATCTTCCAGTGCGCCGCCTCAGTGTTTATTGCCTTAACTGGATGAACTGCGAGCCCTCCCCCAAGTTATTGCGACAGCACCGAAAGTCGCCCAAGCGATGTGCACAAGAAGAAGAATAAGCAGGGCGGCGCTGACAGTATCTAACCATTCCACATTCCACGACAGCATAGTGCCCTGCGTAGACAAGGCATGAGTACCGAGGCAACACGTGCCTACAGGAAAAGTACTGGCCCACCACGAAGGGTTGTAGGACATTGGAGTGCTGCCCAAGACTGCCCCCCAGTGTTTGGTGACGGCATAGACAGCTAACGGGACACCGAGGCTGAGCATCGCGGCGCCGTAGACCGCAGCTCGAAGATGCCATTGATCTCCGTCGAGCAATTTGTCACCAGCGAGTAGCTGCGCGGCTGCGGTGGACTGGCCAACCAGGCCGAGTGGGATCCAAGCAGTGGCGGCGAAGCTGGTGGGAAGCTTGGGAAAAGTGCGCAGGTAGACGAAGACAAACGTGGGTATCGCGGTAGTCCATGCCAGCACAAAGCAGGCCACACCGATACCGTGGACTACCGAAGCCCACTCGCCAGCATGTGGTGTCAATTGCGCTGAGGACGTAGCGGCCACCATGGGTGCTACGAGGGGCAATCCCCAGGTGAATGCCGGCCCAGAGGGGCGTGTGACGATAAGGAAATGGAGAAATCGAAGGCAGGTAACGACGCCAAGGACTGTTCCTACTCCCCAGCACAGCGCATGGATTGTCCAAGCAGTGAAAACACCGGAGTATGCGCTCCCCAAGGCGAGGATGCCCATTGAAGCCATACCCCACGATGGCATTACAGTGGAGTGAAATCCAGGAACGCGATTTCTCAAGAAGCCGATCAGGAGCGCTAGGGCTAGAGAGGTTGCAATCCCAAGCATGAATGCGGCGGGCAGCCTACCCACAACTGGCGTCAGATGAATGTTGATAAGGGTCGATGAGATCGATAGACCCATGAGTGAGCCAGCCCAGGCAGGGCCTAGAGGTGGGAGATCTATCTCATCTTGAATTTTTAACATGGGTTTCAGGCTAGGTACTGCCGCGACGAAGCGGGAGAGCGCACAAACCGAACGGGGTTACAATAAATGAATGTACCCCATGCGAAATAACGATAGTGATGAATTTTTTCCAGTTCGACGCGGCTACGTTCCCGACGCTCTAACAGTTGATGCGGTGCTTGCCGTTGTTCGGTATGGGGGTATGAATAAGGCCGCTCATCACTTGGGAGTCTCCCAACAAGTGGTAAGTACGCGTATTTCGAAACTTGAAATGCGATTAGGTCAACGCATTTTTTGGCGCGGAGCGGCGGGTAGCTTCACCACAGAGGCGGGGAGCCGGATCGTTCGCGTGCTCGAAGGTCTGCACGGTGCCCTAGACGAATGCGCGAGGGGTCTCGAAATTGCTGTAGGAGGAAGTCCCACCGAGGAAGTCAAACTGGTGGTTTCTCATACGATCGCCGAAGTGGACTATCCTCGCTGGGCTGCGGCCTATCAGCGTGCTTACCCGCATACCCATTTGCACATGCGTCAGCTCAACAGCCGGGAGGCGCAGAATCATGTTGTTCAAGGACATGCGGAACTAGCCATTGTTGAAGGCAACTGGGTAGCGCACGAGCTGCATCAGCGTGTAGTCGGGCACGATGAGTTGGTGGTGGTTGTCCCCGCAGCGCATCGCTGGGCTGACACGAAAAATCCCCGTCAACCAAGCGGTACTGAAGTTTCCACATCGGCTCCTGAAATAGCGGCGGTGACTAAAGAGGAGTTGCAATCTACGCCTCTGGTTTTGCGTGAGCATGGAAGTGGTACGCGCGAAGTTGTAGCCGATGTTCTGGGGATGCTCGCCTCGCCTGCGGGAGAGTTTGGTTCTCTGGGTGCGCAACGTACTGCCATAGGTGCTTTAGGAGCTCCTGGAATAATTGCGCGACGTGCGGTGGCGTCCCAGCTGGAAACGGGTGAGTATGTCGAAGTACCGGTGGCTGGTATTAGTTTTGACCGTCCGCTACGAGTCGTGTGGAGCTCGCAGAACCGACTTTCCGATCCTGCTCATCAGTTCCTGCGCTTTCTCGTGGACTACGCGGATGCGGGGAGGGCATAGCCCAGAGAACCCGCAGTCAGGCCAGGGGACGTGAAAACGACTTCTTTGAAGTCCTCGATGACCCGTCCGAGTGGAAAGCCAACCACGCGGAACCTTATCCAGAGGATTTCGACGGCATCATCGACGAAGTCGCCGCAGAATACCGCCGCCTCGTCACAGAAAAGTCGGAAGATGCTAAGCGCCTTGATGCCCTACACGACGAGCTCGCTCAGCGCGACATATCCTTCACATTCAACGAAGCATGGGATATGTCAGACGGAGCCTGGGTAGGCTCCGAGCTCGCTGAGGAAGAAGGCCACAGCGGTTATGTCTACTGCCACCGCCAGGACATCAGCCGGGCTATCTACAACGGCGAACTATACTTCGGTTTCTCCGCCATGGAAAAAAGCGAAGAGGCAACAATCAAAGTCGGCGAGCAACTCGTCGACGCCCTGCGCGCCGTAGGCTTTGCCCCCGAATGGAACGGCTCGACGAAAGCGCGCATTCTATGCCACGACGTCGCCCTCGAATTCCCCCTCGCGGACGACCTCACCGACTAGGCGCCCCCAAATGGTCAGCCCCTCATTCGGCTAGCCCGCAACAACCATCCAAATGGCTACCATGTGCACCACCGCCGCGGCAATCGTCGCGGTGTGGAAATGCTCGTGGTAGCCATACCACCGCGCATTGCGCCCCGGCCACTTGAAGCCGTACACCAAGGCTCCCAGTGAATAGACCACCCCACCGGCAAAGAGCAGCCACACCACGGCTGGCCCGGCGGATTCCCACAGGTTCGGCAGCAGCGGCAAAATAAGCCAGCCCAGCACGAGATACACCACCACATCCAGCCAGCGTGGGTGGTTAATCCACACCAGATTCAGGACAACCCCCATGATGGCTCCCACCCACGCCGCACTCAGCATCCACAGCGCCTGCGTGGGGTCCAGAACAATGGCACACAAAGGCGTGTAAGTCGCCGCGATGAACACCGAAATCGTCGCGTGATCTGCCCGCCGCCACCATTGCACCGCGCGCATGGATACCCACGGCCAGCGGTGATACAGCGCCGAGACCCCGAAGAGCCCCACCACGCCGACGCCGTACACCGTTACCGCAAGGCCCTGCCACCACGGAAGCGTCATCCACGCAAAGGTAATAAGGACCGTCGACGCAATGAGCGAAAGGATAGCCGCAAAGAAGTGCCCCCAGCCGCGCGTGAGGGGGCGCGGTCCGCGGTCTGCCATCCAGTACGAGCGCTGGATGCGGTGCTCGATCGTATCGCCGCCGCGCGCAGCGCCACCTTCAGCCGGAAAATCGTGCGGGGAAGATGTGTGAGCAATGGGTGCGTTCATAGTGAGGGGCCTTGCCTTGCCTGAGATGCGGGTCATGCGCATAACGCATTCACCTCCAAAACTTACGTGCCCGTAACTATACGGGTGAGGAACACTCCAGACAAGACTAAAAGCAAAGTTACCGCCGTATTTTCTACCGATTGCCACAGATCGAGAGCCCTGGCCACATACACTACGCACAGTATGTTTTCCTATTTCTCACACTCGCGCCGCACCACGGCTTTGCTCGCAGCCGCCATGGTGGCGCTGGGGGCGACGTCGGCAAGCATCGGCCCTGCCTCCGCACAGTCCAGCACGATCGGTGAGGCTTCCTCGCGCGTGACCAACCCGCAACCCTGGCTTGGCAACAAGCCTTTCATCACCTCAAAGCGCCACGTGCACGGCAACCACTGGGTGGTGGACGTGTGGTCCCCGGCCAACCGTGCGGTGATTTCCAATAACGTCCTCCTCCCCGCAGGCGATAAGCCCCGGCCTTCCTTCTATCTGCTGCCCGGAGTGGAGGGCGGCCAGGCGGGCATGAATTGGATGACCCACTCCGATATCGGCAGGTGGGCTGTGGGCAAAACGTCAACGTGGTGATGCCACTCGGCGGCGCCTACTCCCTCTACACCGATTGGAACGCCGACGATCCCATCCTGGGCGTCAACAAGTGGAACACCTACATGACCACTGAGTTGCCGCCGCTTATCGACGCCGAATTCCACGGCACCGGCCGCGATGCCATCGGCGGCATTTCTTCCACCGCTGGTGCCGCACTCGACATCGCCGGCCATGCCCCGCAGCGCTACAAGGCCGCTGCCTCCTATTCCGGCTGCCCGGTGCGCTCCGGCGCGATTGGTTTCCCCACCTCCACCGCGATGATTGCCTACGGCGGCGGCTCCTCCCTCAACGCGTGGGGTCTGCCAGGCTCCCCGCAATGGCTGGACCACGACCCCAATGCTAACCCCGCTCGCCTGCGCGGCGTTGAAGTCTTCGTAGGCTCCGCCTCCGGAACGCCGGGCCCCATCGATGGCACCACCAACCCCGCCCAGTGGCTCGGGCCCCACGCGGTAGAGATGGTGGCCAACCAGTGTTCGGAGGAATTTACACGCAACGCCCGCAAAGCCGGAGTGCGCGTGAACCGCTACTTCAGCCCCTACGGTTCACACACCTTCAACCTTTTCTCCCACCAGATGAAGCTGAGCTGGGATCAGACTATTGCCCGCGCTATCGGCGCCTAAGTTTTGACTGGTTGTCGCTTCACTGCAGACGCAAGCCCCCTTCATCACCACGACCACGGAATATACCCACTGTAGGTTTTGATTCCACTAACCCTCAGCTAAACAACTGGATCTTCAAAGTTCACGTTTGCCCGAAAAAAGGGATTGACGCATGTCAAGATTCTGCGGTAAAATTTTGGTTAATAGTTCAGCCCGCCCGGTTCCCTTCGGAAACACGGAGTGGGCTGGATCTCTATTTGCGCAGTGTCGCCAACACTGTCGCCGTGGCAACACATCCCACCTCTAGATTGGCTTTTCATGTCTTCTACGCTCAAGCCAGCAGCGACCATTGGCGAACACATTCTTCGTCTTCAAAGCCGCGGCATGAAGATCGACAGAGCTTTAGCTGAACAATGGTTTTCACACGTCAGCTACTACCGGCTTTCCGCCTATTGGTATCCGGCTAGACAGTTCACTGAAGACGGAACTAGCCGAATTAGCAGCTTCGTCGATGGTACTGACTTTGCCGACGTCGTCTCCTTATATGAAGCCGATCGGAAACTCCGTACCCTGATTCATGATGGTATGGAGCGAATCGAGGTTGCGATGCGCACCAAGATAATCGAGTTGCTGTGTGCTCGACACCCGGGTGATCCTACCTTCTACCTCAAATCAGACGACTTTCGGCCAAACTTTGACCACGTGTCGTGGCTGAGTACAGCGTACGGTCGGCTTGCGAGAGCAAAGAAGAGCGACGCCGTGAAGCACTACATTGATGAATACGGTGGACAGTATCCCATGTGGGTTGTGGCTGAAGTGCTCGACTTTTCGGACATTTCAAAGCTCTATGCAGAATTGGATCCAACGATCAACGTTCGATTTCGGAAGCGCTGGATATCAAAATCAACTTCTCTAGTTTGAATAGGAATCAGAAGCAAAGACTTACGAAGAAACATCCGCTGGCGAGTTGGCTCGAGCAGCTAACTGTCATTCGGAATACATGTGCCCACCATGGAAGGCTGTGGAATCGTTCATTTGCTCCGGCTCCAACTGAGGTTATCCGGAACAATGGAAACCTACACATCCTTCCAGAGAATCAAAGTGAAAAGCTATTCGGTGCTTTAATAATCATGGCGCATTTGCTGCGGACCGTGCCTCCCGGAACCACGTGGCCTGAAAAAGTAGTGGCCTTGTTAAATGAGCACTTCCTCACCAATCCTCTTGTCGAAAAAGCCAGTATCGGTGTTCACGGCAACTGGGATGGAGAAACACTTTAGATGACTCAGAAAACGGAAAAAGCCCGGCCGAAGCCGGGCTGATGCAGCGTCAACGCTGCTGAGCGGAACTGTGTGTTTTACTCTACGACGGAGTTGGCACCCACCGCGTGACCAAAGAGCAGCGGCAAGGTAGCAGACCAAGCCTCGCGCAGCGCGGCGACGGCAATGGATTCTTCGCCGAGCTCCAACTCGCCGCTATCGTTGGTCTGGCCGACGACGACGGCCGGTACGCCGCACTCCTCCGCGCGGTGCAGCAAGGTGTCGACGCGGTCGGCGGTCGTGGCCACGAGCACGCGGGAGGCGGACTCGGAGAAGGCCGCCACAAAGGCGTCCTCGTGCACCTTGGATAGGTCCAGGCTCAGGCCCACGCCGCTACGCTTGGCCATCTCAAATGCGGTGACGGCAAGTCCACCTTCAGAGATGTCGTGCGCAGCAGTCAGTCCTTCATTGCCCACGAAGAAGTCCGCGAGACGCTTCTCATTGGCCAAGTCCACCTGCGGCGGCAGGCCATTGAGTCCTGTATCCGTGTTGGCTTCATCGGCGCTGACCTGCTGCCAGATGGAGCCACCAAACTCATCCTTGGTCTCACCCAAGAGGACCAGCACTTCCGGCTCCTCAACAAGGCCGAGCTCGTTACCGATGGTCTTGTGAACGTCATCGATGACACCGAGGACGCCCACGACGGGCGTCGGCAAGATCGGCTCCTCACCGGTCTGGTTGTAGAAGGACACGTTGCCGCCAGAGACGGGGATGCCGAGTTCCACGGCGCCATCGGCAAGGCCATGCACGGACTCACGGAACTGCCACATGACGTCCGGGTTCTCCGGGGAACCGTAGTTGAGGCAGTTGGTGATGGCGACGGGACGGGCACCGGTCACGGCCACGTTACGGTAGGCCTCCGCCAGCGCCAGACGCGCGCCCATGTTCGGATCCAGCTTGGTGTAACGCCCAGACGCATCCGCGGAGACGGCCACGCCACGGCTGGTTTCCTCATCGATGCGCAGCACACCGGCGTTGGCGTGGTGGGACTGCACGGTGTTGCCGCGCACATAGCGGTCATACTGATTCGTGATGAAATCGCGCGAGCACAGCGCCGGGGAGGCCACGAGCTTAGTCAGCGCCTGCACGAGGCCGTGCTTCTCGACGCCCTGGAATTCCTGCAGCGCATCCTGCCACTCCGGGCGGGCGTAGGGGCGCTCGTAAACGGGGCCCTCGTTGGCGATGGTGTGGGCCGGTGCGTCAACGACGACCTCGCCCTGGTGGCGGATGATGAGGTGCTTGCCGGTGGTGACCTCACCAATCTCAGCGCAGGTAACGTCCCAGTGCGCACAGATTTCCTTGAACTTCTCCACGTTCTCCGGGGTCACCACGGCGCACATGCGCTCCTGGGACTCGGAGGCGAGGATTTCCGCGGCGGACATGTCCTTGGCGCGCAGCGGCACGTTGTCGAGGTTGATCTCCATGCCACCGTCACCGGAGGCAGCCAACTCGGACGTGGCGCAGGCCAGGCCCGCACCGCCCAAGTCTTGGATGCCGACGACGATGCCGGACTTGTACAGGTCCAGGCAGCACTCAATGAGAACCTTCTCCGCGAAGGGATCGCCCACCTGGACGGCTGGGAGCTTGCGCTCCGCACCGTCCTCGAAGGTGTCAGATGCCAGCACGGACACGCCGCCGATGCCGTCCAAGCCGGTACGCGAGCCGAAGAGCATGACCTTGTTGCCCGTTCCCGAGGCAAAGGCCAGTTTGAGATCCTCCACCTTCAAGGTACCCACACACAGGGCGTTAACCAGCGGGTTTCCCGCATAGGACTCGTCGAAGACGGTTTCACCACCAATGTTGGGCAGACCCAAGCAGTTGCCATAGTGCGAAATACCGTCGACAACACCGGGGAGAACGCGCTTGGTATCGGGGGCATCGGCAGCGCCGAAGCGCAGCTGGTCCATCACGGCAATGGGGCGAGCACCCATGGCCATGATGTCGCGGACGATGCCGCCCACACCAGTGGCCGCGCCTTGGTGCGGCTCCACGTACGAGGGGTGGTTGTGGCTTTCGACGCGGAAGGTCACGGCGTTGCCGTCTCCGATGTCGACCACACCGGCGTTCTCACCGATGCCGGCGAGGATTTTCGAGCCCATCTCTTCGGTCATGGTTTCGCCGAAGTAGCGCAGGTGCGTCTTGGAAGACTTGTAGGAGCAGTGCTCCGACCACATCACAGAGTACATGGTCAGCTCGGCGTCGGTAGGACGGCGGCCCAGAATCTCGCGGATTCGGGCGTACTCGTCGTCCTTGAGGCCCAGGTCGCGGTAGGGCTGTTCAATGTCCGACTGCTGGGTAGCCTGTTCAACGGTGTCGTTGTGTACGGTCATGGTTTCTCCTTGTTCCCTTTCAGGCGCCGGCGATTTAGGCCCTGGCCAGGGTGTTGATGGCGGACACAAACAAGCCCAGGCCGTCGGTGGACGGTCCGGTCAGCAGATCAATAGCGTGCTCTGGGTGCGGCATGAGGCCCACGACGTTGCCGGCCTCATTGGTGATACCCGCAATGTCATTGATGGAGCCATTGAAGTTCTCGGTGTAGCGGAAGACCACGCGGCCCTCGCCCTCGAGGCGCTCTACGGTTTCGGCATCCGCCTGGAAGCGGCCCTCACCGTGCTTGGCGGGGATAAGGATGCGCTGGTTCTTCTCGAACTCGCTGGTCCACGCGGTCTCCGCGTTCGCCACCTCGAGGTACGTGTCCACGCAGTGGAAGTGGAGGCCCTGGTTACGGGTTAAAGCGCCGGGCAGCAAACCGGCCTCAGTCAGAATCTGAAAGCCGTTGCAGATACCGAGCACCGGCATACCCTTATTTGCTGCATCGACGACCGCACGCATCACCGGAGCCAGCGCCGAAATCGCGCCGGAGCGCAGGTAGTCACCGTAGGAAAAGCCACCGGGGACCACGACGGCATCGACGCCGCGGAGGTCCTCATCCGCGTGCCACAGGGACACCACGTCGGCGCCGGCGGTGCGGGCAGCGCGGGCCGCGTCGACGTCGTCAAGCGTGCCCGGGAAGGTAATAACGCCGATTTTCATTACTGGATGACCTCGTAGTCCTCGATGACAGTGTTTGCCAGCAGCGTGGAAGCGACCTTCTCCAGCTCCTCGGCGCTCACGGAATCATCGACCTCAATTTCGAAGCGCTTGCCCTGGCGCACGTCGCTGACACCAGCAACCCCCAGGCGCCCCAGCGCGCGAACGACGGCCTGACCCTGCGGGTCCAAAATCTCGGCCTTGGGCATGACATTGACAACTACACGAGCCATGAAAATTTTGCCTTACTGTGCGTGAGTATGGGTGCCCTGCCAGTGTATCCCCCAACCCGGACAGTTTCGGAATCTTCAGGGGGTAAACACGCACTAAACGCCTCAAGAATTCTTGAGGAATCACACCTTAACCCCCAGCTCGCTCTCAGCTCTCCGGTATCGCACCAGCTACCCAGCAGGTAGAACGAGATGCACAATCACTCATCTCCCCAACTCAAGGATTGTCTCATGCATCTCAAGCGAATTGGCTCGCTCGCCATCGCCGCGCTGGTCTCCACCTGCGTGGTTGTTCCCCAGGCTACTGCCGCGGTGGATGGTTCCACCGCTGTCATCTCCGAGGTCTATGGTGGCGGCGGCAACAAGGGCGCCCCCTTCACCAATGACTTCATCGAGCTCTACAACCCGACTAACTCCCCCATCGACCTCACCGGCTGGTCTGTGGAGTACTTCTCTTCCAAGGGTAATTCTGGTGGAAAGACAGCTCTCTCCGGCTCCATCCCGGCCAGCGGGCACTACCTCATCCAGGAAGGTGGCGGCGGCACCGGTGAACCGCTTCCCACCCCGGATGCGGAGGGCAGCCTGAACATGTCCGGTTCCAAGGGCTCGGTCAAGCTGTACGACGCCTCCGGGGCCGAGGTTGACGTGGTGGGGTACGGCGCGGCGTCGATAAGCGAAGGCTCTCCCACCCCCAGCCTGAGCAACACGACCTCCGCACAGCGCAACGCAGCCGGCACGGACACCGACGACAACTCCGCTGACTTCAGCACGGGCGCCCCGACGCCGGCGTCTACCGGAGGTGGGGCGACCACCCCAGCACCAGATCCAGATCCGACCCTAGCTCCGGTCGAGCCGGGCGCTACCGTCACCATCCCGGAGATCCAGGGCACCGGCGCGGAGTCCCCACTCAAGGGCCAGAACGTCACCACCCAGGGCGTTGTCACCGCCGTGTGGCAGGGCGAGAAGTCCCTCAACGGTTTCACCATCCAGACCCCGGGCACGGGCGACGCCGCACCGGCAGAGGCCTCTGAGGCAGTCTTCGTCTACACCGGCGGCACCGGCTTCTACCCAAAGATTGGGGAATCCGTCGAGGTCACCGGTTCCGTCGACGAGTACTACGGCCAGACCCAGGTGGTTCTCGCCTCAGGATCCGTCCTCGAGACTGCACTCGATCCCGTAACCCCGCTTGCCATCGATGCCCTGCCGGAGGGCGACGAGGCTCGAGAGAAGCTCGAGTCCATGCTGCTCAAGCCGGGCGTGCACACAGTGACGGATAACTACGGCCTTAACCGCTACGGCGAGTTGGGCCTAGCCCCGGGTACGGAGGCGCTGCGCCAACCTACCGACAAGTTCGCGCCTGGCTCCCCGGAGATGCACGCCCTCGAGGAGTCCAACGCGGCAAAGTACGTCATTCTGGATGACGGTTCCACGCGTGACTTCACCCGCGACGGTGCCTCCACCAAGCTGCCGTACATCATGCAAAACGGCTCGGATGTGAAGACCATCCGTACCACCAACCAGGTGGAGTTCGCCGAGTCTGGCGTTATCTTGGGCTACGGGCACGACCAGTGGCGCTTCCAGCCCACCACGCTGATTACCGGTGACTCCGCCACCGCTGACCTGCCAATCACCTGGGATCCGGCACGCCCGGAGGCCCCACAGGTGGCCGGCGATTACACCGTTGCTGCGTTTAACGTCCTCAACTTCTTCATCAACCTGGGTGAGGACAACGGTGCGAAATCCTACAAGGACCGCTTTGGCAACGGCGTGGGTTCTGACAGCGGTACGTTCCGCGGCGCGTGGTCTGCCTCCGCATTTGAGGACCAGAAGGGCAAGATCCTCACTGCGCTGGAAGGACTCGACGCCGATGTCATCGGCCTGTCTGAGATTGAGAACGCCGCCAACACCGTGGGCGGTTCCTACGATGACGCCGTGAAGTACCTCGTGGGCGAGCTCAACTCCCGCGCAGGTTCCGAGGTGTGGGATTACGTCAAGGCTCCGGCAAACTCCGCGGCGGACACGGATGTCATCCGCACTGCGATCATCTACAAGAAGGACCGCGTCGAGCCAGTAGGTGAGGCCACCTTGCTGGAGGACGAGCGTTTCAAGGGCACCGCCCGCACCCCGCTCGCTGCGGAGTTCAAGCCGGTTGCTGATAAGTGCGCTGCTGAGGGTCCGGATTCCTTCGTTGTGGTCACCAACCATTTCAAGTCCAAGGGTTCGGTAGCTAACGGCGACAAGGACACCGGCGATGGCCAGGGCAACAACCCCAACGTGCGCAATGCTCATGCCCAGGCTGTCCTCGATGGCTTGTCCAAGCAGCCGCAGTGGCAGGAGAAGGCCACCTTCGTCATGGGTGACCTGAACACTTACTCCAAGGAAGACGCCATCTCGATCTTCCGCAACGCGGGCTACACCATCCCGGTCGAAGAGCTGAACCCGGAGTCTGAGTGGCAGGCCGTCGCGTCCTATCAGTTCTCCGGCCGCATCGGCTCCCTCGACCACATCCTGGCCAACAAGCACGTCGACGCGCAGGCTGCGCAGACCTGGAACATCAACTCCGACGAGCCGATTGCCATGGAGTACTCGCGCCGCAACTACACCGGCGGCGATGTCTTTGAGGCCGACAACCCGTACCGCTCCTCCGACCACGACCCGGTGAAGGTGGGCTTCAACCTCGGCACCGTCGAGCGCACCTCTGACCAGCTTCAAGGCTGCGACATTCCCGAGCCCAAGACCGTTGCTGACGTCGCCGTGCTTGACGACGGCACCCTCGAAGTCACCTACACCGACGGCACCACCAAGAACCTCGGCAGCGTCGCCGGCCCCAAGGGTGACAAGGGCGATGCCGGCCAGGACGGCCAAGACGGCGCCGACGGTAAAGACGGCCAGGACGGTAAGGACGGCGCTCAGGGCCCGAAGGGTGACAAGGGCGATGCCGGCCAGGACGGCCAAGACGGCGCCGACGGTAAAGATGGCCGTGGCATTGAGTCCGTAGCGACCGACGAGAACGGCGACCTCATCATCACCTACACCGACGGCACCACTGTCAACGCCGGCAAGGTCGTTGGCACCGACGGCCAGGACGGCGCCCAAGGCCCGAAGGGCGATAAGGGCGATGCCGGCCAGGACGGTAAGGACGGTAAGGACGGCGCCGACGGTAAGAACGGCCGCGGCATTAAGTCCGTGACTACCAACGACGAGGGTGACCTCATCATCACCTACACCGATGGCACCACGGAGAACGCCGGCAAGGTTTCTGGTCCGAAGGGCGACAAGGGTGAGCCGGGCAAGGACGGCCGCGGTATCGAGTCTGTTCGCATCAACGACAAGGGTGAACTCATTGTGACGTTCACTGATGGCGAAGAGCAGAACGTGGGCAAGGTCGTCGGCTCCGATGGCAAGGACGGCCAAGACGGTGCCGACGGTAACGCTGGCGGCAAGGGCGACAAGGGCGACGCCGGCCAGGACGGTAAGGACGGTGTCGACGGTAAGGACGGCGACAAGGGCGACGCCGGCAAGGACGGTAAGGACGGTGCCGACGGTAAGGACGGCCGTGGCATCAAGTCCGTGACGACCAACGACAAGGGCGAAGTGGTCATCACCTACACCGACGGCACCTCTGAGATTCTCGGTACCCTCGCCGGCGCGAAGGGCGACCAGGGCGCTCCGGGCCGCGATGGCTTCGATGGCGCACCAGGCCGCGACGGCACCGATGGCCGCGACGGCGCAAACGGTAAAGACGGCAAGGACGGCCGCGGAATTAAGTCCGTGACCACGGATGCCGACGGTAACCTCGTCATCACCTACACCGACGGCACTTCAGAAACCGTCAAGTCCGGCGACAAGCCAGCCGCCCCGGCAGGTGGTTCCTCTGTGAGTGAGCGCTGCTTGCCGACGGTCCTCGGCCTCACCATCCCAGCAGCACTCGCCATTCCGCTGGCTTTCCTCGGCAGCTTCGGCGCAAAGCTCAACATCCCAGGCCTTGAGCCAGTGAAGAAGCAGATTGAGTCGCTCACTCGCAATTTCCCGCGTGAGGCTCAATACGCCGCTGGTGGCATTGGTCTGCTGGCTGCACTTGGCATCATCGCCGCAGCCTGCGCACCGACCGACTCTGAGTAAAACGCTCTCCTGAGTTTAATGGCTCTTCCAGTTTCGGAGTGCGTAGCGAGGTGAAGTTAGCCACGACGGGTTCAGCGGGTCACCACAACATATAGGGGTCCCTGGTGTGAAGATGAAAGTTCCTACACAACCATCTAAACCCACCAGGGACCCGTACTGTGAAGCCTACTGGAAACCTCGTCGCCGACACTATCTGCCGTACCGCGGAAATCGGTCTTGCCATCACCGGTGCCGCTGACGCCGGACCACTGACCATCATTGAGGCCACACCAGTAGCCGTTATCGGCGTGTGCCCGGACTGCGGACAGCCAGGAAAGCTGCGCGACCACACCACCCGTCGACTCGTTGATCTTCCTGTCGTCGGATTCCCCACTAGGCTGCACGTAAAAGTCCCTAGATTCCGGTGCACAGCCACCTCATGTAAGAGAAAGATCTTCCAAGAATCTTTAACCTGCGCGGATGACGGCGCCAAGCTCACTTATCGGGTTACCCGCTGGATCTTGCAGCGCCTTGCTATTGATCGGATGAGTGTGTCGGCTACCGCCAAAGCACTCGGTGTGGGATGGGATCTGGTCAACCAAGTCTTCCAGCTGGTTTGAAATGAAACCGAGCGATACTTCTTCCGCTTTCTCTGGACAAAAAGTAACTGTCACCGGTTTTCCGGCAGAGAAGGGTAAGAGCCTGATTCGCGACTACGGACAACTGTGGACAATGAGCAGAATCCTTCAGCCAGGAACCCAAACTCGACTCTGCTATAACTTAGACACCACGGGCGGACAAAGCGGTTCGCCGGTCTATACAACAGACAACGCTGCCATCGGCATTCACACACATGGCATCAGCGCGCTCGGCTACCCTGAAAACAGTGCCCTACGTATCAGCCCAAGCATGCTAAATACCTTCAACGACATTAAGGAGAGCCAAAACAATGCAACCACCGATCCCGGTTCCAACTCAGGTTCAAGCTCTAATCAATAACCCCAGTAATCTTCTCGGACTCATTGGTACCATTCTGGGCATTATTTCCCTAGTTGTTGGAATCAGTGTAGGCCAAGGTCTCCCCGACGATGAGCAGTCCAAGCCCAATGCAGGAGAATCAACGATTCAGGTTGTAACCTCCAGTGGTAACCCGGCAGGCGAATGTAGGCTTATTGGTCTTTCGCAGGAAAAGGTACACACGACTAATGCCAATGGCGTGTACTTCTACGCGTTGGAACCTGGTTCACATACCATCAACGCAACTTGTTCGGGGCTTTCCAGCCTTTCCTCCGCGCGAGTGCTCGAGGGTAGTCAGGAAGTAACTGTCAATGACGAGCCGGTAATGGTAAAGATTGTTGTTAAGTAGATTGGCCCTAATTCCCTTGGTTCACCTTCAATGCACATCGCGATGATCTGTTTGAAGCTAGCCACAAGAACTGGCTTTTCCAAGTAGAAGTTGACGCAACACCACCGAGTCGTGGCGTCTCCAACACCCCATGTAGTACCGAGTACGCGCTAGACGCCGCCAACAGTGCAGCCGGACACCCGCCAGCATTACTGACGGAGCTTCATGCCACTTCCTCACTGACCCGCGACGCCGGAATTCTCGTCTCTGCTCACCCAGGTCAAGCCCCTCATCAAGAGGGGCTTTTCTCGCTCCGGTTGTGGGTGGGGCAATTGAAACCTACGTCCACTACCGCAATTCGGGGATTGCGCTCGTGAAACACGCAACCAGCACGCCCGACCGGTTCGCACACTTACACCGCGTCTACATTGGCCACACCCGCCAACCAGAAAGAGGCCGGTGGGCTATTCGGCGTGCGTAAAGACGGAATAGTCAGCAGGACGAGCGCCTGCGGCGGCAGCGCGCTCAGCGGCCTTGAGGAAGTCGGCAACGACCTTACGGTCATCAAGATTGCGGCCGGAAATCGATAGACGCACGGTATTGCCGCGCTCGGCGGAGCGTTCCGCGGCGCGGATGATGTTGCGACGCCACCACTTGGCCGAACCAAAGCCCTCACCAAAGGATAAGTTGCGGGCTTGGTGGAGCTCGCCGGAACGCAAGTCGTGGATACCTCGGGTGGAGGCAGCGAAGTCGAAATTGAACTCGGGAAGGACAGTGAGCGTGCCTTCCGACATGCGCCAGCGCGGCGGCGCAAAAATAGTGGGCTCGAAGCCGATCTTTGCCATTTGACGCGTCGCCCCCTTGAGGCGCAGGCGTGCCTCGTGCGCATCAAGGTTGGCAAACTCCGCACGGCGGCCCTGAACTGCCTGGTCAAAGCCATTGAGAATGAGCACTCGACCCGACTCAGCTTCCTCGCGCAGCCATGCCCGCGTGGAGGCGTCCTTAGCCAGGTGCCAGTTGCCGTCAATATGTGGAGCGACCAGGAGGGACACCGGGATGTCCGCCTTGTCGAACGAGGCAAGCAGGCCGGAGGCCTGGCTTCGGGTGTCGTCAAAAATACTGGAAATCGAAACCAGAAGGTGGCCATGCATAAGGAAAATTATCGCACAGCCACCGCCCCGGCGCGCGCCGAGTGGGGCTGTGTTATTCGGTTAGGCCTCAGCACCCGTGGCTTGGTTAATCAGCCATGCATACTCAAACGCACTCTGCTTCCACTTGGCATAGCGGCCCGACACACCGCCGTGGCCAGCAGCCATTTCCGTTTTGAGGAGGATCTCGCCGCCGGTGGCAACCTCGCGCAGTTTGGCCACCCACTTCGCCGGTTCCACGTAGAGCACGCGGGTGTCATTAAGCGAGGTCAGCGCCAGGATATTGGGATAATCTTGCGCCGAAATGTTCTCATACGGCGAGTACGAGGCCATGTAGTCGTAGACCTCTGGGTCATGGAATGGGTCTCCCCATTCCTCCCACTCCACCACCGTCAGGGGCAACTCCGGCATGAGGATCGAGGTCAGTGGGTCGACGAAGGGAACGTTGGCCTGAATGGCCTTAAACCTGTCCGGTGCCATGTTGGCCACCGCGCCCATGAGCAGGCCACCGGCGGAGCCGCCTTCAGCCACCAAGGTTTCCGGCGTGGTCACACGGCGCGCGATGAGGTCGTCGGCCACCGCAATGAAGTCGGTGAAGGTGTTCTTCTTGGACAGCATCTTGCCATCGTCATACCACTGGCGGCCCATCTCCCCGCCACCGCGCACGTGCGCCATGGCGAAAATCATGCCGCGGTCCATGAGGGACAAACGGAAGACCGAGAAGTACGGGTCCATGTTCGCCTCGTAGGAGCCATAGCCGTAGAGCAACGTCGGGTTCGGCTGCGTGCGGTCGAGGTCCGCGCGGTGCACGATGGACACCGGCACCTTCGTCCCATCAGGCGCTTCAGACCAGACGCGGTAGGCCACGTACTCATCCTTGTCATAGCCGCCAGGGACTTCCTGTTCCTTGAGCAGCGTGTACTCCCCGGTGGCCACGCGGTAATCAAAGAGCTGGGCTGGCTGGATGAAGGAGGTGTAGCTCACGCGCAGCACCGGCGCGTCCCACTCGGGGTTGCCGGCCACGCCGACGGTGTAGAGCTCTTCGTTGAAGTGAAGCTCGCTGAACTCCGCCCAACCCTGACGCACATCCATCACCGCGGCACGGCCAATGCCGCCGCGGCGGTAGCCTACAACGATCTGGTCACGGTAGCAGTCCACGCCCTCCAGACGTACGGTGTCATCGTGCGGCATGAGCACGGTGAGATCACGCAAAGACGGCAGCTCCTCAGACACGGGGCAATAGCCCAGCTCAAAATTGGGACCGGTGACATTGTGGGTAACTACCCAATAATCGGCGCCGCCCACCACTGCGTGGTCGACGTCGTAGTCCACACCGGTCTCGCGTTCCCACAAAAGGCGGAACTCGCCTTCCGGGGAAGACTGCTCAAGCACCCACGCCTCGCTCGTAATCTTCGAGCCAGACACGATCATGATGTACTTATCGCTGCGCGTCGTGCCTACGCCGATGCCGAAGCGCGAATCCTCCTCGCGCATAACCACGACATCCTCCGACTGCGGGGTTCCCACGCGGTGGCGCCATACGGTGTCCGGCCGCCAGGCGTCATCGACGGTGGTGTAGAAGATGTACTCCTCACCTACCCAGGTCGCTCCGTAGAAGATGCCTTCCAGACGGTCTTCCAACAGCTCCCCTGTACGCAGGTCCTTGATAAACAGCTCAAAGCGCTCATCACCAGCCACGTCGACGGAATAGGCCAGCAGGTCCCCGGAATCGCTCACCGTGGAGGCACCTAGGGCAAAGAAGTCATGGCCTTCGGCGAGCGCGTTGACGTCGAGAAGCACCTGCTCTCCCTCCGGCGCACCCTCCTCCGGGATGGTCGGCGGTGTCCACGGATCGGAGCCTTCCGACACCGGGATGCGGCAGCTGTAGCCGTACTCCTGCCCCTCCTCGGTGCGGCCGTAGTACCAGTACTTACCGCGGCGCTGGGGCACGGACATGTCCGTCTGCTTGATGCGGGACTTGACCTCGGTGAAGATATTCTCCGTCAGTGTGTCCAAATGCGCGGTGCGCTCGGCGGTATACGCGTTCTCTGCCTCGAGGTACGCACGGGTCTCCGGTGCGTCCTTTTCGCGTAGCCACTCATAGTCATCGACGAAGCTACGTCCGTGAAATTCGCGGGTTACCGGGTGTTTGGCGGCAATCGGTGCGCTCATGCAAGCTCCTTACAAGGTCGTTCCGGACAGGCGTTCAAAGGCCTCGACGTAGCGGGCGCGGGTGGCCTGGACAACGTCCTCCGGCAGGCGCGGCGGCGTGGACTCCTTGTCCCAGCCGGAATTGGTGAGCCAATCGCGCACGTACTGCTTGTCAAAGGAGGGCTGGACCTTGCCTTCCTCGTAGGTATCAGCCGGCCAGTAGCGCGAGGAGTCCGGGGTGAGGACCTCGTCAGCCAGGACGAGGGTGCCGTGCTTATCGACGCCAAACTCGAACTTCGTATCCGCCAAAATGATTCCCTTCGCCTCCGCCAATGCCGCGGCCTCGGAGTAAATGCGCAGGGTAGCCTCGCGCAGCTCCTCGGCGCGCTCGCGGCCCAGCTTGTCCACGACGACGTCGAAGGAGACGTTTTCATCGTGGTCGCCCTGCTCCGCCTTGGTGGCCGGGGTGAAAATGGGGTCGGGCAGGCGGGAAGCCTCCGTCAGGCCTTCTGGAAGGTCGACGCCACACACGCTGCCGGATTCCTGGTATTCCTTCAGGCCGGAACCGGTGAGGTAACCGCGGGCAACACACTCGAACGGCAGCATGTCCAGCTTCTGTACGACCATGGCGCGGCCGAGGACCTCCTCTGGGATGCGCTCATCATCGAGCGGGCCCGCCAAGTGGTTAGGGAAGTCGATGGCATCGAAGAAAAACTTCGACGTCGCCGTGAGCACGCGGCCCTTATCGGGGATGGCGGGCTCGAGCGCATAGTCAAAAGCGGAAATGCGATCGGAGACCACCATGAGCAGGGTGTTGTCGTCGATGTCGTAAATATCGCGTACCTTGCCGGAAGCGATGTGGGTGTAGGAAGAAAGTTCTGGACGCATGACATCCATCCTAGCCCCGTCTACACTGCTTCAAGATACGTCCCTATCCCGAGGAGCCTTAGCCATGCGTACTCGTCTGACCTCCCTTGTTACCTCCGTTGCCGTCGTGGGCGGCGCCCTGTCTGTGCCCGCTGCGCACGCAGCCGATGTCTCCGTGCGCGAGTCCGCCCACGGCCAGTGGCTGTGCACAGTCTCCCCCTCGGCCGCCGACCGTGAGCTGGCGCGCGACGTTCGCGCCGGCTACATCGCCACCATCCGTGCGACCTCCGAGCAAATTCAAGCACAGTTTCCGAAGCTGGACTTCTCGGCGTACACCTCGCGCGATGTGAGCAAGGCTCCAGGCTATGCCTCGACGGTGGCGGCGCTGGGCAAGGCCGGCTACACCGGCGCGGACATGCTCATCATTTTGGTTGGCGCGTCGGCCCCGGAAGCACTCGTGGCGGACGAGTCGGTGCTGCTGCCTGACGACGCCGAGTATTCCATCAATGCGGCTTCCGCCCGCGCGGAGAAGGGCCCGGCACCGCTCCTGTCAACGGGTAGTGATTTCAGCCCCACCCTCCGCGCCGCTTTGGCGGAGAACCAGGCACAGGAAAAGGAGGCTGTCTCTGCCTTCAACGCCGCCCAGGCGCAGGCCTTTGCCGAGTGTGTTTCTGAGCTGCGCGGACGCGGAGCAGAAGAAGGTATCCAGGAGGTGCCCGAGCTGACCATTCCGGGCCAGACCACACAGGAGAAGAGCTCATCTACGGGTGCCGCCGTCATCGGCGTCATGGTGGCGCTCACCGCGATAGTGCTTGGCGGCTACCTCGCCTCCAATGGCAAGTCCATTGGCAGCTTCGGCGGCTTCGAGCTGCCGGTTCTGCGCGTGCCGGGACTCGGCTAATGGCGGAGAACCCACCTGCAGAGCACGAGGATGAACTCGCCGTCGTCGTAGGTGAGGAGGGCGCCCTCATCCTCGGACCTGAGTCCACACTCGAGCGCCTTTCCGCCGGTGTCGATGCCGATTCCTCTCCCATCACGCCGGAGCTGCTGCACCGCGCGAGCCAAGCTCTCTCGGGAATTGAGCGCTACCAGAAGGAATCAGGGCGCTGGCTCAAACTGGATGCGGACTCCGCTAACTACCTCAAGCGCATGGGTATTAAACCGGGCGATGTCCGCACTGGCGTCATCCGTGCGACAGACGTGCCGCGCGGCGCTGCATCGCACACGGGCGGCAGCGTGCTCAAGCACCTGACCTTTGACAAGGCTGGGCTGCTCACCCCTGCGGCGCCCATGGTGATGGCGTCGATGGTGCAGCAGGCGGCCGTCGAAAAGCAGATGGCGCAGATGCAGGATTACCTGGAGCGCATCGACTCCAAAATCGACTCGGTTCTGCGCTTCCAGCAGGATTCCTTGGCGGGCGATATTGACGGCGTTGCGGAGACGCTCGCGGAGGCCGCCCTCATTCTGGACGGCACCACTTCGGTGACCGATACGCAGTGGGCCACCGTGCAACACGTCAGCGCTGACTTGGCGAAACTGCAAGGCCAGGTGTTGCGCCACCTCACTGCGGTGGCGGAACGCATGGCGCAGTCGAAGACCTCACCCAGCAAGGTGCGCGAGACTTTCCAGGAGACCAACGACGACGCGCGTTTCTGGCTCTACGAGCTCGCCCGCACCGTGCAGCTGCAGAACCAGATGTACGTGCTCCAGCTCAACCGTGTCAACGCCGTGGAAGGCGAGGCCGCCACTGACTACGCCGCTGCCGTGGCCCGCGCGCGAGACAAGCGCGCTGCGCGGCTTCTGGAGACCCTGTCCGGGATTGCCCAGAAGGCACATGAGCTGGGCAGTTTCTCGACCTTCCGCAAGGCCATCGACTGGAACTCTCCCCGCGCCGTCGACGAGGTCAACCGCTTCTTTGGGCAGCTCCGTGACTTTTCCGAGGCTGCCAACCTCACTGTGGACGGAGCCGAGGACCTCGAGGAGGTCCGGCACCTCGACGCTGCCCGCGAGCTCACCGCCTCCGGCATGACTACGGCGCGCGAGGCTGCCGACGCCGCACAGCAACGCGCCGCCGGGGCCAGCGACACCGTAGCCCACCGCGCGCGCCAGGCATGGGGAGCAACCCGCGACGCACTCACAAGGGCCGCCCGCGATGCTGAGGTACGTTTTCGTAAATAGAGCCTCAAAAACTCACGTTTGAGAAGGCTTGTCTGCGAAAACGTACCGCGCCGGGTCGCCCCCTGCACAGGGGATACCCCTGGCGGCGTGGGTTAGAGGATGTCGCCCGGGGTGTAGGCAGCGGCGTGCGGGTGCTGATCCGCCAGTGCCTTGATGCGGCCGAGGATCTGGCTGACCTGGGACTCGGCCGCGCCGATGAAGGCATGCTTGTCAGAGAGGGCGGCGTCGAGCGCAGCAGCATCGAGCGGCAGGCGCTCATCCGCAGCCAAGCGCTCCACCAAGTCCTGCTCCCCGCCGTTCTCGCGCATGTTCAGAGCCACAGCCACGGCGTTTTCCTTGATGACCTCGTGCGCGGTCTCGCGGCCCACGCCCGCGCGCACCGCCGCCATGAGGATACGGGTGGTAGCCAGGAACGGCAGGTAGCGCTCCAGCTCGCGGTCAATCATGGCGGGGAAGGCGCCGAACTCGGCCAGAACCGTGAGGAAGGTTTCAAACATGCCGTCGAGGGCGAAGAAGGCATCCGGAAGCGCGACGCGGCGCACCACTGAGCAGAACACGTCGCCCTCGTTCCACTGCTGGCCGGACAGGTCCGCCACCATAGTGAGGTAGCCGCGCAGGATGACCTGGAAGCCGCCGACGCGCTCGCAGGAACGAGCGTTCATCTTGTGCGGCATGGCAGAGGAGCCAACCTGGCCCTCCTTGAAGCCCTCCGTTACCGTCTCGTTGCCAGCCATGAGGCGAATCGTCGTGGCCAGGGAGGACGGGGCCGCGCCGAGCTCCACGAGGGCGGAGACGGCATCGAAATCGAGGGAACGCGGGTAAACCTGGCCCACCGAATTGAACACGCGGGAGAATCCCAGGTGGTCCGCAATGCGCGTCTCCAAGGCGGCAAGCTTGTCCTCTGATCCACCCATGAGGTCGAGCATGTCTTGGGAGGTGCCCATCGGGCCCTTGATGCCACGCAGCGGGTAACGGCCCAGAAGAGACTCAACGCGCTCGATGCCCAGCAGCATCTCATCCGCGGCGGAGGCAAAACGCTTGCCCAGCGTCGTGGCCTGCGCCGCCACATTGTGCGAGCGGCCAGCCATAACCAGAGTCTGGTACTGCGCAGCGCGCTCACCGATGCGGGAGACCACCGCGATGGCCTTGTCACGAACCAGCTCTAGGGAGCGCAAGATCTGCAGCTGCTCCACGTTCTCTGTCAAGTCGCGAGAGGTCATGCCCTTGTGGATGTGTTCAAAGCCGGCGAGGCCGTTGAACTCCTCAATGCGGGCCTTGACGTCATGGCGCGTGATGCGCTCGCGCTCCGCAATGGAGGCGAGGTCGACGTTGTCCACCTGCGCCTCGTAGGCGGCAATGGCCTCGGCTGGGATGTCGACGCCGAGGTCTTTTTGCGCGCTCATCACCGCGATCCACAGCTGGCGCTCCAGGATGATTTTGTGCTCTGGAGACCAGATTTCAGCCATCTCGGGGGAGGCGTATCGAGCGGACAGGACGTTGGAAATGTTCTTCTTTTCAGCCACGTCGCTCATTATTCCACGCCGCCCCACCCCTGGGGTATTAGAGGCTGATTTCTCCAGCGGCAGCGCGGGCACCGATATCGGTGCGGAAGAAGCTGCCCTCGAGCTCGATGCCGTCGAGGACGGCGTAGGCAGCGGCACGTGCCTCATCCAACGTGGCGCCCTGGCCAAGGACGTTGAGGACTCGGCCACCGTTGGAAACCACGCCGCTGTCCGACGTCGCGGTGCCCGCATGCAGGATCTTCGTGGAGTTCTCGAGGTCTGGAGAGCTAATAACATCACCCTTGCGCGGCGAGGCCGGGTAACCCTCGGCCGCCAACACGACGGTGACGGCGTAGCCCTCCTTCCACTCCAGCGGCGCGAGTTCTGCCAGGTGACCGGTGGCGGTGGCGTTGAGGACCTCTCCGAGCGGGGAGGTCAGCAAGGACAAAACCGCCTGGGTTTCCGGGTCACCGAAGCGGCAGTTAAACTCCACCACGGCTGGCCCCTCCGCACCCCACGCCAGGCCGGCGTAGAGCAGGCCGGTGTAGGGCGTGCCGCGGTGGACAAGTTCGCGGGCTACCGGGACGCACACCTCATCAACGATGCGCTGGACACCGTCTTCCGGCAGCCACGGCAGTGGGGTGTACGCACCCATGCCGCCGGTGTTGGGGCCCTCATCGTTGTCGTAGGCGCGTTTGTGGTCCTGGGCCGGCAGTAGCGGCACGACGGTCTCACCGTCGACGAGACAGAACAGGGAAACCTCGGGACCATCGAGGAAGGACTCCAGCAGCACCGGGTTGCCTGAGGCGTGGACGGCGTCGACGTGGGCGCGGGCGTCCTCGCGGGACTCAGTCACCACAACTCCCTTGCCGCCGGCGAGGCCATCATCCTTGACCACGAAATGCGGACCGAAACGGTCGAGGGCCGCCTCAATGTCGGCGTCAGGGGTGCCGGGCGCGAGCTGCTCCGCGCGGGCGGTGCGCACGCCTGCAGCAGCCATGACGTCCTTGGCGAAGGCCTTGGAGCCCTCGATCTGAGCCGCGCTTGCCGACGGCCCGAAAACCGCCACCCCCTTTTCCCGCAAGGCATCCGCCACGCCAGCGACCAGCGGGACCTCAGGGCCGATGACGACGAGGTCGGCGGCGATATCGAGCGCGAGCTCCACCATGCGCGCTGGGTCAGCCACCTGGGAGTACTCCGGGTGCACCGTGGCCTGCTGCGCGTGGGCCGGAGAACCCGGCGCGATGTGCAGATCGGTCACAGAAGGATCAGCCTTGAGGCCGGTGAGCAGGGCGTGTTCGCGGCCGCCCGAGCCGATTACGAGTATGCGCATGCCGTCTATCTTAACTGCCGGTAGCCTAGGAGCCATGTCTTCTGTATTTACTAAGATCATCAACGGCGAGCTGCCCGCTCGCTTTGTGTATCGCGACGAGAAGTGCGTCGCATTCTTGTCCATCGAGCCGCTGCGCTACGGCCACACCCTCGTGGTGCCGGTCGAGGAAGTGGATAAGTGGACCGATCTGGATCCTGAGACCTGGGCACACCTCAACGCCATCGCCCTAGAGATTGGCGGTGCCATCAACACCGCCTTCGATACCCCGCGCACTGGCTACATCATTGCCGGCTTCGATGTGCCGCATACCCACATCCATCTCTTCCCCGCCGAGAAGATGGAGGACTACGACTTCGCCAAGGCCTTCGACGCTGACGCCACCGACCCCGCCGCCATGGATGAGGCCGCCGCGCGCATCCGCCAGCACCTCGGCACCGATGAGGAGGGCAAGCGTAACTAACGCGCCGCGTTAGGCAGCGTCTGCCGCCTTGGGCAGGCGCACGGTAAAAACGGAGCCGCGGCCCAGCTCAGATTCCACGGAGATCGAGCCGCCGTGCTGCTCCACGAGCGACTTCACGATGGCCAAGCCAAGGCCCGAACCACCCGTGTCGCGGGTGCGTGAGGAATCCGCCCGGTAGAAGCGCTCAAAAATATGGGAGGCATCGTCGGGGGAGATGCCTTTGCCGTCATCGGAGACGTCGATAAGCACGTGCTCCTCATCATCCCGAAGCGTGAGGGTAACGACGGCATCCTCGCCACCATGGCGAATGCCATTGGACACCAGGTTGAGCAAAACCTGGTGGAGGCGGTCCGCGTCACCATCGACCATGGGGATACTCGTGGCCTCGTTGTTGACGTTAATGGTTCGGCCAGCAAAGGCCGCGCGCGCCGACGACCCCACGGACAGCACGAGCTCCAGCATGTCCACCTGACGCATATCCAGGCGCGAGCCCTCCGCACGCGTCAGGGACAAGAGGTCCTCCACGAGGAGGGACATGCGCTTGGACTCGGCATCAATCTTGCCGAAGACGAACTCCGCATCCTTCGTCGCGCCCGAACGATACAACTCCGTATAGCCGCGCAGGCTGGTGAGCGGGGTGCGCAGCTCGTGGGAGGCATCACCGACGAATCGGCGCATCTGCTGCTCCTTCTCCTGCGCGTGGACGACGGATTTCTGTAGTCGACCCAGCATGACGTTCAGTGCCGCGGCGAGCTGCCCCACCTCAGTGTGCAGCGGCCATTCCGGAACGCGCTTGTCTAAGTTACCTGCCGCGATCTGCGATGCCGTCTTCTCCACCACCCGCAGGGGCCGCAGGGCTCGGTGGATAAACCACATGCCGACGATGGCGATGATGAGCATGACCACGGCGGCAATGATGACCTGAACGATTGCCAAGCCCTTAAGGATGGAATTCTCCGTGGTCATGTCCTTGGCCACGACCACCACGGACCCATCCGGGTTCAGCGCGGCCACCGCCCGCCATTCGGTATCTCCCTTCGTTGAGGGCACCGTCATGGGCTCGCCGCCGACATACACACCTCGCGCATCCGGAATCGCAGCGGTTGGGCCCGTAGAGACCACGGATCCGTTGGGATAATAGGCCATAGCCACGTAATCCGTCGGTGGGCGGCGGCTGCGGTCCTGGGTGTAGAAGGTCTCGTCAAGGTTGCTGGCCCAGGAATGGAGCGCGTCATTGAGCTCGGTGTCCACGCGGGTGTAGAGCACGTTGCGCATAATCGATGACACCGCCAATGAGGACATCGCTAGGCCAATGCCCGACACCAGCACCATAAGCACGAGCAACCACGTGCGCAGCGGCAAGGCCTTGGGGCGCTGAATGCGGCGACGCTGGGATTTCTCGCGCACGAGAGTGACCCCGGAGTCCGGGGCCTGGATGTTCTCGGTGGGTTCGCTCATGCTTACGAGCGCGGCATACGCAGGACGTAACCCACGCCGCGCACCGTGTGGATCAGCGGGGTATCACCGGTGTCGATCTTGCGGCGCAGGTAAGAAATGTAAGACTCCACCACGTTGCCGTCGCCGCCGAAGTCGTAGTGCCACACGTTGTCCAGAATCTTGGACTTGGACAGCACAACCTCACGGTTCTGCATGAGGTAGCGCAGAAGGTTGAACTCCGTGGGCGACAGTTCAACGATCTCGCCGCCCTTGGTGACCTCGTGGGTGTCATCATTGAGGGTGAGGTCAGCGTAGGTCATGGTGGCGCCGTCATCGGCGCCTTCCGTGGCGCTGCCGCGACGCAGAATGACGCGCAGGCGGGTAATGACCTCCTCCAGGCTGAAAGGCTTAGTAACGTAATCGTCCGCTCCGATGGTCAGGCCGTGAATTCGCTGATCCACGGAATCCTTAGCGGTCAGGTACAGCACGGGCCCGTCGAGGCCCTCACCGCGCAGCTTGCCCAGCAGCTCAAAGCCGTCCATGCCCGGCATCATGACGTCCATGATGTAGGCATCCGGGTTGATGTCGCGCGCGATGCGCAAAGCCTCGTTGCCGGAGTTGGCGCTATACACATCAAACCCCTGGAACTTCAGGGAGACGGTGAGTAGCTCGACGATATTGGGCTCGTCATCAACGACGAGCACCTTGATGTCCTTGGAATCATCCATAGTCCCGCTTGAATCCTTTCTCTGCTGCAACTCCCAGCGCCACGACGAACGCCCAGGGCGCAGCCTCTGGTCAGGTATCTCATTCAGAGTGAGAAGTATTGCATTACGCCTTCCCAGAGTACTGAGCAAAATCTGTACGTGTGCTGTGAACCAGAAATCGGGGGCGGCGTTGCCTACGATAAAGAGCTATGACGCACGCTTCCCAACGCACCGATCGCCTCACCGTCGCCTCGTGGGCCCTGTGGGACTGGGGGTCTGCCGCCTTCAATGCGGTGCTGGTGACGTTCATTTTCTCGGTCTATCTCACCGATTCAGTGGGCCAACAGATTGATTCGCGGTTTAGCCCAGCGCAGTGGCTGTCCTGGTCCATGGCGGTGGCGGGCCTCGTCATCTTCGCGGTCACCCCAATCATGGGCCAGCGTTCGGATCGCTTAGGCACACGGCGCCGGGCGCTGGGTTTCTGGTCACTTCTGACCTTCGTCACCATGGCTGGGCTGTTCTTCATTCGCAACGACGCACCCGAGTATTTCTGGCTCGGCCTGCTGGGCTTGGCGGTGGGCAGCGTGACCATCCAGTTTGCGGAGGTTAATTACTTTGCGCAGCTCAACCAGGTGGCCACGGAGGACAAGGTGGGGCGTGTGTCCGGTTTGGGCTGGTCCGCGGGCTATTTCGGCGGAATCGTCCTGCTGCTTGTGTGCTATATCGGCTTCGTCGCTGGGGAGGGTGGTGCGCTGGGCCTGAGCACCGAAGGTGGCTGGAACATTCGGCTGGTAGCGCTGCTGGCGGCGTTCTGGTTCGGGCTCAGCGCGATTCCGGTGCTGCTGCGCGTTCCGGAGATTGCTCCCTCCGGCGACACCACGGGTGGTATCGCGCAGTCCTATCGCGAGCTGTGGCGCACGCTGCGCTCGCTTTGGGAGGAGGACCGCAACGCCTTCGCGTTCCTGTTCGCCTCCGCCATTTTCCGCGATGGGCTCTCCGCGGTATTCAGTTTCGGCGCGGTGCTGGGAGTGTCGGTGTATGGGCTCTCACCAGGTGATGTCCTGATATTCGGCGTTGCAGCCAACGTTGCGGCCGCGCTGGGTGCGGTGGCCGGAGGGCTTATTGATGACCACGTGGGTCCCAAAGCCATTATCCTCGCCTGCCTGGTGACACTCACTGCGATGGCCGGGATCATGTTCTTCGCCGAAGGCGCCACGGCTTTCTGGATCTGCGGGCTCATCCTCTGCCTGTGTGTTGGCCCAGCGCAGGCCTCAGCACGAGGCTTCCTGGCTCGAGTGGCCCCACCGGGCCGCGAGGGTGAGATGTTTGGGCTGTATGCCACGACTGGACGCGCAGTCTCGTGGCTGACGCCCTTCCTCTTCGGCGTGTTTGTCTCCCTCTTGGGACAAGGCGACCGCGGCGGTGTGCTCGCGATCGGTCTCGTCCTCTTCGTGGGAGCCCTTGTCCTCATCCCAGTCAAAGACCCCGCCAAGGCGTGATGCCTCAAGGCGGGGTCTGGCTGTGAACCGTGGGCTTAGAAGTCCTGCGGGCGCGGGATGTTGCGCAAGTTGGACTTCGCCATGGTGAGCATCTGGCCCACGCCACCGTCGAAGACAGTGCGGGTGGCGGCCTTGGAGAAGCCAAGGAGCTGCTCGAAGGTGAGCGTCGGCGGCAGGGAGAGGGCGTTGGGGTCAGTGACGACGTCAATAAGCGCAGGCCCATCGTAGGCCAGCGCCTTCTTGATCTCCTTCGGCGCGTTCTTCGGATCCTCGATGCGGAAGTGCTTGATGCCAGCGGCCTCTGCAATCTTGGCGAAGTTGACATGTTCGTGGTCGGTCTCATGTTCTGGCAACCCCTGCACCAGCATCTCCAGCTTCACCATGCCGAGGGAAGAATTGTTGAAGACCACCGTCTTCACCGGCAGGTTGTGCAACTTCACGGTGAGCAACTCACCCATGAGCATGGACAGGCCACCGTCACCAGAGAAGGTGATGACCTGGCGGCCCGGGTTCGCGGCCTGGGCGCCGATGGCCATCGGCAGGGCGTTGGCCATGGTGCCGTGGCGGAAGGAACCAATCTGCTCGCGCTTGCCATTCGCGGTGATGTAGCGCGCGCCCCACACGTTGCACATGCCGGTATCGACGGTGAAGATGGCGTCCTCGTCGGCTTCCTTGTCAATGAGATCCGCGATGTACTCCGGGTGAATCGGCGTGTGCTTCTCGACGCCCGACGTGTAGGCCTCGACGACATGCTCGAGCTTGTCGTAGTGCTTCTTCAGCATCTTATCGAGGAAGGAGCGATCCTTCTTCTCATCCACGTGCGGCAGGATGTTCTCGATGGTGGCAGCAACATCGCCGGTCACCGGGTACTTGATGCGGGTGCGGCGGCCGATGTGAGTGCCGTCGATGTCCACCTGCGCCACGTTGGCATCCGGCAGGAAGTCGTTGTACGGGAAGTCGGTGCCCAGCAGGATGAGCAGGTCTGCTTCGTGGGTTGCCTCGTGGGCAGCACCGTAGCCGAGCAGGCCGGACATGCCCACGTCAAAGGGGTTGTCGTACTGGATGTACATCTTGCCGCCGAGGGCGTGGCCAATCGGGGCCTTAATCTTCTCCGCAAGGGCCAAGACCTGCTCGCGGGCATTCTTCACACCGGCACCGACAAAGAGTGCGACGGTTTTAGCCTCATTAATCGCCTGGGTCAGCGCGGCTGCCTCAGCCGGGTCCGGGAAAACAATCGGGCGGCCAGCAGAGATAGCCGAAGAGGTAAAGGTGTCATCCTCAGCCTCCTGCATGGAGACATCGCCTGGGATAACGAGGACGGAGACACCGTTGCCCGCCATGGTGTTCTGGATGGCGTGGTGCAGGATAACTCCGCCCTGATCAGCCGAGTTCACCATCTCGCAGTAGCTGGAGCACTCCTGGAAGATGGACTCCGGGTGGGTCTCCTGGAAGAACTTCGAACCAATCTGGCGCGACGGGATGTGGCTAGCAATGGCGAGGACCTTGGCGCCGTTACGGTGGGCGTCATAAAGCCCCTGAATAAGGTGAGTATTACCCGGGCCACAAGAAGCAGCGCAGACGGCGAGCTTGCCGGTGGTGAGGGAATCAGCCTCTGCAGCGAAGGCAGCGGTTTCCTCGTTGCGGACGTGGACCCACTCGATAGAGGAGCGGCGTACCGCATCCACGATGGGGTTCAGGGAGTCACCCACCAGGCCATAAATGCGCTCGACGCCTTGCGCCTCCAGCATCTCAACAAGTTGTGTGGCATACGTGCGTGCCATGTTGTCTTCCTCTCTAACTTTGTTGTGAACAGACCCCAGTTTTGCTCCAACCGGAGTGGTTTCGCCACCTTAAACCTCAATTCTCACGTAACGGTCGTTTTGTGACCCCAACAACAACTCTCCCTACATGGATTGAAACTGTAACGACCGTTCGCTATAGTTTCGCAGCATGACAGACGCCCAAACGACAGACCTCACTGACGCCACTGACGCCCTCCGCTCCTCAGCACCGCGCCGATGGACGTTCTTTGGTGTCGTCTCCCTCGGACTGCTCATGATCGGGCTGGACAACTCCATCCTTTACACCGCCCTGCCGGCGCTTTCCGAGCAGCTCCACGCCACCTCGCTGCAACAGCTGTGGATCATCAACGCCTACGCGCTCATGCTGGCCGGCCTGCTCCTCGGCACCGGCACGTTGGGCGATAAAATCGGCCACCGCCGCATGTTCGTCATAGGCCTGTGGATTTTCGGCATCGCCTCGCTGACCGCTGCGCTTGCCCCCGGCGCGTGGGAGCTCGTCGCCGCCCGCGCCTTCCTGGGACTCGGCGCCTCCATCATGATGCCCGCCACCCTCGCGCTCATTCGCCTGACCTTTGAAGACGAAATTGAACGCAACACCGCAATCGGCATCTGGGGCTCCATCGCCGTCGTCGGCGCGGCGGCCGGTCCCACGGTGGGCGGCCTTCTGCTCGAACATTTCTGGTGGGGCTCGGTCTTCTTGGTCAACGTGCCCATCGTGGTCATTGCGCTCGTGCTCACGGCGTTTCTTGCCCCACCGAATGTGGCGAACCCGGCAAAGCAGTGGGATTTCCTTTCCTCGCTCTACGCGCTGGTGACCCTGACCTCACTCGTGCTCGTCATCAAATCTGTAGCCAGCTCCCACCTCAACGCCACGCTGATCGGCGGCGCACTGGCCGCCTGCCTCAGTGGCGCCATCCTGTTTACCCGCCGCCAAGACAAGCTCGAGGAACCGCTCCTTACCTTCGATATCTTCCGCTCCCCCATCTTCACCGGCGGCGTTGTGGCGGCAGCGGGCGCAATGTTTGGCATGTCGGGGTTGGAGATGACCACGACCCAGAAGCTGCAGCTCGTGGATCAGTATTCGCCCCTGCATGCGGGTCTGATTATCTCCATCATCGCGCTGGCCGCGCTGCCCATGTCCGCACTGGGCGGGGCGAATTTGCACCGCTGGGGTTTCTTGCCGATTATCAGCGGAGGTTTCCTCTTCATGGCCGCCGGCATTGCCTGTGTGGTGTGGGGCGGCCACCGCGACGTGTTCGCCGCCTATCTGGCGGGGCTCCTCCTCACTGGCGTGGGCGCGGGCCTCGTCATGTCGGTTTCCTCCACTGCCATCATCGGCTCGGCCCCAGTCTCGCGCTCCGGCATGGCCGCAGGCGTGGAGGAGGTCTCCTATGAGTTCGGCACGTTGCTGTCCATTGCCGTGACGGGTTCGGTCCTGCCGCTGCTGTTCACCAGCAGCCTCCCGGACGAGGCGCAGGACCTCGGCGTCGAGGCACTGCGGGTCCCTGAGCTTGGCACCGCACCCGCTGCCGCCTACACCGACGCCTATCTCACTACCGCCGCCGGACTCGCCGTGGTCATGCTCCTCTTTGCCGCAGTAACTAGTTGGTGCTTCCGCCATAATCCGACGTCTGGAGGTGCTGATGCCACGCGTGAGTAAAAAGGTAGAAGCGCTGGAGATGGCGCTTCTCATCATCGAGAGGGACGGCGTCCACGCGCTCACCTACGACTCCCTGGCCACCGCCACTGGGATGAGTAAGTCCGGGCTCATCTACCACTTCCCCACTCGCCACCAGTTGCTCATTGACTGCCACACGCTCTGTGCCGAGCGGTGGGAGGAAGAACTCGTGCACCTTTCCGGTGGAAAAACCGCGGACGAGTTGACTGAGCGTCAGCGCTACCGCGCAGCGATTGAGTCAATGGGCAAAAACGATCCGCTCATCGAGCTGCTCATGTCCATCCACTCGCAGTCGCATCCGGACTTTCAGGAGGTATGGAGGGCCGTCGACAAGCGCTGGCTACCTGACCCCGCCACAGAGGACGAATCCGTCGTGCTCGCATCGGTGATTGGCAGCGGGTTGTGGGTGCATGACCACCTCACCGAGCGCCCCCTGCCGCCACGTCGGCGCCGCGCGCTTATCGACGTCGCCCTGGCCCACCTCGCCGAGTAATTTGAGCTGGAGACGAGACTTGAACTCGCAACCTACGCATTACAAGTGCGTTGCGCTACCAATTGCGCCACTCCAGCACCGCGGATGATCCGCTATGGGAATCGTACCCGAGTCCACCCCGAAGACGGAAAGCCAGGTCCATGCGCTGCACAAAAGCGTGCGCCGCGCCACACTAAAAGCACTGGCAGGTGCATAAATCGGCGACAGTTACTAAAGTGCTGACTTACCGAATCCAGAAGTGTTGTTGAGGTCTATCTTTTCCGTGTCTGTTCTTTCTTCGCTCCGCCAGCGCTTGCGCTATGGCTCGGCGCATATCGCCACCATCGACACCGCCAAAGCCGCCCCACCACCCTCCCCGCTCGCCCCGGTCGATCTCACCGACCCAGCACAGGTCACGGGCGTCATGGAGATTGCCGCGCGCGTTGGCGGGATCCTCATCGCGGCCGGCACGGCAAACACCGATGCCCAGGCGCAGATTCACCTCGTGGCCTCCTCGTATGGTCTGCACTACTGCCACGTGTCGATTTTGATGAACACCATTACGATTCACACCGCAATCGGCACCGGCCCGAACCGCCGTAACCTGCACGTCTTCCGCGTCGCCCCCGGTATCGCAGTGGACTTCACTAAGTTGTCGGCCGTGGACCGCCTCATCCGCTCGATCCACTCAGGCGCAACCCCGCCCGCTATGGCGGAAAAAGTTCTCGATGACATTGAGGCGATGAAGAATCCTTACTCCACGGCGACCATCGTCAGCGCGTGGGGTGCCATGGGCGCCTTCATCGCGGTGATGCTCGGCGGCGACCTCCTCGTCGGCGTGGTCACGTTCCTCATCTCGGCGCTGATTATGGGCACAAACATGTTTCTGGCCCAGTACCGCCTGCCGCCCTTTTACCAGAACCTCGTGGGCGGTCTCATGGCCGTTATTCCGGCTGCCATCTTGTACAACGTGTTTGCGCGGTTTGGCATCCAGATATTGCCCTCACAAATCATTGGTTCCGGCATCATCATCCTCGTCGCGGGATTGACACTCGTGCAGTGCCTGGTGGACGGCATCACGCGCGCGCCTGTGACTTCTTCCGCGAAGTTCTTTGAGGCTCTCATGTCCACCGGCGCCATCATTGCCGGCGTGGGCCTAGGCATCCAGATAGCCGGGTGGCTGGGCTTCAGCCTCCCGCCACTGGCCACACTGGCACCACCGGTGTACCACCAGATTCCGCTGCTCGTGGTGTGCGGTGGCATCGGCTCAGCGGGCTTTGCACTGGCGCTGGGCGCCTCGCGGTCAGAGGTCGCCATCTCAGGGCTAACGGCTGCCGCCGGTATGGTCTTCTACTACTCCGTCGTCGTGCCCTTTGGTGCAGGCACGGTGGTGGCTTCGGGAATTTCGGCAGTAGCCGTAGGCCTGGCCGGTGGTTTGCTCTCCCGCCGCTACATGATGCCGCCGCTCATCACCATGATTGTGGGCTACACCCCCATGCTGCCGGGCCTGACCTTGTATCGCGGCATGTACGCCATGCTCAACGAACAGATCATCACCGGACTAACCAACCTGGCTAATGCCCTGGCCATCTCCGGTGCGCTGGCAGCCGGCGTGGTCTTTGGTGAGCGCGTGGCGCGCCGCCTGCGCCGCCCAAAGTACTTCCGCCCCTACACCGCCTTCAAACGCCTGGGTACCTTCTCCTTCTCCCGCGCCACCCGCCTGGCGCACCGTGCCCGCATTCCCCGTGTGCCGATGTCGCCCTTTGCCCCGCGCCACAACCTGCCGGCACCGCCGCCGCAGTACGGACCCAAGCCGCCGACGCCTGCCCAACAGGCCCGCTTCCAGCAGGGCGACGCGGTCACGGACAAGTGGCCGGTCACCACTCAATTCCCTGCGCAGCGCCCCACCTACACGGTGCCGGGCAAGGATGCCCCGACCACCCCTTCAGAAGAGCAATAGCGTAGAATAGCCCGTCTGAAAGCTTTCACACTTCATCCCAGGAGGACTCCGTGCCACCCAAGGTCACAGATACTCAGCCTGCCGCTGACCAGACTCATGCCGTCGAGGAAGAGACCGCCCGCGCCGCGCGCCGCGTAGTTGCTACCTACGCCGAGGATTTCCTGGACGGCGTGACGCTCATGTCGATGTTGGGCGTCGAGCCCGAAGGCCTGGTTCACCGCAAGGTTCTGGCCGAGCAGGAAGATGCCGCGCCAAAGAAGGCCACCAAGAAGGCTTCTAAGAAGGCAACGAAGAAGGCTTCAAAGAAGTCGACCAAGAAATCCACTAAGAAGGCAACGAAGAAGGCCTCCAAGAAGTCGACCAAGAAATCGACGAAGAAGTCTACAAAAAAGGCAACGAAGAAGGCCTAAACATGCCTGGGCGCACCAATAGCTTCGTCGTTGTGGCCAACCGTCTGCCGGTTGATCTGGAGACGAACCCGGATGGCAGCCGCACGTGGAAGGCCTCGCCCGGCGGCCTTGTCACTGCGCTCTCCCCGGTTCTGGAAGAACTCCAGGGCTGCTGGGTGGGCTGGCCCGGCGTGGCTAACGAAGCCCCGGAGCCCTTCACCACCGACAACGGCGTCTTGCTCCACCCAGTGCGCCTCACCCAAGATGATTACGAGGCCTTCTACGAGGGCTTTTCCAATGCCACCTTGTGGCCGCTCTACCACGACCTCATCGTCACGCCAGTGTATAACCGCGACTGGTGGGATGCGTACCGCGAGGTCAACCTGCGCTTCGCCAACGAGGTCGCCGCCGTAGCAGCAGAGAATGCCACGGTGTGGGTCCAGGACTACCAGCTCCAGCTCGTTCCCGGCATCCTGCGCCAGCTGCGCCCGGACCTCACCATCGGCTTCTTTCTGCACATTCCCTTTCCCTCCCCGGATCTTTTCCGTCAGTTGCCGTGGCGTGAGGAGTTGGTGCGCGGGCTTCTCGACGCCAACCTGATCGGCTTCCACCTTGAATCCACTGCCCGCAACTTCCTCGAGCTCGCTCGCGCCCAGGGCCTGAGCGTCGAGGGCGCGGTCAGCACCCGCAAGGTCACCGCCCGCATTACGACGAGCAACGGACATTCGGTAGGCGTAGGCGCCTTCCCCATTTCCATCGCGGCGGAGGATGACGGGGGTGATGAGGGGGACGTCGCGAAGCTCCGCGCCGAATTGGGCGACCCCAAACGCATCATTTTGGGTGTAGACCGACTGGATTATACGAAGGGCATCCTGCAGCGCCTCACCGCGTTTGAGGAGCTGCTGGAGACCGGTGCGCTGGATCCGGCGGAGGTAACGCTGGTGCAACTGGCAACACCGTCGCGCGAGCGCATCGACCATTACCGCGCCACGCGGTCCAAGGTGGAAGAGGCCGTGGGCCGCATCAATGGGCGCTTCAGCCAGCTGGGCCAGCCGGTTGTCCACTACCAGCACCGCTCGGTGCCGAAGGACGTACTGCGCCGCTACTACCGTCTGGCGGATGTCATGCTGGTGACGCCGTTTAAGGACGGCATGAATCTCGTGGCCAAGGAGTATGTGGCCAGTCATGGCGACGGCTCGGGCGCGCTGGTGCTGTCCGAGTTTGCTGGTGCTGCGGCGGAGCTGACGCAGGCCAACCTGTGTAATCCTTTCGATATCGAGTCTATTAAGCGCGCTCTGCTCTCCGCGGTCAAGGCTCTCGATGAGTCCCCGGAGCTCATGCGTGAACACATGCAGGCGATGCACCGCCAGGTGCACGAACATGACATCGCGCTGTGGTCAGAGTCCTTCCTCGGCGCGCTGGAGGAGGAGGCGTAATGCGCAAGTTGGCAGTAATGGCAGCGGTGCTGTGCCTAGCCACGCTCCCCGGGTGCTCCTCCGATGACGCTCCCGCCCCACGGGGAGACGACCTCATCGTGGGCAAGCAGTGGCAGGTCACCAACCTGTACACCACGCCGGAGGCACGCTCAGCAATTGCGCCGGACACAGCGCAGGTACCGCACATGAGCTTTGGCGAGCACACGGTGGTGGGCTCGACGGGCTGTGTGCCGTTTACCGCTGAGGTGTCCTTCACCGAGGGTGAGAAGGATTCCACGATTTGGGATGCCGACGGCATGCTCGTGGAGAAGGTCGACTATGAGTCGGTAGCCGCGGGTGAGGAATGCACGGGCTCAGCACAGTGGGCAGACAAACTGCTGCGCAGCCTCATCGCGCAAGGCCATGAGTTTGATTTCACACTCAACCAGAACAATCAACTCGTGCTGACGTTGCGCACAGACAAGGTGGATTCACCCATCATCCGCATGGCCTCGCTGTAGCACTAGAGTTGGGAGCATGATCGATGCTCTTGCCTCAACACAGCACCTTGCGGTGGTCTCCGATTTCGATGGCACGCTGGCGGGTTTTGCTCGCAGCCCTTATGCCGTAACGCCGGAGCAGCGCTCCCTCGACGCCCTCGCGGCCCTGGCACAGTTGCCGAACACCACGGTGGCGGTGTTGTCCGGCCGCCACCTGGACGGCCTCAAGCGTGTGTGCCCCCTGCGCGAGCCGGTACTCATGGGCGGCTCGCATGGCGCGGAATCTTCGTGGGAGGACTCCTCCCTCACCCCAGAAATGGAAGCGCACCTGGCACGGAAGGAAGCGGAGATCAAGGAGATCATTGCCCGCCATCCCGGCGCGGAACTGGAGGTCAAGCCCTTCCAGCGCGTGCTGCATCTGCGTGCTTTGGAGCTACAGGACCCTGCCGCCGCGGCTGCTGCTTATGCGGAGGGCGCGGCGTTGAGCGCGGATGGTTACCCCAAGACAACCGGCAAATGTGTCGTCGAATTCTCCGCCACGCAGGCGACGAAAGGCACGTGGATTGCGGGCCTGCGGGAGCGTGTTGGCGCCACGTCGGTGGTGTTCCTCGGGGACGACACCACCGACGAAGATGGCTTTGCCGTGCTCAACCAGCCGCCGGACCTCGGCGTGAAGGTCGGCGAAGGCGCAACCCAGGCCGCACACCGCGTGCCCGACATCGCCGCGGTGTCGGATTTCCTCGAGCAGCTCGCCACTGCCCGCGGCAGAGCACTGCACTAGACGTTCGGCGGCGCGACCGTGCGGCCCTCATGGAAGCTCGTGCGCAGGACCTTCCGCGGCGACTCCTCGCTCTTGACTGAGGCAGCGCGGGGAGCGGGTTCACTGGCGGCGCGGTCGATGAGGTCAGCCAGCATGTGTCCGGCTGCGGCGCCCTTCGCCTTATTGGGCTGCACAACGGTGCTCAAGCCCACGGCCAGTGCTGGGGCAATGCCGTCGAAGCCAGTGACGGAGAGCTGCTCGGGAACTGCGATTCCATGGTCACGGGCATAGGCCAGGACACCGAGCGCCATCGAGTCCGTGGTACACAACACCGCGGTGAGCTCTGGGTGCGCGTTCAGCAATTCCTCCGCTGCCGCATAGGCCGTGCGCGCATCATTGATGTGGCGGGTAACCACCGGAATCGACTCCGGCGGCAGGCCCGCGTCCGCAAAAACGTCGAGAGCTCCCACCACGCGCGAGCGCTGGACGTGCATATCAGCCTCTGCGAGTTGCTCTGGCGAGACCACACCGTCGAGGCGCTCGCGGTGCAGGCGGATGGCAAGGATGCCAATGCGGGTATGGGAGGCGCGAACAAGTGCTCGCGCCGCCGGTGCTATCGCGGCGCGGTCATCGATGCCGACGAAGGGCAAGCCGGAATCCGTGGGCTGATCACACACCACGACGGGCAGACCGCGGCGCCGCACGGCCTCAAGGTAGGCATCACCCGCAGCAACGGAGTACACCACGAACCCGTCCACCGCGGCTGAGCCAACGAGCTGGGCCGCGTGGGCGTCGTCAGGCGCGCCCACCGTGTCGGGACCTGCCGGGATGAGCGTGAGCGTGGTGCTTGCGCCCGCGGAGGCCTCCGCCATGCCCGCGAGAAAATCCACCGAAGCCATGTCTTCGAAGGCGTAGGACAGGTGCTCGGTGAGCAGAACCCCCACCGAGCCCTGGCGGCGTGTGCGCAGGCTGCGTGCGGTGGGGTCTGGACCCGTGTAGCCGCGCGCAGCGGCCGCGGCGAGGATGCGCTCGCGGGTGGCCGGTGCCAGTTGGTCAGGGCGGTTGTAAGCGTTAGACACCGTGGTGCGGGAGACCCCGAGTTCGGCGGCGAGGGAGGCCAGCGTCGTGCTGCGAGTGGACATGCCGGTTACCTTACCCTTTTTCAACTCATTATCATTTGACAACGTTTTTCACTAACACGTTAGAATGGGCTACATGACTACACCCCTCTCACGCCGCGCTTGGCGCCGCCCCACCGCCCTCCTCTTCGCCGCCACCCTTGGCTGCGCATCGCTGACTGCCTGTTCCTCCAGCAGCGACAATGCCAACGGTTCTGATGGCGCAGACGCTGAAAATGACGCCATCCACGTCGTCGCCTCGACCTCCATCTGGGCTGACGTAGCTCAGGCAGTGGTGGACACCGCGAAGACTGACGTCAATGTCGACGTCGAGGCCATTGTCACCGGCAACGGCGTAGACCCTCACCACTTCGAGCCAACAGCTGCCGACATCGCCAAGGCCAACGAAGCCGATGTCATCATCGCCGGTGGCGGCGGCTACGACGCCTGGCTCTACCAGGCGGTGAAGAACCAGGACGACATCATCCACGCCCTTCCGCTGACCGAGCACAACCACGACCACGACCACGAGGGTCATGATCATGAGCACGCGCACGAAGAAGGCCACGAACACGAACACGCGCACGAAGAAGGCCACGAGCACGAGGGCCACGAACACGCGCACGAAGAAGGCCATGAGCACGAGCACGCGCATAGCGACGAGCACGTCAGCATGGACGAGGCCAAGAAGATCGCCGCCGAGCACCCGGAGAAGATCACCAACATCGAAGGCAATGAGCACGTCTGGTACGACGCCGCCGCCATCGAGAAAGTCGCCACCGAGGTCGCGGCCATGGTCAACAAGACCAACCCGGATGCCAAGGCCACCGCGAACCCGCTGCTGAAGAGGGTGGAGAAGATTAAGGCGCGCGTCGAGAAGCTGCCCACGAAGAACTACGCGCAGACCGAGCCGATTGCGGACTACATCATGAAGTACACCGACAGCACCGACGTCACCCCGGAGGGCTACCGCAAGGCCACCGTTGCCGAGGGCGAGCCGAGTGCCGCTGACCTAGCGAGCTTCCTCGAGGCCATCACCAACGGCGAGGTGGACCTGCTCATCTTCAACCCGCAAACCGAAACCGACATGACCCAGCGCATCCGACAGGCCGCCGAGGACAAGGACATCCCGGTCGTCGAGATTGGAGAGACCCCGCCGGAGAACACCAACTTCCTTGACTACTACGAGGAAGCCGTCAGCGCTCTCGAGGCCGCTTAAGTGCTTGTCTCCTTTCACAATGCCGCAGTGGAACCACTGTGGTCGGAGCTGAATCTCGCCGTGGACCGCGGCGAGTTCATCGCCGTTTTGGGGCCCAACGGTGTGGGGAAATCGACGCTCCTCGGAACCATCCTGGGAACGCGGAAGCTCACGACGGGCACGGTAGACGTCGATTGTCGCGTGGGCTTCATCCCCCAACAGCGCATGTTCCCCGCTGACCTCCCGCTGCGCGCCCGCGACCTCGTGTCCCTGTCGCTGGCGCACGGCGCTTTCCGACGCCGCCGCCCACCCCACCACCGCGTCGACGCGCTGCTGGAGGAAGTCGGCGCAACGGGCATAGCGGATCGGCGCGTGGGCCAGCTCTCCGGCGGCCAGCAGCAGCTCATCCGCCAGGCGCAAGCCCTCGCCAACGACCCAGAACTCATCCTTGCCGATGAACCGCTGCTGTCGCTGGACCCGGGAAGGCAGCAGGCGACCGTCGAGAAGCTCAATGCGTGGCGTCACGAACGCGGCACCTCCATCCTCTTCGTCACCCACGGCATCAATCCCGTGCTGGGTGTGGTGGACAAGGTGCTCTACCTCGCGCCCAACGGGCACATGTTCGGCACGGTGGATGAGGTCATGCGCTCGGAGGTGCTCTCGGAGCTGTACGGCTCGTCCGTGAAGGTCCTCAACGTCGATGGGAGGCTCATCGTTGTCTAAGTTCCTCGAGGACACCCAGTACCTGCTGGGCGTCGATTTCGTACAGGATGCACTCATCGCCTGCGCACTCCTGGGCATCCTTTCTGGCGTGATGACCTCCTTAATTGTGCTGCGCCAGATGTCCTTTTCAGTACATGCCACCTCGGAGCTCGCGCTCATGGGTGCGGCCGCAGCGCTGTTGTTCGGACTGAACATCGGCTTCGGCGCAATTGCCGGCGCCATCGTCGCCGCCATCATCCTGGCGGTGCTCGGCCTCAAAGGCCAACAGGACAGCGCCATCGGCGTGGTCATGAGCTTTGGCCTAGGCTTGTCGGTGTTATTCCTGCACCTCTACCCTGGCAACGCCAACACCGCAATGACACTGCTGACCGGACAAATCGTCGGTGTATCTTCGGCGTCCGTGTGGCTGCTGGCGGCGACGACCATCATCATTGTCGCAGCCGTTACTATTTTGTGGCGCCCGCTTCTTTTTGCCTCCGCGGACCCTGTCATGGCGCAGGCAGCGGGCGTGCCGGTGAAAGCCCTCTCCGTGGTCTTCGCAGTTCTCGTCGGTTTGACCGCCGCGCAGTCGGTGCAGATCGTCGGCTCGCTGCTCGTCATGGCTTTGCTCATCACGCCGGGCGCGGCGGCAGTGCAGATTACCTCCTCCCCGCTGCGCGCGGTGGTGTGGGCAACCATCTTCGCGGAGGTCTCCGCCGTGGGAGGGTTTATTCTGTCGCTAGCGCCGGGCCTGCCGGTGTCGGTCTTCGTGACCACTATTTCTTTTGTCATTTACCTGGTTTGCCGTCTAATCGGCTGGCTACGCAACCGCCGCGCGGTTCGCGACGACATCGCCGCCGCCCGCGTCACCAAAGCTCACTTCGAGGGCCGCAGCGATTCGGAAAAGCACCACACCAGCACCCACGACGAGCACTGCGCCCACCCCGACTAAACTTTTGTTCCATGACCATCGTGGAATTTCAGGGATTCAAGCGTAAATACACCGTCGTCGCGCCGGAAGATCCCGGCCCGAACCAGCTGCTTTTCCTCCACGGTTCGCTGCAAAATGGCAGCGTGATGCGGCGCTTTACAAACGGCACTTTTGATGAGCTCGCCGCCCGCACGGGCACGGTGGTTGTCTACCCCGACGGTGTGGATAGGCACTTCAACGACGCCCGCGGGGTACTGCCGGTCAAGGCCCGTGAGCTTGGCATTGACGACGTCGCCTTTCTCCAGCACGTCGCCGCCACCGTGCAGGAGGAATACGGCACGCAGCGCACCTACGCCTGCGGTTATTCCAACGGTGGGCAGATGGTAATACGCCTGCTTTTCGACGCCCCCGGCTTCCTCGACGGCGCCTGCATCTTCGCCTCGACGATGGGCAGCGGCGCTAACCATGCGCCGTCTAATCCCGAGGGCTATAAGCCCACCCCAATTCTCATGATGCACGGCACTGCGGACCCGCTAGCGCCTTATGAAGGCGGCCAAGCTGGCCTCGCGAATAGCTCCCGCGGCGAGGTTACTTCCGCGTTGTGGACTGCGCAGTGCTTCGCCACGATGAACGGTTGCTCTAAGGCCAAGGTAACCCGCCCGTTTTCTGATGTGTCTTTGCACTCCTGGGAAGGTGACAACCCCGTCGAACTGTGGACCATGGAAGGCGTGGGCCACGTCATCCCCTCGGGCAACGGGCTCGACGCGCGCTTGGGCCCGAATACCGATAGCTTCATCGCAGCCCAGGTGGTGGAGGACTTCTTCGGCTTTTAGCCCCGCGGCTCGCCTCCCCCACCACCTACCCAGCCCTGGAAATGCAGCTCTCTGGTGGATTGCAGGGCGTCGGCAAGCGCGTGAAAATGCGAACAGGAGGTCTGGTTTTCCTGCCCTGGGAATTTGCAACAGGATTGGCAGCTCAACCCATAGCGGGTAAGGTTTTGATGGCTAACTGGACTCTGTTCTCTGCAGCAAAGATGTCAAGCAGCTGGGAAACTATTTTCTTGATCATCGGCACAGAAAGATGTGTTTCTTCCGCGATGCCATTATTTGAGTGCCCACATACAATTCCGTTTAGAATTCGAAGCTGAATTGCGGATAGTCGCTCGAGGTTTCGCTGCATATCTGGTTCAGGCATTGTCCCAACAGCTACGCCGTTTATATCGAAGCAACAACTTAATTTAAGGCCCCCATGGCCGGAGCGAGCTTCCCGGGTAACCACACAATATGCAGACGCGCGCAAATTGATTGCCTTTTGAAGCTTCTCACGCGAATGCTGTGAATAATCCACCAAGTAAATGAAATCGCTGCTCTTTAACTCTTGTATATCCCATACCCAGGTCGCCGAGTCTTTGCGCTCGCACAACACCAGCAATTGCTCCTGTGAGCGAGACAATGCATTCAGCAGCTCCCTTTGAGTGGACGCACATTCAACCTGGGGCCAGAGGAAGTAGCGTCTTAGCTCATCGAGTATCGGTTGCTCATCGTCTCGGATGCCAGCGAGCAGACACGGCATATCCGAGTATTTCAATCGCCACACTAAAGCGTTACCTCGCAGTCTGCTTGGTCGGCTACATGCTTGGAATGCGTCGCGACGACGACAACGGCGCCTTGGTCAGCGAAAGCACGAAGGTGTTCAACAACCAGCTGAGCATTGTCCTCGTCAAGCGCACCGGTTGGCTCGTCCGCCAATACGATTTTGGGCTTGGAAACGAGGATCCTCGCCAAGGCTACTCGTTGTTGTTCGCCGCCCGACAAGCCGCTGACCACACGCTTTTCATAGCCGCGTAAACCAACCTGCGCCAAAGCGCTGTCTAGCGCCTCGTCGAAAGCACGGCGCGAAACGTTACTGGCTGCGAGCTTCACGTTGTCGACAACGGTGAGGTCAGGAACCAAGCCGTAATCTTGAAAAAGATACCCAACGCATTCGCGTCGATACTTGCGCAGTCGACCTGCCGATAGCGATGCAATGTTGTTTCCATCCCACATGATTGAGCCTTTGTCCGGCGAGATCAGACCGCCCAAGAGGTTCAACAGGGTGGTTTTCCCACTTCCGGAGACACCGGTTAATGCAGTCACCCGGCCAGCCGCAAAAGACCGCGTAAGGCCGGAAAGAATCATTTTTCCCTTCACACTGTAGTGAAGGTCTTCAACCTGAATTTCCATATCCTAATTTCCCTCGCTGTCTGTCCAGCGCATTTGATTTCGCGCACTAATCCACCAGGTCAAACCGATTGAAATACACATCCACACGATCGAAAATGCGACGACAGCAAGAACGGTTGCCGTGGACCACCTGTTTTCAAACCCCATCGACCACGTTGATGGATAGTGCGATTCCAGTTGTTCCTTATGCTCGCGCAAACGATACAAAACCCAGCCGATGGTGGTAACGAAAAAGAATAGCTCGGCCAGCAGAATCTTCCTGCACATCTTCCACGGGCTGCGCCCACAAATGAAGGAAACATAGAGCTCTCGCCGGAACGCCACCTGGAAACTGAAAAGCCCCGCGACGATTAACAAGGAAACCAGTAATATCGCTACGACCGTATTTAACGACCAAAGGCTGAATTGATCTTTGGCTTCCTCAAGGGACGATCGCCAGGAATCAGCATGCGGTTGTGCCGTGGCAAGCACCTTGCCCACCGTCCCATCTTTCAGCTCACCAACGACAGTTGGCTCGATGGCAAGGAGGACTTTCTGCGAGGCTTTCGCGAGTAAATTCCGGTCACCGATAGCTTCAAGCCCCACTGGTAACGAGACCACAATGGGGTCATTAATTACTGGCCGCAGCTCAACGTCATAGGAAAAGACTTGCCCAAGCGAACAATCCTCTTTCCAGTTAAAATCTGGAACTTTCTTCTTCGCGAGTTCGGCTTCAAATGCAACGGAGTCAATAATCGTCTGTTTGGATTCTTCACTGAGGGCAACGGGAGCACAAACGGTTACGTCTTCTTCAGAAGGGGAAACACCAGCTTGAACGGCGAACCGATGGTTGCTGAGAATAACCGGGGCTTCCAGTTGAGTCGGCCAGGTAAGCCAAAAAGGATCCGCTAAGAGTAGCTTTCCTTCGCGGTCCGCCTGACGCAAGGGCGCTGCAGCTGCAGCCTGTTCTTTTTCATCCGGAGTGATATTCGAGCTCAGGGCAAACTCTTGCTCATTGGCATGTCCGCTCCAATACGGTTGCAATTCCTCTCGCGCGGACACCTCAGCACCGGTATCAACCATCTGCGAAAGTGCCGTCAGGCTCGTCAAGAGTGCCAATAGCCGGACAGCATACAGTGCGTAGGTAATTGGACGCGCCCGAACCTTGCCTTTGATGGCCTGCGGGATCGAAATATTTCGAACCAATAACTGCCCGAGCACATAGCCCAGCGCCAAACCGACCCATTGGAGCAACACAGAAACGCCGAAAAAGGCCCAAAACAACGTCGCTTCTGCCCAGTCGTTGTAAAGATACAATGCCGCCGCAATAAAAATGATCGCAAGAAAAAATGGTAGCCATGTTTGCTTGGCAAGCCGCGTTACATCAAGCCTTAGCGTCTGCGATAGCTTTAGCCCCAAAAGTCTGTGAATGCCGATTTCGCGAGCCCGCACTAGGCAGTGCCCGCCACCCAACACGAGCGCGAGTAGAAAAGCAGCCGCGACCAACAAAGGCAGCGACGAAGTCATGACGAAACTCCAAGTCAAGTTCTGGAGCCCTATCACGGAATACCCGCGCTCCTCCAACCATGTCGTTAGGTCTCGAGCGTCGTTTTCCGATCCTTTAATGATAAAAACTTGGCGCGGTTCCTTAGTCGGAATTTCCGACAATGGATACCAAACAAGCTTTTCGCCTCTCTGAAACTTTTGAGACTCAAAGTTAGCTACACCTGAAGGCAGAGCCGAGGAGTAGATTCGCAGCTCACCATCCGAATCAGCTAGCGAGGAGTAATAAATCGATACGTCAAATCCTGAGTCCCCTGCAAATTCAGAAAGCTCAGGAAACAGTGTTTCTGTGTGACTGTCAGGTTTGAAGTCTTCGATCTGGACAAACTCGTTGCCAAGCCGATAATCCAGAGTCGATAAGAGGCTGGCTCCGACAAAGGCAATGAATGCGCTAATAACCGTAGAGAGCAAAATCCCTACGGTTAGTAGTCTGACTGAAGTTTTCATCGAGCCTTAGCAGTGTCGGTAATAGGACTTATTTCCAGAGGGCTTCTTGGGAGCTGTTGCTCGTGACCAAGTGTTTTTGTTGACGCAACCGCTATCCGACTTGAAGGTACCAACAGCAGTTGAACCGTGCCGCACCCCATTGTGAAAGTAGTGCGACCAAACTTGGCCACTACCCGTACCGTAGTCCCACGTGCCGCCATCGATATTTACAATCGTGGCCCCAGCAACACCTGTACCACCCAACGCCAACAAACCTGCGAGAGTTACTGAAACTGCTCGCTTAGACATGCTCACTTTCATAAGCATTCCTTTCTTGAGAAGAATCCGAACTTATAGCGCGCGCTACTGAATGATATACGCTGCCCCTAAACCGCATTCAAGTGTCAAAAGTTACCTTTCGCAGATTCATCAACTCCGCGCAAATATCCAGGCCTCAATCCGCAGCTCTCTGGTGGATTGCAGGGCGTCGGCAAGCGCGTGAAAATGCGAACAGGTGGTCTGGGTTTCCAGCCCTGGACATTTGCGACCAGGACGGCGGGAGCTGCCCAGCAGACACATTGGAGGCAAACAAAAAGGCGCCACACAACGCGACGCCTTCCAAATTACTTGTTACTTCGCAGCGCGACGCTGGCGGGCGAACTCCGAAAGGACCGCACCTGCCGCCACAGAGGCGTTGAGGGATTCAACCCAGTCGGTCATGGGGATGGACATGATGGCATCGCAGTTCTCGCGGACGAGGCGCGAGATGCCCTTGCCCTCAGAGCCAATAACGATAACGACGGGGTCAGTGCCACCGGTGTAGGTGTCGAGCGTGTGCTCGCCGCCCGCGTCGAGGCCCACGACCTGGTAACCGGCCTTCTGGAAATCCTGCACCGTGCGGGTCACGTTGGTCACGCGAGCCACCGGCAAACGAGCCGCAGTACCGGCCGAGGTGCGCCACGCCACCGCCGTCACGGAGGCCGAACGGCGCTCCGGGATGATGACGCCGTGGCCGCCGAAAGCAGCGACGGAGCGGATAACCGCGCCGAGGTTGCGCGGGTCGGTGATGTTGTCGAGGATGACAAACATGCCCGGTTCTTGGGCATCGCGGACACGGTCCATGAGGTCGTGGACCTCGGCATACTTGTAGGGCGGAATCTGCAGGCCAATGCCCTGGTGCATGCCGTTGCCGGTCATGCGATCCATCTCGTGGCGCTGCACCTCAAGGATAGGGATGTTGCGGGTATTGCACATGGCCACGGCCTCCGACAGGCGGGCGTCGTTGCGCGTGCCTTGCACGATGTAGAGCGAGGTGGCCGGCACCTTGGCGTGGAGGCACTCGATGACCGGGTTGCGGCCCACAACCATCTCTGCGGTTTCCTTCTGGTGGCGGCCCGAGTTACGACGCTCGCGCTCCAGTTTTGCCTTGTGCTTGGCGTGATAGATGCGGTCCTCCGCCTTGGGCGTGGGGCCCTTTCCAGCCAGGCCCTTGCGGCGCTGACCGCCCGAGCCCTTCGTAGCGCCCTTCTTATTGGACTTGCGGGCGCCCGCGCCGCCGCGGCCGTGGGTGCGTGCCATGGTTCTTCTCCTTTGTTGTCCTTGGCCTAGCCCAAGGACGGTTAGTCCGCCATGGACCAGGTGGGGCCGTCAGCGGTGTCAGTGATAGTAATACCCGCGGCGGTCAGGCGGTCGCGCACAGCGTCCGCAGTAGCCCAGTCCTTCTCTGCGCGGGCGGTGGTACGGCGTTCCAGCTCAGCCTGGACCAGAACGTCCAGTGCCGCATCAGCGCCGCGTGTTTCGCCACTATCTTTCCACTGTTCATCGCACGGATCAAAGCCAAGAACCGCGGCCATGGCACGCACGGCGCGGGCGAGGCGCTCAGCGTCGTCACGGCGACCTTCAGCAAGCGCCTTGTTGCCCGCACGCACCGAGGTGTGAATTTCTGCCAGCGCTTTCGGCACGGCGATGTCATCATTCATGGCTTCCTCAAAAGCCGGGGTCCACTCTCCCTTCTCGACGCCCTCGAACTTGGCCACGAATTCCTCAATGCGGCGGTAGCCCGCGGCGGCCTCGGTCAGAGCTGACTCAGAGTACTCGAGTACGGAGCGGTAGTGCGCGGAGCCCAAGTAGTAGCGCAGCTCTACTGGGCGAACAATCTCCAGCATGTTGGCGATGGAGAGCACGTTGCCCAGGGACTTCGACATTTTCTCACCGGACATGGTCACCCAGTGATTGTGCATCCAGTAGTTGGCAAACTTATCGCCCGCCGCATGGGACTGCGCAATCTCGTTCTCGTGGTGCGGGAACTGCAGGTCCAAACCACCACAGTGAATATCAAACTCGCTGCCCAAGTAGTAGGTGGACATCGCCGAGCACTCCAGGTGCCAGCCGGGGCGGCCCCTACCCCACGGGGTGGGCCAGGACGGCTCGCCCGGCTTGGCGGCCTTCCACAGCGCAAAATCCTGCGGGCTACGCTTGCCTTCGGCCTCCGACTCGCCCTGCTCCATCTCCTCGACACGGTTTCCGGACAACGCACCATAGTCAGAGCCTTCGGCGGCATTCCACGCGGCGACGTCGAAATAGACGGAACCAGCATCACCCTCGCCGGGCACAGCGTAAGCGAATCCGGCGTCGATAAGCCGCTGCATGTACTCCACCATCTGCGTGACAAAGCCCGTCGCGCGCGGCTCCACCGACGGCGGAAGCACGCCGAGGGTGTTGTAGGCCTTGGTGAATTCGCGCTCGTAGGTGGATACCCACTCCCACCACGGGCGGTTATTCTCCGCAGCCTTGGTGAGAATCTTGTCATCGATGTCGGTGACGTTGCGCACCAGTGCCACGTCATAGCCCTGCGCGATAAGCCAGCGACGCAGGATGTCAAAAGCCACGCCGGAGCGCAGGTGGCCAATGTGCGGCTGGGATTGCGGGGTGGCACCACACAGATAAATCGACGCGTGGCCGGGGCGAACCGGCTCAAAGTCACGTTGGGTGCGGGTGGCGGTGTCAAAAATGCGCAAAGTACTCACTCGGCCTAGTCTAATTGACCCTGAGTTAGGAATTCACCACGGCCGATGCTCCCGCGCGTCAGTATCAACTGGCGTACTCGTCTTTTCAACGTTATATCCCAAACGAACAACGGATTCGAAGAGGTCACTGTAGGAAACGCGCTGACTTCTCTGGCTTCCTACCCCATAAACCAATGGTGCGTGTAATTCCAACAACGCTGTACCATCGTCCGGATTGAGGTCTGTCCACACCTGAATGTCGGAATCTTCGTTGAGGGGCAACACCTTCAGATGCACGGCATGCACCCAGTTAAAGAATTCTGCTGTCAGATGTTGCCCTAGTCCCCCCATGCGCACCGTCATTTAGCGTTCAAGCATCAGCTCTACGCGACGGAGTTCGTCATAAAGGTCGCGCTCTTCCGTGGAAAAACGGCCGGATTCTGCGAGCATGCGCAGATCTTCAGAACTAAGGTTCGCCCCAATGGCTACTTCTAAGGCATGCAGGAGTTCCCCATACCGAGCCCGCAGGGCCTCGGTATTTATAATTCGCATTGTCAATGCCACGGCAGCCTCCTCTCCCTCGACTTTACGTTAGGACTCGGTGGCGCGCCAGACCACGGCGGTGGCCACGGCAGCGCGGCCCTCCTCGCGCCCGGTGAAGCCGAGGCGGTCAGTCGTGGTCGCAGAAATGGAGACCGGTGCGCCAAGAATCTCACTCAGCACCGATTCGGCTTCTTCGCGGCGCGGACCCATCTTCGGGGTTTGGCCGATGAGCTGTGCAGACGCATTGCCGATAGCGAAACCTTCCTTCTCCAGCAGCTCGCGGCACTCGCGCAGCAGCTTCGCACCGGACACACCGTCATATTCGGGACGGCCCACGCCCACGAAGGATCCGAGGTCACCGAGGTGGGAGGCGGACAGTAGTGCGTCGACAAGCGCATGCGCCACCACGTCTCCATCGGAGTGGCCCTCGCAGCCATCTGCGCCTTCGAAAAGCAGGCCGGCAATCCAGCACTCCTTGCCGGGTTCGATCTGGTGGGCGTCGGTGGCGATGCCAACGCGCGGGATGATGGGGTTAGTCACTAGGCACCTCAAAGATGGTCGGTTCGGCCTCATCCGTCACGGCTGTGGCCAGGACGAGATCGATGGGAGTGGTGATTTTAAAAGCGAAGGTATCACCCTGCACGGTCTCCACGCGCGCGCCGTGCCATTCCATGAGGCTGGCATCATCCGTGGCGATGAAATCCGGGTTCTGTTCCCAATAATCAAGGTTCGCGCGGCGCAGCGCGGCGAGGTTAAAGCCCTGTGGCGTCTGCACCGCACGCAGCCGCGAGCGATCCGGGGTGGACAGGACAGTCTCCCCCTCGACTTCTTTGATGGTGTCCGCCACGGGCACAACTGGGACAACGGCGACGGCCCCATCGAGCACGCGCTTGACAACGCGCGCGATCATTCCCGGAGGCGTCAATGCCCGGGCGGCATCGTGGATGAGGACCACGGCGTCCTCGTCCGGGATTGCTTGGAGGCCGGCCCAGACGGAATCAGCGCGCTCGCCACCGCCATGGACGAGCCGGAGGGGGATATCGGCGGCAACGCGCTCGAGGATGCGTGCAGCGAAGTCTTCCATCGCCGGACTGACCAGCACGATAACCTCATCGACGATGCCGGAGGTCACCATGGCCTGAACGGAGCGCTCCACCAGGGTGCGCCCACGCAGCTCGACATACGCTTTAGGCACATCCGCGCCGAGGCGCGTGCCTTTGCCCGCGGCGGCGACGAGCGCAATGACGCGGGGTTTAGTCTTCGTCGTCGAAGGAGAGGTCATCAAGATCGATGTCGCTATCGACGTCGGTGGTGATGGACTTGTCATCCACCAGGCCAGCAGCGCGGTGACGCTCGATGGTGGCGTCGATTTCCTCCATCATGGTGTCGGCCTTCTTGTCATCAACCGGAGTGGCCAGGGACAGCTCACCGACGAGAATCTGACGCGCCTTGGCCAGCATGCGCTTCTCACCGGCGGACAGACCGCGGTCCTGATCGCGGCGCCACAGGTCACGAACAACCTCGGCCACCTTGTTGATGTCACCGGACGCAAGACGCTCCTGGTTGGCCTTGTAGCGGCGGGACCAGTTGCCGGCTTCTTCGACATCCACCTCACGCAGCACGGAAAAGACCTTCTCCAGGCCTTCCTTACCCACAACATCACGGACGCCGACCATCTCAACGTTCTTGGAGGGAACGCGCACAACCAGGTCGGATTGGTTGATTTGGAGGACGAGGTACTCGAGGGTCTCGCCACCCATCTCACGCGTTTCAATCGCCGTAATCTTGGCGGCGCCGTGGTGCGGGTAGACGACGACCTCTCCGACCTTAAATTCCATTGCCACTCCTTGTGAAGCCTTTGAGACGGTGCCCAGTCGTGCGCGCGACATGCGCTCGATGGGCCGCATATACAGGGAGTCAATTCTAGCACGCGGGTTTTCACCCCCGCCCGCTGAGGCAACCAGGAGTAGGCCATACACCACGACGAGGATGCCGTGAAGCACGGCTACCCCCGGTTTACCCAAGGTGTTTGCTGGAAACTGTGTGCTTTTCCCGGATAGGTACTAGGCTAAGGCGTTGATAAGCTTTGTGATCGCAATTCAATGGAGGACACTCACAGTGCAGTCCCTGAAGTCCGCCGCTCGCTGCGGTGCCATCATGTCAGTTACCGCCCTCTCCGCGCTGGCGCTGGCGTCCTGCTCTGCCGGCCATATTGCGCAGACCGCAGAGAAGGTTGCAGCTGTCGACGGTGCAGCTGCCAGCACCGAAGATGGCAAGGTGACCGTACGTGACGTCACCATTCAGGTTGAGCCGGATTCCGGTGAGACCTCCCTGAAATTCATCGCTGTGAACGAGGGCTACAAGGTAGAAGAGGTCACCCTCGATTCCGTCACCGTCGATGGCCAGGACGTTGTCCTCGAAGGCGCCACCCCGATCGCTCGCGATCAGGCCCTGTACGGTGACTCCGCCACCAACCTGGAGAACCTTCCGAAGGATGAGAAGGACAACAACGTCACCTACGTGACCACCTCCCTGGAGAACGATGGCTTCGCCTTCGGCGGCTCCCGTCCAGTCACGTTCACCTTCAACACCGGCACCATCGAGGTCGATGCCACCGTGTCCGCCTCCCCGCTGCAGTCCGGCGAGTTCGACCGTGATTCCCAGTCCGAAGAGGGCTACACCGAGGCCAAGTAGCCTGCAGCCTTTTCGCTCGGCCAAAACCGCCCTCACTGATTGAATTTCAGTTAGTGAGGGCGGTTTAGCATCTCTACAGCTCCCGCCGCACAGGTGGCACGATCACCAAGACCGCCACGCACAAAGGCGCGCGGCGGTGACAGTGAGGTTGGCTTTTCCGGCTTTTAGCGCACGGAGGAGCTAGCGATGATTGCCTGCAGCCAGCCGATGGTGGACAGCGTAGCCGGAACCAGCAGGAGGTTCGGGGCCTGTGGGCCACCGTACTCAACCATCTTGTCCATAACCTGGTTCAGCGGCTCCGGGTAAGTCGCAGCGGAAGCGGCCGGGGTACCAGCCACAGCGATGGCGGATGCAGCGGCAAGTGCAACGAGGGAACGACGGATCTTCTTCATTGTTTCTCCTTGAATGATTCTGTGAATGGGGATGTGCTTACTAGGTCAGAACGTTCAGGAAGAAGCCCAAGGACGACAGGGCTGCCGGAACAAGAATGACGTTCTGCGCATCGTAGCCAGCAACGTTCGTGATCTGGGTCAAAACATCAGCCAGCGGCTGCGGAGCCTGGGCAGCGGAGGCGGCAGGGGTGCCGGCCAAGGCGATGGCAACGGCGGCGCCAGCGGCAACGAGGGTACGACGGATCTTCATGAAATCACCTTAGGGTCTTCGGGGATATGTTCTCGGGGGACGGCTTCACGCAACACTCGAAGAGTCTTGCCTGTTACCTGCCAAATACTTTAAGGGGGAAGTGATACAGGCGCCTTCGTTCGTAGAAAAAGTTTCCATATGGGGGTAGCCAAGCTTTTTGCTGATAGGCCAACAAAATCGTCGGTGTCGGAGTGGCTTACTAGAGTGTGGGGCATGGCTAAAAAGGTTCGTCCCGTCCACACCTGCTCCGAATGTGGCTTCGTCTCCCCCAAGTGGTTGGGGCGGTGCCCAGAGTGCGGTTCCTGGGGAACACTGCAAGAAACAGCAGTTGCTCAGGAGAGCAGTGCCGCCCAGGCAGCGGTCACGGGACGCATGCCGAAAGGGTTGACTCCGACGAGCCCGGCGCTACCGATTACCAAAGTGGGAGCATCTCAGACCAAGGCGCTCAACACCGGGATTGGGGAGCTGGACCGCGTGCTCGGGCGCGGCATCGTTCCTGGTTCAGTCGTGCTCATGGCGGGCGAACCGGGTGTGGGTAAATCCACTCTTCTGCTCGAGGTAGCGTCACGCTGGGCACAATTGGGCCGCACCGCACTGTATGCCACCGCGGAGGAATCCGCCGGCCAGGTACGTGCCCGCGCTGAGCGCACCGGTGCGCTGCATGAGACGCTCTATTTGGCAGCGGAGTCCAACCTCGATGCCGTCTTTGGGCATGTCGAGCAGCTCAAGCCCAGCCTCATCATCGTGGACTCGGTGCAGACCATGCATGCGGCCGGCGTCGAGGGAGTGGCCGGCGGCGTGGCCCAATCCCGCGCGGTCACCGCGGCGCTCACCACTCTGGCGAAGACCACCGGAATTCCAGTCCTGCTGGTGGGACACGTGACGAAAGATGGCAATGTCGCGGGCCCGCGCGTGCTGGAGCACCTCGTAGACGTGGTCTTGAACTTCGAGGGCGACCGTCAGTCTTCCCTGCGTTTGCTGCGCGGTCTGAAAAACCGTTTCGGCGCGACCGATGAAATGGGCTGCTTTGAACAAACCGCAGCGGGTATCCGGGAGGTGACCGATCCTTCAGGGCTGTTCCTTTCCCACCGCGGCAGTACGCCGGACGGCTCCGCGGTAACGGTAGCGATGGACGGCGTGCGCCCCATCCTCGCGGAAGTACAGGCGCTCACAGTGGACCCAGTGGCCAAGAACCCACGGCGCGTGGTCACCGGACTCGATGCCAACCGGGTACCGATGGTGCTCGCGGTCTTGCAGGCCCGCGCGGGTGAGCGCACCAATGACAAAGACGCGTACGTGGCCACCGTGGGTGGCATGAAGATTCAGGAACCGGCGACAGACTTGGCGGTGGCGCTGGCTACGTGGTCCTCGCTGCACGAGCGGCCGCTGCCGCCCAAGACCGTCGTCATCGGTGAGGTGGGACTCGCGGGTGAAGTGCGCCGCGTACCTAACCTCGACCGCCGGCTGGCAGAGGCCGCCCGGTTGGGTTATCGCCACGCCATCGTCCCGCCGGGAGACGTCGAGGTCAGTGGAATCCGAGTACGCCACGCTGCGACTCTGAGCGAAGCCATCGCCGCACTCAACTAGGCCGCAGCGGGCGGCTAGAGCAGATTAAACGGCAGGGCAGCCGAGTAGTTTTCACCAATCACAGTGTGAAGGAAGTAGGCGCCGGAATCAGCCTCAGGGCGGTCGGTGCACTTGCCCGGCTCGGAGCGCTTGCGGGACCAATCAGCTTGGAAGAAACGCGTCTCACCAGACTTGAAGGTCTGCGTGCCGGTCTCCACCGAGGCATAGCAGTCAGTATCAGACCACACGCGCTCGTTGGAGCCCATCTTGTAGACCTCGAAGCGCAGCTGCTGCTCATCCAAATTGATGGAGCAATCCTTCGTGGTGGGGTTGAAGACCTCCATGTAGAACGTCGGCATCTTGCCGCCGGGGACGCTGTCCTCGTTGGTCTTAGCCATCACCATGAGGTCTTCGAGAGAGCATTCCGTCTTGGAGGGATCCACGGCTAGCTCGGTGGGCTGGGATTCCTCGGACTTCGCAGCATCGTCAGCATCGTCAGCATTGTCCGAGCCTTCCTTCGCGGGCTTCTCGTCCGCGGTCTCAGACGTTGCTTCTTCAGTCTCCGTGCCAGTTTCTTCGGCCTGCGCGGTCGTCGGCTGCTCAGCCGGCTGCGCCAAGCTACTTGAGGCTGCCGCCGGCTGCGAGCCCTCCTCCTTCTCCTCCGAGGAGCCACCAAAAAGCGCAGTGGCTGCCCAAATGAGGATGACGACGAGCACCAAAATCGCCACCAGCGCGGCGAGGCGGCGGCGGACGTAAATCTCGCGCGGCAGCGGCTTCGGGGTATGGGTAGGCTCAGTCACAGCTCTCAGTTTAAGGGGACTGAGCGCCAACCCGGGCCAGCATAAGGCCGCGTGTCTCGTTATTCCCCCACCACGCGGCGTAGATTCAGGCTACTCGACGCCGTGGAGAACCACCGTCTCCACGCTGGAATCCTCGAGGAGGTAGCGAAGGCCGACGACGCCGAGCGTGCCAGCGTCGAGAAGCTCGCGCGCCGCTGGGATGTCGGAGATAATCTGCGATACCGTCTGCGCGGTGTTCTCGCGCTCAAAGTCCGCGCGCTCCTCGCGGCCATCGCGCTGAGCCACCAGGGACGCAGTGGCTACCTGTTCGATGATGGGGCGCTGCAGGCCCGTCGGCAGGTCACCACCGGCCAGGAACTCCGACGCAGCACCTACGGCACCGCACGACTGGTGGCCCATAACCACGAGCAGGTTCGCATTGAGGTTCTCCAGGGCATAATCCAGGGAGGCCATCACCGCGCTGTCCAGGATGTGACCGGCGGTGCGGATGACAAAAGCATCACCAAAACCGATGTTAAACACGTGCTCAATGGGCGCACGGGAATCCGAGCAGGCCAGCACGATAACGCGCGGATCCTGTCCCTGGGTCAGCCCGGCGCGCAGCTTGGCATCCTGGTTGACGGCGATGAGGTTTCCGGTCACAAGGCGCTGGTTACCCTCCTGGAGGGCCTCCCAGACCTTCTGTGGTTCGTGGGGTACATGAACTAGAGGCATGATTCACACTCTAGTCCCATCGCCCCTACACTGAGGTGCTTATGGATACCCAAGCTGTACTGGAGTGGTTCGACGCCGTTGAGCGCCCCCTGCCCTGGCGTGAGCCCGGAACCTCGGCGTGGGGCGTGCTGCTCAGCGAGGTCATGAGCCAGCAAACCCCGGTCGCGCGCGTGGCCCCGCAGTGGAAGGAGTGGATGGAGCGCTGGCCCACGCCTCAGGACTTGGCTGGGGCCTCCAAAGCGGAGGTCCTGCGCGCGTGGGGCAAGCTGGGCTATCCGCGGCGCGCGTTGCGGCTGTGGGAATGCGCGAAGGAGATTGGCGCGGGGGAGGTTCCGGGGGACGTCGACAAGCTCTTGGCCCTGCCGGGCATCGGTGAGTACACTGCGCGGGCCGTCGCATGTTTCCATTTTGGGCGCAATGTGCCGGTGGTGGACACCAATGTGCGGCGCGTCTATGCCCGCGCTGTGGATGGACGATTCTTGGCGCCAGCGCCGTCGAAACGCGAGTTGAAGCAGGTGGAGGCGCTTCTTCCGGAGGAGAATGGGCCGCATTTTTCGGCCGCGCTCATGGAGCTCGGCGCCTTGGTGTGCACAGCCAAGAACCCGGAGTGCGCCGCATGCCCCATCAAGGCGACCTGCGCATGGCAGCTAGCGGGCTGTCCAGAACCCAGCGAGGAAGAAGCCGCGCGGGCTAAAAAGCGCGTACAAAAGTTCACCGGTACGGACCGTCAGGTGCGAGGGCTGCTTCTCGACGTCCTCCGCGCCTCACCCACCCCCGTTCCCCAGTCCGATTTGGACGCGGTGTGGGAGGACGCGGCCCAGCGTGCCCGTGCGCTTGGCTCTCTGTTAGAAGATGGCCTTATGGAGCAGAACGAGGAGGGGCTGTTCCACCTACCGCGCTAGGGCCATGAGAAAAGTCGATGAGTCGGCCCATAGTCCAGTCGCGGTCGGTGAGCATGCGGGCGAGGACAAGGCCACAGCCAATCGCCGCGACGGCCATCGAGGCGACGGCGAGGTTATTCAGAGCCTGGTCTATGTTGCCCACATTGAGGTGATAGACGGTGCGGAACATGGCTGTCCCCGGGATCATGATGACGGATGCTGGCACCGTCGTGGTGATGCGCGGCAAGTGTGCGCTCTTGGAGGCCACCGCACCCAATAGGCCTACGATGAGGCCACCGATGAAGGCGCCCACGTAGTTGGTCGCTCCCCAACTGGTGAGGAGCAGGCGCACGATGTTGGCCACCGTGCCCACCGACGCCGCCACCAGCACCATTCGCCGCGAGGAGTTAAACAAGAAGGCGAAGCCCGAAATACCCAGGAAACTTGCCACGGCTGCGGCAACATACCACTCGGGATCAGGGCTTGGGATTCCCGGTTCTGGGGTCAGTTCCGTTGTCCAGCTCACCAGCGCCACGGTGAAAGTAGCAGCTGTAATGACGGTTAACGCATAGGCCAGGCGGGTCAAGCCTGCACCGAAATCGAAGCGTGCGAGGTCAATGAGCGCAGAGAACAGTGGGAAGCCGGGAATGAGGAACAGCACCGCAGCCACATAACCGGAGGAAAAATCGGCGGGGTTCGCGATGTCCGTGGCGGCAACCGCCTTGGTGGTGAAGAAATATACGAGGCTCGCTACCGTTCCGCCCGCCACAATGCAGCCCAGCTGGTGCACGTGTTTGTGGTGCAGTGAGGCGCGGGTCAACTGACCACAGAAGGCCGCTAGGGCGACGAGGAAAACCGCATAGACGGTGAAGTAATTGAGCACGGCAAAGGATGCACAGGCAACTGCCGCCGCGCAGGCTAGCAACCAGCGGTTCCACCGTTTGATCACGGTGGACTCGATGGCATCCAGCATTGCGCTGAGCTCTTCAGCAGTAATCCCTGAATACAGGCGGTTGTGCGTAAGGTCCTCAAGGGCCTCGATGCGTGAGGCATCGACAGCCGGGGAGTGCTGCTGAGCCACCACGGTACGAAAGTCGCGGCCGCGGTGAAAGGTACAGGTGATCTGGGTGACGCCAACGTCAGCATCGAGCCGGTCGAAGCCCAGCGCGCGGGCAGCACGTTTCATGCCGCGCAGCACACGGTAGCCCGACGTACCTGCGCCCATCAGCATCATGCCCAAACGCAGGACAACGTCAGCCTCATACCCCATCCGGATATAGTCGGTGCTGGGGCGAGAACTCATTAGCGCCAACGCCCCCGGAAGTTGAGGCCGCCGGGAAGGTTGACCCACATGCCGCCGCGGGAGTTAAACGTCACTGGACCGACTTTCGTCGACATCGAAGCACCAGAGCCAGAGACATTAATCCAGCTATTCTTGCCGGTCTTCTTCCGCTTGCGATAGTAAATTCCCATGCCGCATAGCATAGCGCGGATGCGCAGCATCGCCGTAAGGGTTACTCTCAACCTCGTGAGAATGAAATCCTTGATGGCGGTTGTGTTCACCGCCGCTAGCATCGCTATCGCCGCCCCTGCAGCCCAGGCGGCTCCACCGGGCAGCGTACACGCGGACGCTACGGAAGAGCTACCGGGCGTCACCGCAACGACGATCTCCTATGCCTCCACTCTCATGAACGGCTCCCCTACCACGGTCACCGGTATGGTTCTTGAGCCGAAGGCTCCGTGGAATGGGCCGGGTGAACGCCCCACCGTCGTGTATGCGCCAGGCACCCGCGGTGCTGGTGACCACTGCGCGCCGTCACGTGTGCGCGCCGGCACCGACGGTAGCCGCTTTGACCAGGGCTACGAGGCCGCGGCCGGGCGCGTGTACGAGTACGCCACGACCCAGGGCGTACGCGTTGTGGTTACGGATTACATCGGGCTCGGCACCCCGGGCCACCACTCCTATGTCAACAACGTTGAAGAGGCCCACGCCGTTCTTGACGCCGCCCGCGCAGGTCTCAAGCTCGCCGGCGCACCTGCCTCCGCACCTGTCGGCTTCGCCGGTTATTCCCAAGGCGGCGGCGCAGCGGCGGCCGCCGGCGAGTACGCGGCCACCTACGCCCCCGAGCTCAACGTCAAGGGCTCGTTCGCGGGCGCGCCGCCAGCAGACCTCTTCGAGGTGATGAATGCCGTCGATGGCTCTGCCCTTGTCCACGTCTTGGGCTATGCCATCAACGGTTTTGCAGCACGCAGCACAGCCTTTTCCCACGAGATCATCGACGAGTTAAACCCACGCGGCCGTGAGTTCCTCACTGATGCCGAGACCTTCTGCATCCGCGAGTCCATGTCCACCTGGGGAAATATCCGCACCAGCGAACTCACGGAAAGCGGCGAAACTTTCGCTGAACTGCTGCGCCGCAAGCCGGCGGCCTCACGCATGATGCGCGAGCAACGCTTGGGCCAACATGCACTCAACGCCCCGATGCTGGTCATGAATTCCCCCACCGATGACATCATTCCCTACCAGCAGGCACGAACCATGGCCCGCGATTTTTGTGCGGCTGGCGGCACCGTCCAGTTTGAGAATGCCCGCGCCGTCAACGTGCGTCCTGGTTCCGGCACTAACCACGCCGCGCCAACGGTTCGTTCGCTTCTGCACGGCACGAATTACCTCATCGATCGCTTCAAGGACGTCCCCGCACCAACGAACTGCCAGATTTCCTAAGCCCTAGTTCTGTAAAAGTACACGTCAATCACAAAAGGTCCCAGAACGTGAAGGCGGCTCTCGGCTCCGTTCGCGCCTCTCTCCCGCGGCTGCCACAGTCGCTCGGACAATGACAGCAGCTGGCTAATGTAGACCGTCCAAGGACGAGAAAGGCTCTTCAGCCACGATGTCATGCAAAGGCACGCGCACCCAAGGCGAATCACTGTGTGCGAGCAGCTCAGTGAGCCGTTGCGATTGGTCCTTCATCGCAGCGGCAACGTCGGGTTCACCGTCACTTGCCCAGATCATTCGCCCCCACCAGAAACTTGCGGCTACGTCAGCCCACGACACAAAGTAGCGCTGCAGGGCCGCCACGGCCTTATCTGAAATCTGAAGGAACTCTTCTGGAGAGATCCATCCCAGCTCCGTTGCCGGTCCACCGACGTTATGAATCCGGATAATGTCCCATGCGCGAGTGGTGGTGGGCAATGCTGGGGCCGCTGTCTTGGCAAAGCTTTCGGAGCGCAACATCCGTACGAGGTAACGGAACTTATGTTCTCCCCGACGCGGATCCACGCCTTGGGCAACAAAGAAGTCTTTGAGAAACTCGACCCTTTCCTCAATTGCTGCAGCAAGTTCCTGCTCTGGAACATCCTTCACGGCGTATGCGAGCGGTAAAATAAGGTCATTTTCCACGTGCTGACTGCCTTCGAGCAAGACGTCAATAGCCTGGTGCGCTTCCTGTGCACCAGTGACCCCCCAGTTTTCCTCGAGAGATGCTTTGTAGTACTTGGCCGCCCTTGCGTTGATGTCCTCAACCCCTAGCGGGGTCGCAAACGCCTTATTGCTCTTGTACGTCATTCCCCAAGAGTGGCGGCGCACTTCATCTTTGCTCGGCGCCGGTTCCGGCCACGGGAACTTTGTAAGGCGGTAGATCCAAGTATCATCAAACTTTGCTGGCGTGAACGTTGAGCTCATACCCTCACAAAGTACCGAGCTTCCTAACGTGGTTCCGCGGCACCCCGTCCCTCACCCCAATATTGGGGAGTGACTAGCGTCATATGACGTCACACACAGTCATCTTTTTTGATGTGTTGTTAGTCTCGTGTGCATGACAGGACCCCAAATTGCATTGACAGACCGGCCAGATCTCGGCGCTGCACTTAAACGTGCTGGCGATTCCGAGATTGTGCACGCTGCCGCCGTAGCCGTCGTAGAAGGCCTTGGTGTCGACGAGATTGTGCTGGAAGCCGCCGCTACGAAAGCAAGTGGGGTGGATGGCGCCGCGTTTATCACCAACCGCAGGATCCTCGTGACCGCCAACAAAAAGGATCCCTCTCATTTTGAGTTCCTAGAGCTCGACAACCTCGGTAACGTCATCGTTCTGCCCTACAAGGGTGGCTGGGCCCTCGTAGCTCAACTCTATAACACGTACAAAGTATGGAGCGGGTTCACGGAAAAGGCCGCGCAACGCATGCGCTTTGCCGCTCAATGGGCTCTGACCGCGGGCCGTGAAGCACGGACGGAGGCCTCGCGCGCGGTGTCATCGGAGGAACTTTTTCAACGATGGAAAGACAATAAGCACCGCATCAAGCACACCAGCTTGGAAGAGCATGTTGAGTCGATGCGTTCCCTGTATTCCGATATTGATCCACGGTGGTGGACTGAATAATGAGCCGACTTGCATACCCGGGTTCGCCCGACCACTTTAACGGGGTAGAAGACACCTCACACATCGAAGAGGGCCAGTTAATTGCGGATGATGGCTACCGCCATTTCATTAAGCATGGCTCTCTATTAGACCCAGGCGCGGCTTCGCAAAATACATCGGGCACCGCCTCACCCTCGTCGAACCCCACCGCGGGAACCACAGGCACCCACTCCAATGACTCAAAGCAAGGCCTCAGTGTAAAGAAGCAGCTGTTGCTCCTTCCGCTCGTGATCGCGGTCATCGTGGTGGTAGCGATTGGGTACGTGGCAGCAAAGGACGCCCTCTTTGGTGACAAATCTGAGGATTCAGCCGCTCCTGCGCAGCCCGCCGCTGAAGCACCTGCCGATTCTGGGGCTGCCAACGGTGACACCGCCGACACGGCCGGTGGCGATACTGCTGGCGACGCTCAAAGCGACCTCACCTCCGCCGACCAAGCACCCGAGCCGATTGCTGACTTCGTGCGTGCCTGCATGGATTATGAAGTTGTGTTCAGCTACTACGGCGCGGATAACTCCCCTGCCCCAGAAGCGAAGGGCACCAACTGTTCCGTAGATACTACGAAAGCACCTGAGGTTGGTTACGTAGTCTTCACCGATGACCCAGCCGCCACCGCCGCTGTCCGTGACGGTAAGCCCGTCTTGGACGCCGCTGAAATTTCAGCAGAATCAACGCGCGGTTCCACATTCAAGGCACAGCGATTGGAAGCCATCTTCACTGTTCAGGAAATCCTCCCTGAGGATAAGGGAATCGTTGAGTACATGATCAAGAGTGATGACCCTGAGGTGGCAAAGAAATCACTGGTAGACCTCGGCGTGGCCAAGTAGGGCTAGAACGCGCGCTTTTACCAGCCGCCATCCTTTTTCATTTTCTTGTCAATAAGCATCAGTGGCGATAGGCTGAGTGCATGGCACACGAGCACCACGATCACGATCACTCCAGCACGCCGCTGCGCGCGCTCCTCATTGCGCTCAGCATTACCGGCACCGTCTTCTTCGCGGAGCTCATCGGCGGCTGGTTGGCGGGCTCAATGGCGTTGATGGCGGATGCTATGCACATGCTTTCTGACGCCGCTGGATTAATCATTGCGGTACTAGCGGTGTTGGTGGGGCGCCGCCACGCATCAGCCCAGGCCACCTACGGCTACCGGCGGGTGGAGGTGCTGGCGGCGCTGGCGAACGCGGTAATGGTGCTGGTGATCTCGGTGTGGATTGTCGTCGAGGCGGTTCGCCGACTGCAGAGCCCGGCCGAAGTACAGGGAAAAACGATGCTGATCATCGCGGTGATCGGCCTGGTGGCGAATGCTCTATCGGCGTGGGTGCTGCACCGCCACCGCGAATCCTCGATCAACGTGGAGGGCGCGTTCTTACACGTGCTGGTCGATATGCTCGGCTCGGTGGCAGTGATCGTGGCGGGCATCGTGGTGCTGACCACCGGGTTCGTGGCTGCGGACGTGATCGCCTCGCTGGTCATTGCGGCGATGGTGCTGCCGCGCGCATGGCAACTCATGCGGCTGTCGGCGAGCGTGCTGCTCGAGCAGGTTCCGGCGGGCTTCGACGCCAGCGCGATCGAGCCCGCGCTGCGGCAGGTCGAGGGCGTTGCCGACATCCACGACCTACACCTGTGGAGCCTGGATGGCGTAAGCGTGCTCACGACCGTGCACATCGTGCGTGACGGCACCGTCGACACCGGCCCACTGTTGGACGCCGCCCAGCACGCCCTGCGCGAACTTGGAATCGAGCACTCCACCATCCAGATTGAGCACCCGGAGCACGAATCTCACGAGACGGTGTGCTGATTCAGTTCTAGTAGTGGACTGGGGGCGTGCCGCTCCGTGAAGGTCACGCACAGCAAGCCCCGAACCGCACGTGGTTTCACACGCATGCGGTTCGGGGCTAGTCCTCATGGGCCCAGTGGCTGGGCCGGAGTCAGCGCTTAGAGCGGCTGGCCAGCACCGGCGCCTGCCGGCGGCGGGTTGCCGTCATCGCCATCATCGTTGTGGGACTCGTCAGCGGAATCGCTGCCAGACTCCCCGAGGACATCCGGGCTGATGGTATCCGGCTCATCCGAGGAGGCTTCCTCATCAGCCTCACGCACGACGGTGTCCTCCAGGTCCTCGAGCTCCTCATCGAAGGTGCCTTCCGGCAGCGGACGCGGGCGCGGGGTGAAGGTGAACGTCGCCGCAGAGTTGTCCTTGGACTCGCCGTCCCAGCCCTCAACGTCCACGGTGATGATTTCACCGGCACCGATTTCGCCGTAGAGGATCTTCTCAGAGAGCTGATCCTCAATCTCGCGCTGAATGGTGCGGCGCAGCGGACGTGCACCGAGGACTGGGTCGAAGCCACGCTTGGCCAGCAGATCCTTAGCCTTCTGCGTGAGCTCGATTCCCATGTCACGGTCAGACAGCTGCTTTTCCACACGGCCGATGAGCAGCTCAACCATCTCCACAATCTGCTCCTGAGTGAGCTGGTGGAAGACCACGATCTCATCGATACGGTTGAGGAACTCAGGACGGAAGTGCTTCTTCAGCTCATCGTTAACCTTGTTCTTCATGCGCTCGTACTGCGCATCCGAATCGGTCTCGGAAGAGCCACTAAAGCCCAAGCCCACGGCCTTCGAAATGTCCTGGGTACCCAGGTTCGAGGTGAAGATAAGCACCGTGTTCTTGAAGTCCACGTTGCGGCCCTGACCATCGGTCAGGCGGCCATCCTCAAGGACCTGCAGAAGGGTGTTGTAAATCTCCTTGTGGGCCTTCTCAATCTCGTCGAACAGGACGACGGAGAACGGCTTACGGCGGACCTTCTCAGTCAGCTGACCGCCCTCTTCATAGCCAACGTATCCCGGAGGAGCACCGAAGAGACGGGAGGCGGTGAAGCGATCATGGAACTCACCCATATCGATCTGGATGAGGTCATCATCCGAACCGAAGAGGAAGTTAGCCAGAGACTTCGACAGCTCCGTCTTACCCACACCGGACGGGCCGGCAAAGATGAAGGAACCAGACGGGCGGCGCGGATCCTTCAAACCTGCACGGGTGCGGCGGATAGCGCGGGATACGGCCTTGACGGCCTCGTCCTGACCAATGATGCGCTTGTGCAGCTCTTCCTCCATGTTGAGGAGGCGGTTGGATTCCTTCTCGGTGAGTTTGAGCACCGGGATGCCGGTCCAGTGTGCCAGGACCTCAGCGATCTGCTCTTCACCAACCTCGGCGATTTCCTCAAGGTCACCGGAGCGCCACTGCTTTTCCTTCTCCGCGCGCTCTTCGCCGAGCTTGCGTTCCTGATCGCGAAGGCCAGCGGCCTTCTCGAAGTCCTGAGCGTCGATCGCGGCTTCCTTTTCCTTGCGGACCTCAGCAATGCGGTCATCGACCTCACGCAGACCCTCAGGAGCAGTCATGCGCTTAATACGCATGCGGGCACCGGCCTCATCGAGGAGGTCCACGGCCTTGTCCGGCAGGAAGCGATCGTTGATGTAGCGGTCCGACAAGGATGCCGCTGCCTTGAGGGCTTCATCAGTGTAGGAGACGCGGTGATGTGCCTCGTACTTATCGCGCAGGCCCTTGAGGATCAGGATGGTGTCATCGAGGGAAGGTTCATCAACCTTGACCGGCTGGAAACGGCGCTCGAGGGCGGCATCCTTCTCAATGTGCTTGCGGTACTCATCCAGGGTGGTGGCACCGATGGTCTGCAGCTCACCGCGGGCAAGCTTCGGCTTCAACAGCGAAGCGGCATCGATAGCGCCCTCGGCAGCACCAGCACCCACGAGGGTGTGGATCTCATCGATGAAGAGGATGATGTCTCCGCGCTGGTTGATCTCCTTGAGCACCTTCTTCAGGCGCTCCTCAAAGTCACCTCGGTAGCGGGAGCCGGCGACGAGGGAACCCAGGTCAAGCGAGTACAGCTGCTTGTCCTTGAGGGTCTCCGGGACCTTGCCATTAACAATGTCGAGAGCCAAGCCCTCAACCACGGCGGTCTTACCCACACCAGGCTCACCGATGAGCACCGGGTTGTTCTTGGTGCGACGGGAAAGCACCTGCATGATGCGCTCAATCTCGGAATCACGGCCGACCACCGGGTCCAGCTTGCCATCCTTGGCAGCCTGGGTGAGATTGCGACCGAACTGGTCCAGAACCAGCGAATTGGAACGCTCGCCGGAGCCACCAGAACCACCGCGGCCACCCTGTCCAGCGCCAGCACCAGCACCGGCTCCCACCGGGCCGGGGCCGCCCTGGGACTGGCCACCGCCTTCGCCTTCACCACCCTCATAACCGGAGAGCAGCTGGATAACCTGCTGACGCACGCGCGGCAGGTCAGCGCCCAGCTTGGTCAGGACCTGGGCGGCCACGCCATCGCCCTCACGGATGAGGCCGAGAAGCAGGAACTCGGTGCCAATGTACTTGTGCCCCATCTGCAGACCCTCACGCAAGGAGAGCTCAAGGACCTTCTTGGCGCGCGGGGTAAACGGGATGTGACCAGTGTGCGGCTGGGAACCCTGGCCGATGATCTCTTCCACCTCACGGCGGACGTCCTCCAGCGAGATGCCCATGGACTCCAGGGCCTTGGCAGCAACGCCCTCACCCTCATGGATAAGCCCCAGGAGGATGTGCTCGGTGCCGATGTAATTGTGGTTGAGCATGCGTGCTTCTTCCTGCGCCAACACGATGACGCGGCGAGCACGGTCAGTAAACCTCTCGAACATGACCTCTTACCTTTCGCTGTTAATGTGTCATCCACTCTAACGCGCGGGGCCGACACTCCATTCACGATTTTCGGCAACATCCCACCCCAACCCTCATTTTCCCAGCTCACGGCACTGTACGCCGGTAGCGAACAGGAGTGAAAGGGCATCGCCTCACAGAGAGGCCTTCCGGGGGATTTCTCCCTAGAGCTAGGAGAATCGCCCGCGAGCTTGCTACTATCGTCGATGCTGGTTCGGGAAGCGGTGTGGAGCTTGTTTCCCGTTCCTCTTTCCTTATCACTCACGCCCTATCACTCACGGCGTCGCCCCTTTCCCTCGACCGAGTCTTCACCGTTTGTTTCTTTTCGCATAAGGAACTCTCTCGTGGACGTCTGCGACGCCTCCCACTCAGTGCAGTAAACTACAGTCCTAGTTATCACTGTTCACACGTGAAGGGAGGAGCCATGCCACAGCCTCAGCCACAGCCGCAGCACGGCTCCTTGCTTGTCGACGATTTGATTGGCCACTCGCAGCTTCTTACTGTCAGCGAGTCCGCCACACTGGGCCGCCAAGGCGATATCCTGCTCGCCTCCGATGACCCAGCTATGCACCGCACGTTCTTGCAGGTGTGGTCCAACGGCTCACAGTGGTTCCTGAAAAACGTTGGCAGTTTCATCGCCGCCACCATTCAACCGCCGGCTGCCTGCGGTTATGGCCGCACGGTGCTGAGCCCGGGCAGTATAGAGGTGTTGCATCCGGGCACCTCCACGGTGTACTTCTCCACCGCAACGATGAGCTATGAGTGCGAGCTCACCGTGATGCAGCCGCTGCGCAGCCCAGAACCCAGCCTGCCGCCGGATGGCCCGTTCACCACGCATGTCTTCGAACCCAATGAGGAGCAGTGCCTCCTTCTGAAGGCTTTAGCCCAGCCTCTCGTGGACAACCCAGCGGCCGAGCCACGCGTTGTCGTGGGAACCCAGCGCGAACTGGCTGAGGCTCTCGAGTGGACAGAGAAAAAGGTCGAGCGCAAAATTCAAACATTGGCTGAAACCTTGCAGAAGCTCGGCGTTCCCCAGTTCCAGCCGGGGCAGAAGATTTCGTGGCGCATCGTGTTGGCCCAGTTTGCTGCGGCCCACCCCCAGTATTATGCACACCTTTCATAACAATTCATCTCTATCTTCTTAATTACGCCCTAGCCCCCTGTATGGGGCTGATACTCTTTGTCTGATTCTATTTTCCTCGACTCTGCAAGGATTTATCCGCCCTATGCTCGCCTCGTTCTCCCTGCGCGCTCTCGCCGCACTGGGTCTCGCGCTCATCACGCTCTCTGCGTGCTCGGCGAGCAAGGACGCTGCTGAGGACGCTCCGAAATTCACGGTGAATGGCACCACGCAACGTTCAGAGGCGGTGCTGACGGTGGCGGGGGAGGCGTCGGAAAGCGCAGAGCCTACCGGGCTCCACCTGCGCCAAGACAATGGTTCCTACCTCATCACCCCCAAGACACCCGGCCCAGGGCCCGTGGACGAAATCGTTGCGAACTACTCCGAACTGGAAGAGTTCGGCTACCGCTCGCTGCGCGCGGAGGTGGACAACACCGGATACGACGGCGCGGTGAGCGGTTCAGCGCCGACCGGCGTGCTGCAGTGGGCAGTCGGCGGTGTCTTCGTGCTCAACGCACAGGCAATGAATCTCAGCAATAATGAAGCAGACTTGGAAAACAACGCCGAATGGCACGTTGCTCTCCTTGACAGCGAGGGACACAACCACCTCGATGAGTCCACGCAAAGCACATTGAGCTGCAATTTCGGCGTATGCACCTTGGCCGCTTCCCTGCTGGAGCCGGGAGAATTCACCGCGGAGATCACCATCCGCCAGGCCGGCTATGAGCCTTTCATCATCCGCCAGCCCATCATCGTGGCGGCCTAGACATGAACTCGCAGCCCACAGCCTCCGGCCTGCCTCTGGACCTTGAGCCTGAACTCACCGCCAAAGGTTATTCGCAGTTTCATCAAATCGGTGCGGGCGGAATGGGCACCATTGTTTTTGCCCGCAAGGAGAGCCTTGACCGTGAGGTGGCCATCAAAGTCATTGCCCAGCACGCCGCCGGGGATGATGAGGAAGTAGGGCGGTTCATGTCGGAGATGCGCACCGTTGCGGCGCTGGACCATCCGGCCATCGTGCCGATTTATGATGGCGATGTCACCCCCGGCGGCGTGCCCTACTTCGTCATGAAGTTCCTGCGTGGCCCCAGTTTGGAAGCGCACATTAACCGCCGCATTATGGAAGGCTCCAAGTTCACGGTGGAGCAGACAGTGCGGCTGCTGACCCCTATTGCGCAGGCCCTCGATTATTTGGCACAGCTGCCCTCCCCGGTCATTCACCGCGATATTAAGCCCGCCAACATCATCGCGGATGATTGCGAGGAGCCCGGCGATGTCATGCTTGCGGATTTCGGCATCGCCATTAATGAGGACACCACCCGCATGACCCGGGAGGGCCTTCGGGTAGGCACGGACGCCTACATGGCGCCGGAGCTCTACCCCACGCAGCTGGCCCAGTCACCCCCGCAGCCCACCGCAGCAAGTGACCGCTATTCGCTCGCGCTCATTGCGTTGGAAATGCTCACCTTGGTTAACCTGCGCCGCACCACGAGCCCGCAACAGTGGGCGCATAGCCGCGTCATTCCGGACTTGACTCCGGACAACCTTGCGCCAAGTGACGGGCCCCTCGCACCCAGCCTCAACTCCTTCTTCGCCACCGCGCTGCACCCCGAGCCACAGAAGCGTTTTGCCAGCTCCACCGAGATGCTCGACGCTCTCGCCACCGTGGCAGGAACCGCCGAACTCGCGCCATCACAGGAGAATGCTCCAGCCCCTCACGAAGTCACCGTGCCGGGCTCCGCGGATACGCCGCCTGCTATCGATCCTTCGAAAGACGTTGCCTCCCCCGCCCCGGATGCTCGCGACGAGTCTCCTCGCTGGTCTCTACGCCGCAACCACATCATCCTCGCTGCGGTCCTGGCCGGAGTGCTCATGGTCCTTAGCGTGGTCGGTAGCCTCGCACTGCGCGGCGCCGGGTGGGACGCCGAAGAAGACGTCCTCGCTCGAGAATTCCCCCTCATCTTCCCCGAGAATCCCGGCCGTGCACCTTGGCGCAACCTCGACTGCTACTCCGCCGAGCCTGAGGCCGGCCAGCGCGCCCGCATCATCTGTGAGAGCGAGGACCTCACTCTTGTCGGCGCTGACTTTGGCACCGAGGACGACCGCGACACCATTGTGCCGGGGACCGTGGAGGAACTCACCAGCGAAGCCTGCACCGTCACCTCCGCCGAAATCCCCGGGCAGCCCGGAACGTGGGGCGTGTACCCCACCGGGGTGTCCGCACGCTTCGCCTTCGTCATCGCAGGCGCGAATGCCAAGGAAGACCGCCTCAGTCTCCCCCTCTGCTAAATGACGTGCTTGGGGGCGACGTGATAGGAGGCGGTGTCCCTTAAACTGATGACCAGTCCACCTCAACGCCAAAGGAATCTCTCCCACCGTGACCACGCTTCCCGAGTTTTTTACATCCCAGCACCAGCTTCGTGAACTAGCCATCCTGGACCAGGGTGCTGGTTCCACGCTCTTCCTCGTTGAGGATCCCTCCAAGGAGCAACTGCTCGTGGAGATCTTCTCTCCCGAGCACCGAGGGGTGCTGCGTAAGGCCAGCGTGGCCGGTCAGCTTGAGCACAGCGCCATCGCGCCCATCGTGGGTACGGGCACGATGAACAATGGGCAGGAATTTTTCGTGCGCCGCTGTCTGCCGGGCGAGCTGCTGGCGGATTTCACCGGCTCTGGGGTTGGTGCACGCCACCTCTCCCGGGAGGAGGCCCTGGCCATCTTCGCGCCGCTGGCGGACGCCGTGGACTTCCTCATCCACCGCAACCGTGCTGCTTATGCCCTGCGGGCGCTGAACCCGCGGCGCATCATTCTGACGGATCACCGCTCCACTGCTTTCTTCGCCACGGTCGGCCCGGCGGGTGCGCAGGAAAGCTCGCGGACGACCGCGGAGGAGGTCATCGCGCGTTGTGCCCAGCTGCTGTCTGCCGCCTACCCAGCCTTCCGCGCCGATGCGGCCTACCCTACTGCCACGGCCATCGTTGAGGCCCTGCGCACCCACAACGCCGCACCTCAGCAGGATATCGCGCAGCCTATAGCCCAACCTGCACCCGAACCAGTACAGCAGGTGGTCCCGCACTCTGATACGCCGCAGAAGAAGTCCTCCCCCACGCTCCTCCTCGGCCTCGGCGCTGGTGCTGCCGCCTTGGTCATCATCGCAGGCCTCGCGTGGTTCTTCACGGGCCGCGCCGCGTGGTCCGAGGAGGAGCAAGCGCTTGTCGACGCCCACCCGGCCCTCCTCAGCCCTCGCCCTGGTGGCAGCGGCGTTGAAGACACAACGTGCGAATCGCGCGAACCGGAAGAATCCCAGACCGCCAAAATCACCTGCTCGGGCGACGGGGTGACGTATTCGGTAGCAGGCTACGCCGGTACCGCTGAGCGCGATGCGGCCGGCCCTGCGCAGGGCGCACAGGAGCTCTCCAACGGGCGTTGCTCCGTCCACAGCTATGACGTGTCGGACGAGGAGCCGTTGTTCTACATGGCTGCTGAGGACTCCGCCGCAGCCGTCCTCGTGTGGGGTGAGGACGCCGAAGAGGCGCGACTGCGCCTGCCTATCTGTTAGTCACGCGCAATCAATTCACGCGGTTAATCCACGCGCTTGAGCAGCGGGGACAGCACCGCAATTGCGATACCTGCGATCCCAGCGAAGAGGAAGGCCCAGTGCGTTCCCTGGGCTGTGGCAGCGGCGGCATTCATTCCGGCTTCCGCGCCCGCAACCGTGCCGCGAGTAAGGAAGACCACGAGGAAGGCCGTGCCCATCGCACCGGCTAATTGCTGGAAGGTGTTCATGATGGCCGAACCGTGCGAGTAGAGTTTCTCCGGCAGCGAGGACAACGCGGTCGTCATAAGCGGGGTCATCATCAGGCACATGCCCAGGGAAAAGAGCACGTGCATGCCCACGACCATCCACAGCGTTGAGGACTCTCCCAACGTCGCCATGAGCCAGAGGCTCACCACCATGAACAGCGAGCCTGGAATCGTGAGCGGACGCGGTCCATAGGAGTCAAAGACCCGGCCCACAATCGGCGACAAAAAGGCCTGAATGATGCCACCTGGCATGACCGCAAGCCCGGTGGCGAACGCCGTGGCTCCCAGCGTGGTCTGCAGGTATATCGGCAGGACGGTGACCATACCGAGCATGAGGCCGAAGGAAATAAGCAGGATGATAACGGCCAGCGTGAAGTTGCGGATCCGGAAGGGACGCAGATCCATAAGCGCACGGTCATCGAGTGAGAGACGCTGCTGGCGCCGAATAAACACGATGAGCGCCACAACGCCCACAAGGCTTATGAGGATCTCGGTCCATGCGCCACCCGTGAGCATCTTCTCAATCGACGACAGACCGTAAACCAGGCCGCCGAAGGCAAAGGCCGACAAGACCACTGAAAACCCATCGAGCGGCACGTCCCGGCTCTCCCCTACGTTGGTGAGGCGCCACAGGCCTGCCAGCAGGATGAGCGCCATGAGGGGAACCATGGCCCAGAAGATGACATGCCAGGTAAAGCGGTTAAGAATCGCGCCACCGACCGTGGGCCCCAGCGCTGGCGCCACCGAGATCACAACGGAGATAATTCCCATCACTGTGCCGCGGCGCTGCGCCGGCACCAGGGTCATGGCCACGGTCATGAGCGTGGGAATCATGAGCGCGGTACCACCCGCCTGAAGCACACGGCCACCTAACAGGATGAGGAAATTCGGTGCCAGCGCCGCCACCACCGTTCCGGCGAGGAAAAGTCCCGTCGAGACCAAGAAAATCTGGCGTGTGCTGAGCCTTTCGATGAGGAAACCGGTCGTAGGAATCACCACAGCCATGGTCAGCATAAAGCCGGTGAGCAGCCACTGTGCGCTGGTGGCGGGGATGCCGAAGTCTGCCATGATCGTTGGCAACGCCACCGACAGTGACGTCTCATTGAGAATCATGACCATGGCACCCAAAACGAGGATGCTGAGATTAATGATGACCTTGGCGGGGATCTCGGCGGACATGCGGCCAGCAACACCTTTCCACAAACACGAAGCTCGCCAGAGCGGCGAGCATGCAGGAGAGCCAGCGTACTCCTCACCGTGCAGCGTTTCCACACGAGGAGTTAAACCTATGCTTCGGGTGACACTCCCCAACATCCCAGCGGGCAGTACGGAGGAGATGGCAGGGTAGGCACTATCGTGCCCGCTAGAGAAAGGCCCATCGGATGCAGCGGGAGCTCCTCCTCACCAGCCCTGCCGGCGACAGTACGGTCGTGCGTCCAGGCGAGCAGCTCGTGGCGGGCCGTGCGGGCGACTTTCCTCTCGCTCCCGATGATGCCGCCATGCACCGCCATTTCCTCCGCTTCTGGCAGCAGGAGGACAATTGGATGGTGAGCAACGTGGGCAGCTTCCTCGCGGCGGAGCTCTCGTCACCGTGTATCCGCACCCATGGGCCAATTCGGCTCGTTCCGCACAGCACCGCCGCCATCCCTGAAGGCACCTCGATGCTGTGCTTTACGACGCCCAGTGGTTCCTACGAACTCACGGTGACGCGCAGCCAGTTTTAGTTGTTTAACTCCGCGCTGAGATTAGTTCGCGCGCATTCGAATCGAGGACTACGACCGAACCGGCATCCTCAATGCTGCAGTGCAGCCAGCGGTATTCTGGCTTGTCGGGCCAGCCGGAATCCGCGTTATACGAGCAGCTGAAGTCGTCTTCCATGAGGTAACCGCGGCTGCCGCCTTCCATCGGTGCGAAATCATAATTCTTGTAGTAATCAACAACTTCCATCGCCCTCTTACAGTCCGTACCGTGCTCTTGTGCATAGACGTACTCGCCATTGCCTACATCACCACAGATGGTTCCGGTGATAGAGCGACCTGCCGAATCCGGCTCCGGTGGAAACGTATCCGAGTAATACTGGCCCTGGTCCTTAACCGTGAAGTAATGACCGTCCATCTTCACCGTGAACTCATCGGCGCTCGTGGCTTCAAAGGTCACACCACTCATGGTGACTGTGCTACCCACCTCAAGCGTTGTGGGAGCAGCGTTATCACCGCCCAGCGTCATGGTGGGATAGAAGCCTTTGTCTTCATCGAAGTTGACGGCGTTGGACAGCCAGCCTGGCTGGCCGGTTGCTGGGTACAAAGGCGGATCAGCAAACAGAACGTTACACCCGAGCATTCCCCCAGCTTCAGTAACCGTGCAGGCAACGCGGTCATCCGGACTACTGATTCCATAGACTTTTGAGGTCGCATGACCCAGGTTGGTCGCAATGAACGCTTCTTTGTCTCGCTCCTGCAGCCCTGGGTCTTCTTTCTCTTTTTCCTGAGAGGTCGTCGGTGACGGACTCTCCTCCGACGACTCAGTGGCGTCGGAGGACGGGGAGGCTGCAGTGGAGGTCTGGTGGAATTGGGGCTCATCGCTGGCAGTGTCGTCAGGAGAAGAGCAGGACGCCGCCGTGCAGGCGATCATCGCAATGGAGAGGATAGGGAGAAACTTCTTCATACCTGAATCGTTCCACGATTCCGGCCTCCATGCAGCACATCGACGCATTTTCCCTGTCCTGGGCTGCCGGGATGTACATACCTGACAAATCAGGTCTGACAACCGGCGGCTGCTGTGAGGTCTTCGTTGATCGGAACAAATATAGCCCCAGACTCTCACCACATGAAGCACCCGAAACCACAGGCCGTGGGCATGAGAAATCCCGCGCAGCCAGGATGGCGGCGTGCGCGGGCTGTGTTGATCGAGTGGGTTTAGGCTTCCGGCTTCACAATCGGGAAGAGAACGGTCTCACGGATACCCAGGCCGGTCAGGGCCATGAGCAGACGGTCAACGCCCATGCCGGTGCCGGCCGTCGGCGGCATGCCCTGCTCCATGGCGGCGAGGAAGTCCTCATCCAAAACCATGGCTTCCTCATCGCCACCGGCCGCCAGGCGAGCCTGATCCTCGAAGCGCTCGCGCTGGATGACCGGGTCAACCAACTCTGAGTAGCCGGTGGCCAGCTCGAAGCCACGGACGTAGAGGTCCCACTTCTCAGTCACGCCCGGCTCAGAGCGGTGTTGACGGGTCAGCGGGGAGGTTTCAACCGGGAAGTTCTTCACAAAGATCGGGCCTTCGAGCTGGTCCTCGCAGAGAACCTCCCAAATTTCCTCAACCAGCTTGCCGTGGCCCCAGCCACCGTTCTTCGGAACGTCGAGACCAATGACGTCTGCGATGCCCTTAAGCGTGTCCACATCGGTATCGATGGTGACCTCAGGCTGGCCCGGGAACTTGCGCTGCAGAGCCTCATTGAGGGAGGGGTACATCTCAATCTCCGGCCACTCTTCGCCGCCGAAGTCGTACTCAGTGCCGTCGGCCAAGGTGACGGTGGTGGATCCAAAGACGGCGCGAGCAACGGCCTGGATGGACTCGCGGGTGGTGCGAGCACAGTCGTTGTAATCGCCCCATGCCGCGTAGGTCTCCAGCATGGCGAACTCCGGGGAGTGCGAACGGTCGACGCCCTCGTTGCGGAAGTTGCGGTTGATCTCAAAAACGCGGTCGATGCCGCCGACAACGGCGCGCTTGAGGAACAGCTCCGGTGCGATGCGCAAGTACAAGTCAATGTCCAGAGCATTGGAGTGCGTCACAAACGGGCGGGCAGCGGCACCACCGTGGATGGTCTGCAGCATCGGGGTTTCGATCTCCACGAAGCCTTCGCCTTCCAGGTAATTACGCAGGGCACGCATAACCTTCACGCGGGTCATGGCGTTCTTGCGAGCTTCCTCTCGCACAATGAGATCGTTGTAGCGCTGGCGAACGCGCGTTTCCTCGTTCATGTCCGCGAAAGACACCGGCAGAGGGCGCAGGGACTTAGCAGCCATGGTCCACTGCGATGCCATGACCGAAAGCTCGCCGCGGCGAGACGCAATGACGCGTCCGCGCACGGAGATGAAGTCACCCAAGTCAACATCGGACTTCCAGGCAGCAAGGCGCTCCTCACCAACCTCAGCCAGGGAGAGCATCGCCTGCACCTGAGTGCCATCTCCGTCCTGCAAAGTGGCAAAGCACAGCTTGCCGGTGTTGCGCATAAAGATTAGGCGGCCAGCGATGGCAACCTCAACGTCGGTCTCCTCGCCAGCATTGAGATAGGTCACGCCTTCGGCACCGGCGGGTTCTTCGCCTTCGGCAACCACCTGGTACTTCTCACGTAGCTCCTTCATGGAGATCGTGCGGTCAACGGTCACCGGGTAGGCATCGGTGCCGGACTCCAGTAAACGGGCACGCTTTTCGCGGCGAATGCGCAGCTGCTCTGGGACGTCGTTAACTTCAGTATTCTTCTTCTCGCTCACGAATGTCTAGGGTAGCCGATCCCCGCAAGGGGGCGCGATCCTGGTTCATCGAGAGTTCACCCAATGGTCATACGAGGTCAAGCAAACAGCCACCTTTACAGGATTAACTCAGGACGTCCGACGCGACATCTCTGCGCATCTCAATATTTACGACCTCTGGAGCACACCATGGCACTGCAAGGCCGCAACCTTTTGACCAACATGTTCACTTCTTCTCGTTCCTCCCTTACCTGCACCTACAAGTGCGGTAACGCTTGCTTCGGTGAGTGCGAGAACACCTCCGACAACCCGTACTTCGGTGACCAGTTCTCCCGCCGTACCGCACTGCGTGCCGGTGGCCTTGCCGTCGTAGCCGTTGGCGGCTCCTCTGCTCTGGCTGCATGTGCTGCACCGGGTGAAGAAGATTCCGCTGCTGCTGGCAGCAGCACCGCTGGCAAGACCTCCGAGGTCAAGGAGTCCGAAATCAAGCTGACCTCTGCCGAAGGCATGCACTTCGAGAAGGTCGAGCCGAACGAGAAGGATGAAGTTGTCATCCCGAAGGGCTACGAGCAGTCCGTTCTTATCGCTTGGGGCGACCCGGTTATCGAGGGCGCACCGGAGTTCGACGTCAACAATCAGACCGCTGCTGACGCTGAGAAGCAGTTCGGCTTCAACAATGACTTCGCTGGTCTTATCGAGCACCCGAATGACAAGAACCGCCTCATCTACATGTGCTCCCACGAGTACACCACCGAGCCGATGATGTTCCCAGATTATGACCCGGAGAACCCGACCGAAGAGCAGGTCAAGATTGGTTGGGCTGGCCACGGCCACACCATCCTCGAGGTTTCCAAGGTAGGTGACACCGGTGAGCTCAAGCGCGAGTTCGGCCCGCTCAACCGTCGCATTACCGCCACCACCCCGTTTACCTTGGTTGGTCCGGCGAAGGGCTCTGACTTTGTCAAGACCTCCGCTGACCAGAAGGGCGAGAAGGTCCTCGGCACCCTCAACAACTGCTCCGGTGGCGTGACTCCGTGGAACACCATGCTGTCCGGCGAGGAGAACTTCGACCAGTACTTCGCTGGTGGCGACGTCAAGGATGAGAAGGCTGCTGAGTCCCTCAAGCGTTTCGGCATCAAGGAAGGACCGTCTGAGCGTAAGTGGGAAAAGTACGATGACCGCTTCGACGTCACCAAGGAGCCGAACGAGCCGAACCGCTTCGGCTGGCTGGTAGAGATCAACCCGCTGGATCCGGAGTCCACCCCGGTCAAGCACACCGCTGTGGGCCGCTACAAGCACGAGGCCGGCAACATCCACATCACCAAGGACGGCACCGTGGTGTGCTACTCCGGTGATGACTCCCGCTTCGAGTACATCTACAAGTTCGTCTCCTCCAAGAAGTACAAGGAAGGCGATCTGAAGCACAACATGTCCATTCTGGACCACGGCACCCTGTACGTGGCCAAGATGGAAGGCAACTCTCCGGAGAAGGAGATCGACGGCTCCGGTGTCCTGCCGGAGGACGGCGCTTTCGACGGTTCCGGTGAGTGGGTCAAGCTGCTGACCTCCGACACCGAAAACAACAAGTTCGATTCCCACGTTGATGGCATGTCCGCTGAGGAAGTTGCTGTCTTCACCCGTGAGGCTGCCGACAAGGTTGGCGCCACCAAGATGGACCGTCCAGAAGACGTTGAGGTCAGCCCGGCCAACGACAAGGTCTACGTTGCTCTGACCAACAACAAGTACCGTGGTGCTACTGGTGAGAACGCCAAGAAGAACCAGGAAGACCCGATGGAGTACGCTCCGGTCAAGGAGAACAAGAACGGCCTCGTCATGGAGATCGAGGACGACCACGCCGGTGAGAAGTTCACCTGGAACCTCCTGCTGGTCTGCGGTGACCCGAAGGAAGCCAACACCTACTTCGGTGGTTTCGACAAGGAGAAGGTCTCCCCGATTTCCTGCCCGGATAACCTGGCCTTCGATAGCCATGGCAACCTGTGGATTTCCACTGACGGCAACGCGCTGGACTCCAATGATGGTCTGTACGCCGTAACCGTTGATGGCGAAACCCGCGGCGAGCTCAAGTGCTTCCTCACCGTCCCGGCGGGCGCAGAGACCTGTGGCCCGATCGTTGATGATGACCGCGTCATGGTCAACGTTCAGCACCCGGGTGAGGCCGATGACGCCACCTTCGAGAAGGCCACCTCGCACTGGCCTGACGGTGGCAACTCCACCCCGCGTCCGGCCGTCGTTGTGGTCTGGAAGAAGGACGGCAAGATCGGTTCTAAGTAAAGAACCCGCTCGTCTTAGGACGAGCGCAGCTGGGCTTCGAGCACATCCTGCGCGAAGTCCCACAACGGGGTTGTGACCCCAGCCTTGGCGCCCATGCGTCGTATTGCTCCGACCTGGGCGTCAAGTTCATTTGGTAGGCCTTCTTTGATGTCGCGCTGCATCGACGACGTATTGTCCGGGTGCTGCTGGCGAGCGAACTCCATAGTTTGCTGCACGACGTCCTCTGGCAGCTCCACGCCCATGCCACGGCCAGCCGCCTCGACTTCCTTCATGAAGGCCTCCAGCTGCCCGGGGATTTCTTGGCAGAGATACCCAATCGGTTTATCCACCAAGGCACCCAAGGTACCGGTGGAGGTCACGAACATGGCTTTCGACCAGACGTCGACAAGCGCTGCGTCGTGGAATTTACTGGAGGCACCTGCTTCCTTCAGCGCCGCCGCCAGCTCCTGGCCAGTGTCACGCAGCGACTCCGGCGCCTCCGCACTCAGCGGCCCAAAGGCCAGAGATAGTGGCCCTGGATTGCGCTTGATCCGGGCCGGACCCAAGCGGGTGGCGTACACGCGTGCCACACCAGCAAGAATATTCTCTTCCCCGAACTCCTCGGCCGCCAAATACGGAATCTCCACCGAGTTGTGTGTAGTCACCACCGGGATACCCTGCAGGGCCTGCCGATCCTCAGCGCTGCCAAAGGTCTCGTTACCCGGCAGCGCCTTCGACGCGATAATCGCCACGTCTAGTCCACCCAAGAGCTCCTTGACCTCGGCAAAGGTGCGCGCGGCTGGGACTTTAATGACCTCGGTGGTGGTGGGCTCTGCGTGGGCGTCGACGAGCGTCACGCCCGTCTCCTCCAGCACCCGCAAGGTCTCACCACGAGCAACGAAGGCGACATCGTGGCCCGCTGCTTTCAGTTTTCCGCCAAAGTATCCACCGATGGCACCGGCTCCCAAAATTCCAATCTTCATGCCTTACAACCTAGCCGGTTGTAACGCACACCACAGGTTTTTATCCGCGCTGCTCCAGATTGCGGAACCCAATCCCCAACGGCACGCCCGCGTTATCGATGAGCCGCACACCACCAACGGTGGCGGCAATAAAGAGGCGGGCATCGCCCTCTGCAGGTGCCTCACCCAGGTCTCGTCCGCGCAGCTCCACGTACTCGGGCTCCACGCCGGCGGCGGTGAGCACCTCGTGGGCCACGCGGACAACGTCCTCGGCCCCAGACTCCGCCGCGTACGCACCGGCGGTCAGTGCCGCGGACAAGGCGCTGGCTTGCTCACGTGCTTCGGGTGCGACGTCAGCGTTGCGCAGGCTCATCACCACGCCATCTGGCATGCGCACCGAGGGCACGCCCTGTACACGCGCACCAATATTGAGGTCAGTAAAAGCCTGCTGGGTAGCCACGAGCAGCTCGTAATCCTTCTCCCCCATGAACACATCACTGGGACCCAAAGCACAGGTCAGCGCTACAATGCGGGTCAGCTCGGCGCTCACGTCTTCCATGCCGTGATCGGGTGCAATCACCCGCGTGCGCTGGCTCTGCTTGCCATAGCGCCACACCACGTCGACACTGTCGAGAGCGGTAATGTCCGTACCGTCGTCAACGACGACGACAACCACGCCACCGCGTACGCGCTGTGCGGCCTTCACGAGGGCTAGGTGCCCGGCATGAATGTCGCGCCCCAAAGGCACGAGCACCACGCGCTTGCCCGTCTTGCGGTAGGCGCTGCCGACCATGCGGATGCGCTCGATGTCCTCCACTAGGAGTTGTTCTGCCACGGCGCTTCCTTTCCTAGTGCCCACAGTTCCAGTTCTTCAATCTTCTCCTGCTCGCCCACCATGCGGGCAACGTCACGGTAGTTGCGCGCCATACCGAGTTCCACGGCGGCGGGATAGGCCGCAATGATGTCGCCGGCATCAAGATCAAAGGCGCTATGCCCGAAGTCTTCGATGACCTTTGCCTTAATCGATGCCCAGGCACAGAGCGCACCGAGCATCTCCGCGTAGTACAACCGCGCCGCGCGTTCGGCGCGCTGTTCCTCTGGCACCGTTTCTGCAGTCTGGTGAATTTCCGAGAGCAGCAGCCCAATGACGGTCTCTGCAACTTCATCGAGGGCGCCCACCGCATAGGAGTCACCCAGGGGAGCTGCGGCAATCGTCAGGCACCCGCGCGTTTCCAGATCATCGAGCGCCTCCACACCAGCCAGCAATGAGGTGTGGATAACAATCTGCCTGGGCCGCACGTGCTTGGCGACGTCCCTGACCGCCCCCTCCAGCTCCCTCGCCGTCGCGGCGAGAATCAGCGCATCGAAGCGGTAGAGCTGGGTGGGGTCCTCGAGGCGTTCGATGGTATGGTCCGCCCACTCCAAACGTCGCGCGAAATTAAGGCCAGCCCGGGAGTTACCCCAGACCGCCACCCGCATGCGTGGTGCCTGCATTTACTTCTTGTCGCCCGTGTTCTGCTGCTCCTCACGGCGCTTGCTGCGCGCCATGAGCTCAGCAACGGAGACCGCGCCTTCCCGCTTCTCATCACTGCGGCGGCGGCCGCGGCTGCTCGATTCCGCCAGCTGACTCTGTTGCGCGGGCGCTTCCGGCTTGCGGTGGCGGTGGTGCTGTTGTGCGAGGCCCGCATCCTCCTTGATGTGCTGTGTACCTGCGGCACCCTGGTTCCAGCGCACAGCCTGGAAGCTATCGGTCTTGAACTCCGGTGCCTTCTGCTGTGGCTGAGGTACCGCATTCGGCTGGGGCTTGGGCTGTGGTTTCGGCTGGGGCTGCTGCGGCGGCTTCTGCTCGGTACGCGCCTGTGGCTTGTCGGCCTTGGGCTGCGAGTGCGGGGCAGCCTGCGGTTTCGGTTGCGGTTTCGGCTGCGGCTCGCCCACGGGACGGAAAGCCGGGGGACGCCCCTGAGAGGGGTGCGGTGCACCGAAGGAAGACGGGGCCGGGCGGGTGTCCTGCTGGCCGGCCGGCTTCGCGGCAGGCTGCTCGGCTGGCTTCGGAGTGGGTTTCGGAGCGGGCTTCGCGGCTGGTTTCGGAGCAGGCTGCTGAGCATTGCTTCGCGCGTTATCCGCCAGCAGGTTGTCCAGCGGGTTGCTCACTGGGTGGGTGGGCTGGGAGCCGAGGCGGCCCGCGACGGCGTCGGCAGACGGCGCGCCGCCAGACTTCTGTGTGAAGTTCACCTGAGATGCATCGCCGCGCTCGTCTACACCGGCGCCACCAGCCTTGCGCTCCAACTCCTGGATGCGGCGAGCCTCCGCATACAGGGCTGCGGGCTCGTAGACCCACTCGCGGCCTGAGATCTCCTCAATCTGGGTGCGGATGGCTTCGAGCTCAGAGCGGATTTCTGCGAGAACCTCGCTGTTATCAGCGGTGGCAGAACCAGAGGCTGTCAGCGTGGAGGCGGTATGGGCGCGCTCGACCGCCAGAAGCTCCGTGGCCTCCTGGGCCTGGCGGCGGTAGCGCACCACGAGGAAGAAGCCCACGACTGCCGCCCAGAGAGAGGCAAGCAAGGCGATCTTCAGAGCATTCGCCGAACCCGAAATCAGCATGATCAGGCTGGCAATGACCGCAAGGATGACCAAAACGATAAGACCAATCGACCCAGCATCCGTCTTCGATTCGGTCTGGGATGACGTCGCCGGCGTGGGCGGCTGAGAGTCCGGCTGCGCAGAAAACTGGGACGTCGGGCGATTATCCGGGGCCGGCTCGTGCGGGGGCTCGGGGGAATGCTGCGGGCTCGTCATGCCCACTAACTTACCGCCTGTGCACCGTCAGTTGGAGGTGGCACCTCGCAGTGTCGCTCCAACACCACTCCGGCAACGCACATCGCCGCACCACCCAATGCAGAGCTCACCACCCCAGCCAGGTCACCGGCCGCCGCAACGAGCTCGCCGGCGCGCGGCACCACATAGACCGCCATTCCCGCGTAGGCTCCGCCCACAATCGCGCCGGTCCACGCGGAGGCTTTGCCCACGAGCAGGAACTGCGCAATGGTCATGGGGTTAAGCTGCGAGTTATCCAGTCCGATGCCGTGATCATCGTCCTTGGCGCTGCGTACCTTGAGGGTCAATAGCACGCACACCACCGCCATGGCCCACAAGGAAATCGAGACGGTGGCTGGAATGGCCAGCATGGAGCCATAAAAGCGGGTCGTGAGGATGGCGGCGGCTGCGGCCACGAACAGGGCCGTACCGACGAGCGCGCTTATCGACGTCCTCGTCATCCCCTACTCCATTTCCTTCACCGCGGCCACGTCATCGCTGTCAAGGTTAGCCACGAGTTCACACACCGGGGTGCCGTTGAGTTCTGCCTCCGGGTCCGCGGCCAGCCAGGGCACGAGCACGAAGGCGCGCTGGTGCGCATAAGGATGCGGCAGGGTAAGTTCCGGGTCGTCGGATGTCACGCCGTCTATCTGCACGATGTCCACGTCCAACGTGCGCGGCCCCCAGCGCCGCACACGCACGCGCTCGGCTGCCTCCTCTAACTTCTGCCCGCGGCGCAGCAGTTCAAGCGGAGTGCAGTCCACGTCCACAATGAGCACCGCGTTGAGGAAATCTCCCTGGTCTGTCACTCCCCACGGTGGGGTGGCATAGACCGGAGAGGCGGCCACGGTCTCTGCTGCGAACTCGTCGAAGACGGTCTGGAGGAGCGCGCGGCGATCCTCCATGTTGGAGCCGATGGACAGGACCGCGCGCATTAGCCGGCCATCCGTTTCCGGGAACGGCGTGCCACCACAGCCACATCCGCAAAAGTGCGCGGAATGGGCGCCTTCGGCTTGTGGATGGTCACCTCAATGGCGTGGAGTATCTCGAAACGCTGCATCGCGGTCTCGGCGACTTCGGCCGCCACGGTCTCGATGAGATCGCGGGAGGGTCCTTCGACGATGCGTGCGGTGACGTCGGCAAGCTCGGCGTAATTCACCGTGCGGTTCAGGTCGTCCTCGATGCCCGCGGTGTCCAACCAGCAGGTCACGTCCACGATGAAGGGCTGGCCGGTCTTCTTTTCTTCCTCGAAGACGCCGTGGTAGCCAAAGCATTCCAACCCGGTGAGCTCGATGCGGTCCGCCACTTTTAAACCCTCCCCAAGGATGTCGACACCACGGTGCCACCATCAGCACCGTTGGCGTAGCTGCCGGAGGCATGCGCGCCACCGGCATAGGCCGCGCCCGCGTTCCAGGCGGCCGCCACGTCCACAGCATCACGCGAGACATCCACCTCGTGCACGCGCACGCCCCAGGCGCCCATCTGCGCGGAGATGGCGGTGACGGCTGCGGTGGCGGGGTCTGCCAGGAGCGGGCTGGATTCAGCGCCGCGGTCCTCCCTAATAGCGGCGAGGAAACGCTTGCGGGACGCGCCCACGAGCAGCGGGAACTCGCCCTGCAGGAACTCTGGCAGGGCCTTGAGCAGCGCCCAGTTATCCTGCGGAGACTTGGCAAAACCAAGCCCCGGGTCGACGACGATGTTGTCGTGGCTGACGCCGGCGGTGAGGGCGGCGTCGGCAAGCGCGGCCAAGGACTCATGGACATCGCGCACGACATCCCCGCCATGGTCGGCCACGCCGGCTGCACTGCCGAACTGGACGGTGCGCCAGTGCATGAGGCAGACCGGCAGGCCCGTGGCCGCCATGGTGTGGTACATCTCAGGGTCAGCCGCGCCACCGGAGACATCATTGATCATGTCCACCCCGGCCTCGGCTGCCGCCGCGGCTACCGACGCCCGCATCGTATCCACCGAGGTTTTAATCCCCTCCTCGTGCAGCGCCTTGATGACGGGAACCACGCGACGCTCCTCCTCCTCAGCAGCCACGCGCACCGCGCCTGGGCGGGTGGACTCGCCACCAACATCGATCATGTCCGCCCCCGACGCCACAAGGTGGTGAGCATGGTTTAAGGCATCGTCGACGTTGATCCAACGCCCGCCGTCAGAGAAGGAATCCTCCGTGACGTTGAGGATTCCCATGACCACCGTGCGGCCGGGGACAGTGAGGTTACTGACTGCCATTGCGGGTTAACTCCTGATCAGGCTCATGACCTCCGCGCGGGAGGCTGCGTTCTTTTTGAATCCACCGCGGACCGCGGACGTCGTCGTGGTCGCACCCGGCTTGCGGATTCCGCGCATGGCCATGCAGAGGTGCTCGCACTCGATAACCACGATGACGGACTGGGCGTGGAGCACCTCCACGAGGGCATCTGCGATCTGGCTGGTGAGGCGCTCCTGGACCTGCGGGCGCTTGGCGTACATGTCCGCCAGGCGGGCCAGCTTGGACAGGCCGGTGACGTGGCCGTCGGGGCCCGGGATATAACCAATGTGTGCCTTGCCGTAGAAGGGCACGAGGTGGTGCTCGCACGTGGAGTAAATAGGGATATCGCGCACGAGAACCAGCTCCTGGTGCTCCTCCGCGAAGGTCTTGTGGAGAACCTCTGTGGGGTCCTCGTGCAGACCTGCAAAGACCTCAGCATAGGCGCGGGCCACTCGGCCCGGGGTCTCCCGCAGACCCTCGCGGTCAGGGTCCTCGCCCACGGCGATGAGCAGTTCACGCACGGCCGCTTCGGCACGCTCGTGGTCGAAGTCGCGCGTGGCTGGGATGTTATCGCTCATTGTTCCGACCGTCCTTGTACGGGTTGTTGCGGTGTTCCTGCTCGCCCCAGCCAGGTGCTCCCCAACCGGAAGCGTCCCAGCCGCTTGTGTTTTTGTCAGCCTGGGCTTCCTGGCCTGCCTGCCCTGCCTGGGCTGCCTGCCCTGCCTGGGCTGCCTGCCCTGCCTGGGCTTCGGGCTTGGCGTGGCGTCCGCGGCGCACAGGCTCGGCCTGCGGCTGACGCGACTCGGTGCCCTTCGTCACGCGCGGGATGACACGGGTCTCGTCGTTGCTGAAGCCACTCTGGGAGCTTCCGGAGCCCCTAGCGTGCTCGCGGCGCTGCTCACGGAGCTCCTCCTCAGGGACCTCCTGCTCGCGGCCGGCTGGGTCCGTGACAGTCTCGGTCTCAGGGTGAGCTGCGCTGCCGGAGGCGGTTGCAGTGTGGGAGCTAGCAGCGCTGTCAGGGTCGCCGAAGAAGGTGTTGCCCTTCTCTGGGTCCACCAGGTCACCCGCATGCTGGCCAAAGCTGAAACCAATTTCCTCCGAGGTGGTGTTTGGTGCGGGCTGACCGTTCTCCTGGGCGGCGAGGCGGCGCTCGCGGGCGGCACGGGAGGCGTCGAGAAGCGTCATGCGCTTCGGAAGCTCCTCACCGCGCTCCTTGGCCAACTCCACCGGAGTCTTCACCGGCTCACGGCCGGCCTGGCGCGGGAAGCGCTCATCCTCGTTCGGGAAAACCTCGAAGGCCTCGCGCGGCTCAATGCCCTCGAAAATGCCCTCGAGGTCCGGACGGCGCAGAGTCTCCTTCTCCAGGAGCATCTCAGCCAACGTGTCCAGATAGTCGCGGTTCGCGGCCAGGATGTCATAGGCCTGACGGTGCGCACTGTCGAGGAGGTAGGCCATCTGCTCATCAATCTTGGCGGCCACGGCATCGGAGTAATCGATGGACCCGCCGCCACCCAAGTGGCTGAACGGATCGCCTTGCTCCTGGCCGTACTTGACGGTGCCCAGGTCCGGGGAGAAGCCGTACTCCGTCAGCATAGAACGCGCAATCTTGGTTGCGTGCTCGATATCGGAGGAGGCACCGGTGGTCGGCGCGCCGAAGACGAGCTCCTCGGCCGCGCGGCCGCCCATGGCGAAGACGAGGCGGGAGAACAGCTCATCGCGGGTGTACATGCCCTTGTCATCTTCCTGCGAGGTCATGGCGTGGCCACCGGTGCGGCCGCGGGCCAGGATGGTGACCTTGTACACGCGCTCAATATCCTTGAGCGCCCACGCGGCCAAGGTGTGGCCGCCCTCGTGATAGGCGGTGACCTTCTTCTCATGCTCGGAGATGATCTTGCCCTGGCGGCGCGGACCGCCCACGACGCGGTCGGTGGCCTCCTCCAGCGCATCATAGGTAATGACGTTGCCGCCGATACGCGCGGTGAGCAGGGCAGCCTCATTGAGCACGTTAGCCAAATCCGCGCCGGACATACCAGCAGTACGCTTAGCCAGCTGCGCCACATCCACTTCCTTGGCCAGCGGCTTGTCCTTCGCATGCACGCGCAGGATCTGCTCGCGGCCGGCCAAGTCCGGGTTGGTCACCGGAATCTGGCGGTCAAAGCGGCCTGGGCGCAGCAGCGCCGGGTCCAGGATGTCCGGGCGGTTGGTGGCAGCGATGAGGATAACGCCCTCGCGGTCACCGAAACCGTCCATCTCCACGAGCAGCTGGTTCAGGGTCTGCTCGCGCTCGTCGTGGCCACCGCCTGTGCCGGAGCCACGCTGGCGGCCCACGGCGTCAATCTCATCGACGAAAATGATGCAGGGGCTATTTTCCTTGGCCTGCTTGAACAGGTCACGCACGCGGGAGGCACCCACGCCAACGAACATCTCCACGAAGTCAGAACCGGAGATGGAGTAGAAAGGCACGCCCGCCTCACCCGCGACGGCGCGAGCCAGCAAAGTCTTACCAGTACCCGGAGGGCCGTAGAGCAGCACACCGCGCGGAATCTTGGCGCCAAGCGCGTGATAGCGCTCTGGGTCATCGAGGAAGTCTTTGATTTCCTGCAGCTCGTCCACGGCCTCATCCGCGCCGGCGACATCCGCGAAGGTATTCGTCGGCATATCCTTGGTCAGCTCCTTGGCCTTGGAGCCGCCGATACCGAACATGCCGCCAGCGCCCTGCTGCATGCGGGACATCATCCAGAACAACAGCGCGAAGAGCAGCAGCATCGGCAGCAGGAAGCTGACCATCGAACCGATGAAGGAATCCTGCGTGACCTTCGTCTCGTACTTCTCCGCACCGGAATCCTTCACCGCGTTGAAGACCTGCTCGGAGGCGCGAGCCGGATACTTGGCAATGACCTCCTCGATGCCCTCCTGCTCTTCCACCGTCACCGGTTTCTTGAGCTTGAGGCGCAGCTGCTGCTCGCGGTCGTCAATCTGCGCTTCCTCGACGTTCTTCTCCGTCAGCTGCGTCATGGCCACCGAGGTGTCCACCTGTTTGAAGCTGCGGGCGTCATTAGTAAAGAACGTGAACGCGTACAGCAGGATGAGGACGAGGCCCGCGATGGAGCCATAGCGGATGATGTTCTTGTTTTTCATTAACTACCTTGCACAGTTGCGGCTGGAACGCCGGACAAGAAAAAGGACTTAATCGTTGCTGTAGACCGCCGGACGCAGCGTGCCCACATAAGGCAGGTCGCGGTAGCGCTCAGCAAAATCCAGACCATAGCCCACAACGAACTCGTTGGGGATGTCGAAGCCAACATCAAAGAGATCGAGCTCTGCCTTCACAACCTCCGGCTTGCGCAGCAGCGTCACCACTTCCAGAGAACGTGGCTGGCGGCCTCGCAGGTTGCGGATGAGCCAAGACAGAGTCAGGCCGGAGTCGATGATGTCCTCCACAATCACCACGTCGCGCCCCTCAATGTCGCGGTCCAGGTCCTTGAGGATCCGCACCACTCCGGAGGACGAGGCCGAATTGCCGTAGGAAGACACGGCCATAAACTCCAGCTGGGAGGGGATAGTCAGCTTGCGGGCGAAGTCAGTGAGGAAGAATACCGCACCTTTGAGCACACATACGAGGATGAGGTCATCCTCAGCGTTGCTGTACTTTTCGGAGACGCGATCCGCCATCTCCTGGATGCGTTCCTGGAGGGAGTCTTCGGCGACGAGGACGTTCTCGATGTCCTCTCCGTAAGGGTGAGCCGGGACGGCTGAATCATGATTGTCGTGCACGTGAGCGCTCCTTTGATGACCGAGGCAATAGTGACAGTGTGCCACCAACGCGAAAGACTTCCAACCTTGTGCCCACCTTTTCTCCCCTACCCTCGTGGCCGGCGGCGGCGCTCACCGCAACACCGCCTTGTCCATGCCACTGCGTGCACAGGTTATCGACACCGCGAATGGCCTCGCGGGTGACCTCTATGCCCTGCTCGCGCAGCCATGCGGCAATCGCTCGGCGGCGCTTAGGCTCCGGCATCGCGGCCAGTTCGACGCAGGAGTTGGTGGGTGGGGTGAGAAGGGAGGCATCGTCAAGCGCGGCGTCCTGGGCGGCCTGGGCCAGGGCCGGGATGGGGTCACCACCGACGATGTCCGCCAGGCGCGGAAGAATGTCTCGGCGCAGCGCCACGCGGCGAAAGGTGGGGTCCACGTTGTGCGGGTCCTGCCAGGGCTCAACGCCCAGCTCCGCGCAGGCGGCCTCGGTGTGGGCGCGACGCACGGTCAGCAGCGGGCGCAGAACCTGCGCGCCTTCCACCTCGGCGCGCTCGAGCATGCCCGACACCTTCCCTCGCAGGGCCCCTAGGAGCAGCGTTTCGGCCTGGTCATCGGCCGTGTGCGCCACCGCCACCTCACCCCAGGGCGTGAAGGCACGGTACCGCGCGGTGCGGGCGGCGGCCTCAACAGAGCCGTGCTTGTCGACGTCCACCCGAATCACCTCCGCCCCCGCTCCCCAGGCCTGGGCCTGGTCGGCTGCCCGGCGCGCCTGCTCGGCTGAGCCCTCCTGCAGGCCGTGGTCAACGCAGAGGGCGGTGACGTCGTGGCCTTCGGCAACGAGTGCTGCGGTGAGCGCCAGAGAATCGGCCCCTCCCGACAGCCCCACGGCCAGCTGTCGTGGGCGCGCGCCCACGACAGAGCGGACTGCGACACGGCAGGCCAAGAAGTTGGGGCTCTGCCTGGGCCAGAAGGGGTCGTTAGAAGTCATGGAGGGCGGCGGCGAGGGCGTCTTGGGCTTGGCGAGCGGACATGACCTCACCATCGTTGACGAGGAAAGCAAAAGCGTAGACGTGGCCTGACTGGCCTTGCGCCGTGCCGGCGAGGGCAGACGTCTCGGTCAGGGTGCCGGTCTTCGCACGCACGAAGCCGCGCGCAGGTGACTCGGGATAGCGCTGGTAGAGGGTTCCTTCGCCGCCCGCCAGCGGGAGGTAGCCTAACAGCGGGCGCAGCTCCTCGGCGGCTACGGCCTTGTCCAGAATGTGAGCCAGCACGCCGGCGGGGATGCGGTTATCGCGCGAGAGGCCGGAACCATCCTTCAGGACAACTCCACTGACGTCAATGCCATTGTGTTCGAGCACGTCAAGCGTGGTTTTCGCCGCGCCCTCGAAGCTGGCTTCGGCACGCTCGTGGCTGGCGAGTTCACGGGCGATGGCTTCCGCCATCACGTTGTCCGAATCCTTGATTGCTTGCTGGGCGCGCAGGGCTAAAGGTTCAGAGTCGCTGCTGGCGATGACCTCCGCCCCGGCAGGAACAGCCGCGATGTCTGCTTTGTCGGTGCCCAATCTTGCGCCGAGTGCACGGGCGACGTCGAGGGCCGGCTCGTGAGAGCGCGGGACATCGCCGGTCTTCTCCTCGATGCGGCCGCCATAGAGCATGGCAGGCTGGATGGGAGCGACATAGCCGCCGTCGATGTTGTCATCATCCCATCCGGGGGCTTGGTCGGGGCCAGCCCAGGCGGAGGTATCGATGGAGACGCGGGAGACGGTTCCCATCTTCTGCTTAATCTGCTCCGCCAGCTCATCGAGGCGCTCCTCCGTGAGCCAGACATCGCCGGCGGCCTTGATGACCACCTCGCCGTCCTTCTCTCCTTTAAGAACTTCGGTGGTGATGCGCTCCTCTTCGTCGAGAGCAAGCGTGGCCGCAGCGACGGTGAGCACCTTTGTCGAGGAGGCTGGGGTCAGCGGCTTGCTCGGCTCGCGTTCCCACACGACCTCATGGGTTGCGGTGTCGATGACCTGCGCGCCGAAGGTCCCTAAGTCCTTGCTCGCGCCCAGCTCATCGAGGCGTTTCTTCAACGCCGCGGCATCAACCTGCTCTGCTTCGACTGGCTGCACCAAGGTCTCGGCAGCCGCCGGCGTATAGGGCTCGCCGTGATCCAAGTGATCGTAGGTGCGCTGGATCTGCACTCCCAACGCGGCCGTCGCCCCGACGACTCCTGCCGTGACGAGGGCCGCAGTACTCCACCAGACATGCTTCGCTTTCATCGCCCTTTACACTAGCGCGGTAGACTAAGCGGAGCACATATCAACCTATACGTTATGGAGGAATCAGCCGTGAGCGTTGAAGTAACCATCGAGATCCCCAAGGGCTCCCGCAACAAGTACGAGATCGACCACGAGACCGGCAAGGTCCACCTCGACCGCTACCTGTTCACCCCGATGGCCTACCCGGCTGACTACGGCTTCATCGACCACACCCTGGGCGAAGACGGCGACCCGCTCGACGCACTGGTCATTCTCCCGGAGCCGGTCTTCCCGGGTGTCGTGGTTGAGGCTCGCATCGTCGGCGTGTTCAAGATGACCGATGAGGCCGGCGGCGATGACAAGCTCCTCGCCGTTGTTGATGACCCGCGCTGGGAGCGCTACCAGGACATCAACGATGTGGAGCAGCACATCAAGGACGAGATCGAGCACTTCTTCACCCGCTACAAAGACCTGGAGCCGAACAAGGAAGTTACCGGCTCTGGCTGGGGCGACAAGGCTGAGGCAGAGAAGATCCTCGAAGACGCCAAGGCTCGCTTCAAGTAAGCCTTCGTGCTCAAAGTACGTTTCGATCAAATAAGGCTCTGAAATCGGGGGGTTGAGAAGCCTTATTTGATCGAAACGTCTTTTTCTTTGTCATCGCGACAGCGCTTCGTTCATGACGTACGATTCGATCAAATAGGGGGCCGAAAATAGCGGTTTATGGGGTCTTATTTGTCAGAAACGTACTCATCGGGGTGGGAACATGGAAATTTTCGAGGGTCGCGCGGGATCACGCCGCGCCGCTAACGGACAAGCCATCAAGATTTGTCGGGGGCTGTACTTGGCTACGGAGCCAACGCCGCGTGAACTCGCGCAATTGGCATCGCGCCGCTGGCCGGACTCGGCTCTAGACGGATACTCCGCCGCCCAGCTGTACCTTGGACAAGAATTAACCTTTCCGCTTCACTTCCTTCGCGCGGGAACAATGGCATCAAGCACGTATTTTCGCAGCCGGCGGGCGCGCCCGAAAGCACTCGGCAGCATGGACGGAGTGAATGTGTGCAGCCCGCTGCAAATCATTGAGACCATGGACCACGGGGATGCAGTGGCCTTTATTGAGGCGTTCTTTGCTGGAGTGCATGGGCCCTCGCGCATTGAAACCGAGCAGCTAGATTTTCGCCGCCTGCCCAGGCATACACGTGAGGTGCTGGAGAAAGCCATCGTCGGCGCTGATAGTAAGCCGGAGCGCGACCTCACCCGGGCCCTCGAGCCGCACGTTAAGGTGCGGAACAACCTCAAGATTGGGCCTTATCGTTGGGATCTGGTGCTAGAGGACTACAAGGTGGCCATCGAGGTGGACGGATACGCCTACCACAAGGGTGAGAACCGGCAGCGCTTCGAGATTGACCGCCAGAAGCTTAACGATGCCGTCCAGCGCGGCTACCAGCCCTTACATTTCACCGCCGCTACCATCGAGCACCACCGCGAGGTCGCTGTCCGGCAGGTACTCGCGGTGGTGCGCGGACGGGGCGAGTTCGTGGAGCCGCCGTGGAGGTGGCACCACTACTGGCGCTGGGAGCGCGAGCGGTGGGCTAGCTAGCCGCAACGTACTTAGGAGCCGCAGCGAGTGGCCAGCCAGCCGTCGAGCTCGGACTCTGGCGCGTCGGGAGCGATGGGGTCCTCGGCGAATTCTTCGCCGGTGCGGGCCTTGTCCTTGGCCGTGGTGAGCATGAGTGAGCGCCCATCCGGGTAGTCAATAACGGTGTTGGCGGAGGCAAATCCGGCCGTCGGTTCGCCAAAGGTACGCACGTTGTCCAGGCCACGGAAGGCCAGGAGGGTCGCTTCTGCGGAGGAGGCGGTGACACCGTCGGTAAGCACGGCGACGGGGACCTCGAGCTTGCCGCCGGACGTGGTGGTGGGTGTGCCGCCACCGGTGACGGAGTTGCCGTCGATGGTGACATCCGTCGTGCCCATGCGGGAGACGAAGGACAAAGCGGGGCCGTCCGGCAGCAGGGGGCTCAAGCCCGCGTACATGGGTCCCATGTCGCCGCCATCGTTGCCGCGCAGGTCCACCACGGCGGCGCAGGCCTCCGGGTGCGCGGTCAACCCTGTGGCCAGGGTATCCGCGTAAGCCTGGCCGTCATCGTGGCGGCCGATGGACGGGACGGTGGCGCGCAGGATGCCGTCGTCGTAGTCAACGGAGGGATCGGTTCTCTCGATAGCCTTTTCTTTTTCGGCGCTAAAGACCTTGGAGTGTTTGCCGCCGGCAGCGTCAATGGCGGCATCGAGGAGCTCCGCGTTGGTCGGTTCCTCCTCGAAGGCCTCGCGGGCGCGCTGGAATTCTTCGCTTTCGCCGTAAATGCCGGTGAAAGCTGCGGTGTCCACCATCGCGGTGTTGATGCGCTTCTCGCTGGCGTTGAAGAGGAATACGGGTTTGCCCAACAGCGCCCCGCCGTAGGATGGGCCAAAGAAATACACGGCCGCGAGCACCGCGATGAGGGCAACGACGAAGAGTCCGCCGAAGATTTTCAGTACAGTTTTCATTCTTTTCTCCCTCCGGTTCGCAGCACGTAGCCGCGCAGGGGTTCAACAAGGACAATGGCGAGAAGTGTGACAAGCCAACCTACGGCTAGGAATCCGAAGGCCATGAGCAGACGGCCAAGAACATCAACGTTGCTCTGATCGACGCTGGAGAAGAACATCAGGGAAGCAATTCCCCCGCCGAAGAGGAAACCGAAGAAGCTCAAGGCCACGACCGGCCCCATGACGGTCAGCGCCCCGGAACGGAACTGGAAGCCACGCGGCACGCCCATGAGATCCAGGGAGCGGATGAGCTCCTTGTCTTCAAAGATGCCGGAGACCTGCCCCAGGATGATGGACATGGTGGTCAGCGTGAATCCAAAGATGAGGGTTAACACGACACCGGTGGAGATGTCTTTGAACACCACGTTCATTCCGGGGTCTTCCTTCAGGACGAGAGCCAGGGCATCGGAGCCCAAGGGCGCGGCGACGAGGAAGCCCGCCAAATAACCGAAGAAGCCGATGGCCGCACTCCGTTTCCATGCCGGGCGCGCATTGCCAGCCACTCGCTGGCAGGCCACGAAATGCGCAGTTCCGGGGAAGAGGGACATGACGTGTGCACCGAGCTGCAGGATGAAAGGCGCGATGAGGTTGATGCTCATCAGCATGCCAAACATGACCACGATGACCATCGCGGTGAGTGAGCCCCCCTTGCCGGAAAGGAACGCACCACCAATTGCCACGATGATGAGGAATACGATGGCGCGCCACCAGCGATAGGCTGCGGGCATCTGACGCTTGGCCACTCCCAGCGGGCTCACGCGCACCCGGCGCATTCCGGCCAGTGCTGCGCCGATGGCCAGCAGGAAAAGCACGCCGGCCACGGCCAGGTAGCCCCACCAGGGAAGCAGGAGCTCAGTCAGGGCAATGGGCCGCATCTGGAAATCCAGCTGGGTAAAGACCGGCGCAATGAGCAGGCTAATCAGCCCGCCGAGCACAATTCCTAGCACCGCCTGGAGGCCGGTTTCCACAATGGCCATGCGCTCCACCTGCCGGGCGCTCAGCCCCAATAGGCGCAGGGTGGCCAGGCGCTGCTCCCTGCCGGAAGCACCGAGGACGGCTGCCTGCGCGGTGAGATTAAACAGCGCCGGAAGAATAAACGCGCAGGCCAAGAGAGCCAGGGCGAACCACGGATAAAGGAAGCCCTCCATCTCGTTACCAAACGCCTCCTTCAAAGCCGGGGCGGCCTCCTCGACATGGTGGGCGCGCTGCCAGAACATCCAGGTGCCGCCCGCGACGAGGAAGGCGATGGCGGAGCCGATAGTCAGGCTCACAATAGCTAGAACCGAGACGATTCCAGTGCCCGAGCGCGCGCGTATCGATTCGCGCTGCAGGTCAAAGACCAAGGTTGCGGTGTTCATCGAATCACCCCGAGGCGGCGGTCATCGTGGATGATGCCATCGCGAATCTCCACGCGGCGCTGCATCCAGTCAGCCACCTTCGGGTCGTGCGTGACCATGACCAGGCTGGCCCCGGATTGGCGCACAATGGTGGTGAGCATCTGCATCACCTCATGACCCGTGGACTGATCCAAAGCACCGGTGGGCTCGTCGGCGAAGACCACGCCCGGGTTGGCCACCAGCGCACGCGCAATGGTGACGCGCTGGGCCTGGCCGCCGGAAACCTGCGCCGGGCGGCGGTCCGCCAAATCGCCCAGGCCCAGTTGGTCCAGCAGCTCCATCGCCCGCTTCCGGGCCGCATGCCGCCCCATGCCGTTGAGCATGCCCGGCAGCGCCACGTTGTCGACGTTGCTCAGCTCCGGCAGGAGCTGGCCGTCTTGGAAGACGAAGCCGAAGTTGCGGAGACGAGTGCGGGAACGGGGGGCGTCGCCAAGCGCGGAGAGCTCCTCCTCCCCATAGCGCACGCTGCCGTGCGTGGGGGTGAGCACGCCGGACATGCAGTGCAACAAGGTGGACTTGCCGGAACCGGACGGGCCCATGACGGCCACGAGCTCGCCCGGCGCGATGTCGAGGGAGATTCCGGCGAGCACCGGGCCGCCGCCGAAATCCTTGGTGATGTCTGTCAGGGAAAGTGTTTGTGCCATGTCTCTCATTTCACCGTCTCGAGCCCGCGTTCAGAACAGTCCTAGCGTTGCTTTTTAAGGTAGTGCCAGCACTACCCCTCGCGCGGCCACCGCCCGATATGCTTAGCACCGTGTTCCGAAGAAAACCCCAACCCACCAGCCACGAACAGCAACAGGCGCGGCAGATTGCGCAGCTCACGGCCTCGCGTCGCGCCATCGCGGATGCCTATGAGGTGGAGCGCGCCCGCATCGAGCGCGACCTGCACGACGGCGCGCAGCAATACCTCGTGGCCGCGAGCATGAAGCTGGGCGAAGCGCTTCTCGACGCCCCCTCCCCCCTCTCCGAGCTCCTCACCGCCGCCAAGCAGGACGTGGACCGCGGCCTGCACTCCCTGCGCGCCACGGTGCATGGTATCCACCCCCAGGTGCTGCAGGATCACGGTTTGGTGGCCGCGCTTGCCGACGCCGCCTCTTCCCACGGCCCCCACGTCAGCGTCTTCGCCCCGCACCCGCTGCCCGAGCTTTCCGCCTCGGTGCTAGCCTGCGGCTACTTCTTCGGCACGGAAGCGCTGACGAATGCGGCGAAATATGCACCCGGCGCGCCGGTCTCCGTTTTAGTGACCGCGGATGCCTCCTTAAAGATTGCCGTGGTGGATGAGGGTCCCGGCGGTGCGCGGGTGGTGCCGGGGCATGGTCTGGCGGGAATGGCCGAGCGCCTCGCTGCCTTCGGTGGGGATATGACGCTGTCCTCACCACCCGGTGGCCCGACCCGTGTAGCGGGCTCTATCCCCCTTCTTCTCGACCGCGGACAATCAGGAGTTCAAGCATGAGTTTGAGAATCGTCGTGGCGGATGACTCCGCCATTCTTCGTGAAGGCCTCGCCGGCCTATTGGAACGCCGCGGGCATGCGATTGTGGGCCAGGCGGACTCCGCCCCGGCCTTGGAAGCGATGGTGGACCAACTCCGCGAGGACCTTCCGGACATCGTCATCACCGACGTACGCATGCCGCCCGGAATGGGCGATGATGGGCTGAAGGCAGCCGTGAACTTAAGAAACGCGTACCCGGGTCTGCCCGTCATGGTGCTCTCCCAGTATGTGGCACCGGCGTACGCGGTGAAGCTCTTCGACTCCCCCGATGCCGGCACCGGCTACCTTCTGAAGGACCGTGTCTCCGAAGTGCGCGACTTCCTCTCCAGCTTGGACGTGGTGGCCCAGGGCGGCACCGTCATTGACCCCACCGTGGCCCAAGCTTTAATGAGCTCGGGGCGCAGCGGCCTGGGTGAGCTCACCCCACGCGAGCGCGAGGTCCTCGAGTTAATGTCCCGCGGCAAATCCAACAAAGACATCGCCGCCGAGCTCGTCCTTTCTTCTGCCGCAGTGGCCAAGCACGTGTCCAACATCTTCACCAAGCTCCGTTTAGATCCCAGCGAGGACAACCGCCGCGTCAAGGCAATCCTGGAGTACCTCTCAGCGCACCGCTGAGGCCTGTGTTTGCCCTCCCCTGAAATTCTGCCCCAAGCACCGCACGAGAACCGCCGCCGGACTTCCGCGCTACGCTCACGGTAAATAGAGCACAAAAACTCGCCGTTTTCCGGCGCTATTTACCGTGAACGACATCGACCCTCACACGAACATCCGGTGCCACATCCACGGCGGGTCCAGATACGGTCTAGTCCCTCGCGCCACCCCGCGCACCTGCTCTACCACCTTGTCCAGATGGTGCTCGATCGTGGTTGCAGTGAAATGCAGAGGGGTATACCCACGATGGACAACGTCATTGAGTTTCTGGCGGTCAAGCTCGAATTGGCGGCGGTTTTCTCCTCTGTGATAGGCGTAGCCGTCAACCTCAATGGCAATGCGATGTTTCTCCAAGAACAAGTCCCACCGATACGGCCCGATTTTAACGTTATTGCGAACCACGAAATAGGGCTCCAACGCGCGGGTAAGTGCCCGCTCTGGAACGCTATCCGCACCGATCACAGTCTTGTCCAACACGCGCCGGGTGTGCTGTGGGAACCGCCGAAAGTCCATGGCCAGTAGCTTTAGCCGCCCTTCCGCATCGCCGCCGGCAAGGTACTTCTCCAGAAACATCACGGCGTGCTTCTCTTCCATAGCTTCCACCGCCTGCAGCGGATTGCATACGTTGATGCCGTCGTAGGGAAAGACGCCCTTCGGCCGCGCGCGACGGCACCGGTAGTAGCGAGTATCTTCTAAACCTTTCTCCCGGATGAGCTGCAACGGAAATCCTGGTTTTCGCCCGAGAAAAATCATCGCTGCGGAGTAACCATCGAGTGCGCAGTCCGGCCAGTGTTCACTGACTACCTTGGCCAATTCCACCGGCGTTGGCTCGCTTGGCAGGTAGAGCCCCCGCGTGATTTTTATTGCCTCCCCCTTGGCCGCCGCTAGCGCCCCGGCACGGCCAACAATTTTCTCCATGTAATCCCCTCCGATGAAAAGCCCCTCCCCCATTGCTGCTCACCATAAACTGCCCCAGAGAACCCGGCAACCGCAGCAACGTAAGCTAGGGCGCATGCAGAATGTACAACCCACTGAAGTTCCCGAGAACGCCCAGCTCATCGATGTCCGCGAGGACCACGAGTGGAACACCGAACACGCTCAAGGCGCGACCCACATCCCCATGGGTGAGCTCGTTGACCGCCTCGATGAGATTGACCCGGACCGAGACATCTACGTCATCTGCCACCTGGGCGGTCGCAGCATGCAGGTGTGCCAGTACCTTGAACACGCGAAGGGCTGGGACGTCATCAATGTCGACGGCGGCACGGATGCGTGGAAGGCTCAGGGCTGCCCCATGGTTCACCCCAACCAGTAGTGGTACTATTTTCGGTACCATTCAAGTGTGGTATCCAAGATACAAAAGATCCTCACGAAGATGCGGACATCACGAAATAATGTCCGCTTCTCAGAACTGCAGCTTGTGTGTGATTTCTACTTCGAACGCCAAGAAAGCGCCGGCCGAAAACGAAGAGGCACGTCACACATCGTTTACAAAACCCCGTGGCAGGGCGACCCCCGAGTAAACATCCAGGAAGGCCGCGATGGAAAAGCCAAGCCCTTTCAAGTCCGTCAAGTCCTAGACGCCATCGATCGCCTCAATTAGGAGCACTTCATGAACCTCGCAGATAAATACACCTACCAAACCGCCTGGTCCGAAGAAGACGGAGAATTCGTTGCCACCGTTCTAGAGTTCCCTTCCCTGTCATGGCTCGACGCCTCTGCAGCCACCGCAGAATCCGAGCTGCGCAGTGTCGTCGAGGAAGCGCTAGAAGATATGCACCGCAACAATGAGCAAGCCCCAGAGCCGTTTGGCCAGCGCAGCTTTTCAGGGAAGTTCAACCTTCGCATCCCTCAATCGCTACACCGAAACCTCACCATCGAAGCCGAACGAGAGGGCGTATCTCTCAACACTCTCATCGTCCAGAAGTTAGCCTCAGCATAAAACTAGTGGGGCACGGCCCATGATTTAGGATTCAGACGGTAGGCGGACTAATATCATCGGCATGTCTTCATCAAATTCTGTTACTATTCCTACCGCTCTGTTGGAGTCCCCCTCCTTCCAGTTGGAGCGCCTCCGCCGCCGCACCCGCGATGGCGTCGAGGCCGCGCTGCAGACCCAGCAGACCACGCTGCGCGAGTACTGGGTGCTCACCTGCCTTGTCGCAGACGCTGCGTCCTCCCAGTCCGCGCTGTCTGAGACCTTGGCCATCGACGCCTCCGACATGGTGCGCCTCCTCGACTCGCTGGAGTCCCGCAACTGGGTCAAGCGTGAGCGCGATGCCAAGGACCGCCGCCGCCAGATCATTGCCGCCACCAAGAAGGGCGTGAAAGCCCACAAGGAGCTCGCCGCGCTCGTCGCCGAGGCAGAGGACGCTGCCCTTGACGAGTCCACGAACAAGCAGCTCAAGCACCTGCGCAAGTTGGCAAAGGCCATCATCGCGGCAGACGCCCCCGGCGATGGCGAAGGTGGTGATGCCTAAATGGAGGAATCCGATACTAGCCAGGGCCGCCACGCCCTCAAGACCGAGGAACCCCGCGTTCCTGAGCAGTACCTCCTTGGTTCCGAGGCTGCGCCGTCCCGCACCTTGTGGGACATCGTGCGCACCTCCGCGGAGCTGTACCCGGACGCTGCAGCCCTCGATGACGGTGAGATCCTCACCTACGCTGAGCTGCTTGCCGACGTCTCCGCCTGGGCCTCCGAGCTCCACGCTAACGGCGTGCGCCGCGGGGACCGCATCGGTATTCGCATGACCTCCGGCAAGCGCGAGCTCTACCTGGCCATCCTGGCCACGCTCGCCGCCGGTGCCGCCTACGTGCCTGTTGACGCCGACGACCCGGACGAGCGCGCCGAGATGGTCTTCGGCGAGGCTGACATCGACGGTGTGTTCACCGACGAGGGCTTCCGCATGCTGCGCGAGCGCGGCGGAAACACGGGCACCGACACGGGCTCCGACGCTGACAACGTGGCCTTTGATGAGCCGCGCCCAGAGGACACCGCGTGGATTATCTTCACCTCCGGTTCGACCGGCAAGCCCAAGGGCGTGGCCGTGAGCCACCGCTCCGCGGCCGCCTTCGTCGACGCCGAAGCCGCCCTCTTCCTGGTTGATAGCCCGCAGGGCCCACTCGGCCCGGATGACCGCGTCCTGGCCGGCCTGTCCGTGGCTTTCGACGCCTCCTGCGAAGAAATGTGGCTGGCGTGGGGCCACGGTGCGTGCCTGGTCCCGGCCCCACGCTCCCTCGTGCGCTCCGGCATGGACCTAGGCCCGTGGCTCATCCGCCGTGACATCACGGTGGTCTCCACCGTGCCAACGTTGGCTGGCCTGTGGCCCGCCGAGGCTCTGGATAACATCCGCCTCCTCATCGTCGGCGGCGAGGCCTGTTCCCAGGAGCTCACTGACCGCCTGGCCACCGACGAACGCGAAATGTGGAACACCTACGGCCCCACCGAAGCCACCGTCGTGGCCTGCGCACAGCGCATGATGCCCGGCCAGCCGGTATCGATTGGTTTGCCGCTGAATGGTTGGGACCTGGTGGTCGTCGATAAGCACGGCGCCCCCGTGAACATCGGTGAGGTGGGCGAACTCGTCATTGGTGGTGTAGGCCTTGCTGCCTACCTGGACCCCGTGAAGGATGCGGAGAAATATGCGCCGCTGGAGTCCATGGGCTGGGAGCGCGCCTACCGCACCGGTGACCACGTGCGTTTGGAAGAGGACGGTCTGTACTTCGTGGGCCGCGTCGATGACCAGGTCAAGATTGGTGGCCGCCGCATCGAGCTTGGTGAGGTGGAGGCCAACGTGGCCGCCCTGCCGAACGTGTACAACTCTGCTGTGGCCGTGCAGAAGACGCCCGGCGGCGAGTCCGTGCTCGTCGGCTACGTCTCACTGGATGACCCGGACCTAGGCTTCGACCACGAAGCGGCGCACGAGCGCCTAGCGGAAACCATGCCGGCCGCCCTCGTTCCGCGCATTTGCGTGATGGATGAGCTGCCGATTCGCACCTCCGGCAAGGTGGATAAGAAGGCCCTGCCATGGCCGCTGCCTGGAGTGGGCGTGGAGGCTGCGGGCCTCACCCCGACCGAGCAGTGGCTGGCCGAGCTGTGGGTGGACACCCTCGGTGTGTCCGTCGAGGATGTCAATGCTGATTTCTTCTCCCTCGGCGGCACCTCGCTGGCCGCGGCGACGCTCGTCGGCCGCATCCGCGAGCGCTTCCCCACTGTGGCCGTGCGTGATCTCTATGACCACCCGCGCCTAGGTTCCCTGGCGGAGCAGCTCGCCGGCGCCGAATCCGTTGAGGATGCCGGGCCCGCCCGTGAGGTCAAGCCGGTAGGCGCAGGCACGCGCATTGCGCAGACACTCATTCAGATCCCCGTCATGACGCTCGCCGCTACGACGTGGCTGTCCTGGCTGTTGCTGGGCTCCAACGTGGCGAACCTGCTGGGCCTGGACTGGGCCATGACCACCCCGTGGTGGCTCGTGGCCGTGCTTCTCATCATCTTCGTCACCCCGGTGGGGCGCATCCCCATCGGCGGTTTCGGCGCACGTGTGATCACCGCAGGCATCAAGCCCGGTGAGTACCCGCGCGGCGGCTCCACGCACCTGCGCATTTGGGCCGCGGAACGCTGGGCAGATGCCTCCGGTTCACGCTCCATTGCGGGCGCTACCTGGGTCAACAACTATGCCCGCGCCCTTGGTGTCAAGATTGGTCGCGGCGTGGACCTGCACTCCCTGCCGCCAGTAACGGGCTTGCTCACCTTGGGCAAGCATGCGGCCATCGAACCAGAGGTGGACCTCACCGGCTACTGGCTCGACGGCGACATCCTGCGCGTCGGCGCCATTGAAGTCAAGGAAGGTGCTCGCGTGGGCGCGCGCTCGACCCTGCTGCCAGGCACCGTCGTGGGCAAGGACGCCCACGTCGAGGCCGGTTCCACCGTGACTGGCCGCAAGAAGATCAAGGACGGCCAGCGCTGGTCCGGCTCGCCCGCCAAGAAGGTGGGCCGCTCCAAGCATCGCTTCCCGTCCCATGCCCCGAAGCGCCGCCCGTGGTGGGTGGCCATTTATGGCGCTACCTCCATCCTGCTCGCCCTGCAGCCCATCGTGGCGCTGGCGGTGGGTGCGGCTGTCGTCGTCGGCCTCATTGCCCTGACGGATGGCTCTGCCTTCATCGGCTCGCTGTTCTTCGCGCCGCTGGGCGCCTTGGCTGCATTCTTCACCTTCATGGTGCAGACGTGGCTCGGTGTCCGCGTGCTCTCGCTTGGTCTCACGCCGGGCGTGGCACCGGTGCGCTCGGCCAAGGGCTGGCGCCTGTGGGCTGTGGAGCGCCTCATGGATGAGGCCCGCACGCAGCTCTTCCCGCTGTACGCTTCCCAGTTGACCCCGACCTGGCTGCGCTCGCTGGGCGCCACGATTGGCAAGGACGTGGAGATTTCCACGGCCGTTATGGTGCCCAAGCTCACCGAGGTCAAGGACGGCGCCTTCCTGGCGGATGACACCATGATTGGTGGCTACGAGCTCGGCGGCGGTTGGATGCTGACCGGTGAGACCAAGGTGGGCAAGCGCTCCTTCGTGGGCAACTCCGGTATCACCGGCCCAGGCCGCAAGCTGTCCAAGAACTCGCTGGTGGCCGTGCTTTCCTCGACGCCGAAGAAGACCAAGTCTGGCGCGAACTGGTGGGGTTCCCCGCCGGAGCGTATGCGCCGCGTTGAGGCCCACGTCGAGGGCGTGGAGGGCGAGTCCCTCACCTACAACCCGGGCTTCAAGGTCAAGGCTGCGCGTGGCGCGATTGAAACCATGCGTCTGCTGGCACCGATGACGTCAGCCATGCTGCTGGCTGGCACAATGGCTGCGCTCTACGCCCTGGCTAGCACCTTTGGTATCGCGCTCGCCTGGGCTCTCGGCGGACTCATCCTCATGGTGGCCGGTGCCATCGCGATGACGGTGACCGTGGCCGTGAAGTGGATCTGCGTCGGCACGCAGACCCCGGGTGACCACCCCCTCTGGTCGGCGTTTGTGTGGCTCAACGAGCTGCAGGACACCTTCGTTGAGGCCGTCGCTGCACCGTGGTTCTTCACCCACACCTACGGTGCCGGTGAAATCAACCAGGGCCTGCGCGCACTCGGCGTCAAGATTGGCCACGGCGCGTGGATTGACTCCTACTGGTTCCCCGAGACGGATCTGTGCTCCGTCGGTGCTGGTGCCTCCGTGGGCCCGGGCACCGTGGTGCAGACCCACCTGTTCCAGGACCGCGTCATGAGCCTGGACACCGTGACTATCGACGCCGGCGCCACCCTCGCCGCGCACTCCGTCGCGTTGCCGGCCTCCGTCATCGGCTCCACCGCCACGGTGGGCCCGGGCTCCCTCGTCATGCGCGGCGACCAAGTCCCGCGCAATTCCGAGTGGCAAGGCAACCCGATTGAGCCATGGAAGAAGTAGGGACTAATTAACGGGCAAAGTCAACGACATCAATAATCTCGTTGGCTTTGAAATCCCAGGCCTCCACGCGGACGCGGTCAGAGAACACCTTGACCCGCAGTCCGCTGGAGGCCTCTTCCTTTTCCTTGACAACCTTTTCGTCATGATCGCCATCCGGCAGGTACTCATTGAGAATTGCGCCAGTGTTTACCACGGGGAATCCGGTGCGCCCGGGTTCGCCAGTGCCGTCGTAACGGCGCACACCCCACCAGTTATTCTGCCGAAGGGAAGAATGACTGTGGCTGCTAAACCACACAATGTTGGTGTACTTATTCACTACATTGGACAGGGCTTCAAGGTCCTCAAAGTCGTTCTGATACCAGGCCGAATGGGACATGGACACGGTCTGCGGCAGCAGAGGGTGGCTAAATACCAACGCCGGAGTTCCCTTTTCATCCCAATAGTTCAAACGCTCATCGAGCCAGTCCAATTGTTCCTTGCTCAGTCTCTGGAACGGTTCCTTTCCGCCACGGTCAATGTCGGAATAGTATTCCGTATTGACAGAGATGAGCGGCACACCGTCGACCACAATCTCATTCCATGGTTTGTCCTGGCCTGCGTAGGTGAGGAAGCGCTTCAGATAAGTCTCTGAGCCTTCAGGACCGTACATCTCGTGGTTGCCGATAGTCCACAGCTGCGTTCCCGCAGCATGAGGTGCGTCCTTCTGTGCCTGCAAGAACGTGTCCCACTGCCCTTGGGAACCATCATCCACAATGTCACCATTGAGGACCAACGCACCGGCTGTGTCGTCCATTGCGTTGAGCAGCCCAATTGCTTCTTTATAGTCTTCGGGGTCGCCTTGGACATCGGATAATACATCGACAATGGCCTGTGGCTTGCCAGTAACCTCTGGCAGACGTTTGACAACGCCTACATTATCGACAGCCCACCACCAGTCATCGTTGCCGTTGGCGTAAGTGAACGTGACTTGCATGGACTGCGCGCCTACGGGAACCTCAATAGGCAGCGACTCATGTTTGGAGAAGACATCGCGATCAAACGTGGCAAGAGTCTGCGCTGCGGCCCCGTCAAAGGAGACCTGCACCATAGCGTTTTGGCCTTCTTTTCCTTGGCGGTAATGATGATCAAACTCGAGGTTGATGTCACCTTGGCCCGCCACAGGAATGCTCGGGGACGTCAACTGTGCGGTCATGGCATCGGTGTCATTGAGGCGCTGCTGCTTGCTGTCAATAATGACTAGATTGTCGTGGGCTTGAGTAAACCAATGACGCATGTCCGTCTGAGCAGCCCACGTCCAGTCTCGGATCGTTGACGCAGTCCAGCCCTTCCACCGAGCTTCACCAGAGTTTACGCCGTCGACGGAGGAGGACCACCCCTCCGGCATACGGTGCGTAAAGCGGGCGGGATTCTCCAACTCATCAAAGCTCTCGTGCCAGATGACTCGGTTGCCCGTCGGCGTCAGTGGAGTCTCAGCCTCCTCCACGTCCCCCGGAGCGACATCTTCCGGCTTTTTGGAGCTACTAGAGGAATTCCAGTTAAAGAGTGAGGACGAGAAGCTAGACGAAGAGGACAGCGTGCTAAAGGATGACTGGGCAGACGCTACCGGCGATATGGTGCACAGACCCACGACGGCGAGCGCAGCAGGTGCAAGAAGGTGATATTTCATAATGAAATGGTTATCCTGCCTGAGCAACGGCAGGGTAACACTGACATGAACTTTTTGGGCCTTTTCTTACACCCACTCATTTCTCTGCCGAGAACTGCACAGAGGCGGCAGGGATTCCCTGCCGCCTCCTTTTTCTGCCTGAATTGCTGAAAAGGCGCACTAGGCGTGGTGATTAATCACCAATCTGCTCACGACCGCGCTTCACAATCTTCTCATCGACCTGGCCTACGAGCTCGTGGTCCTTGTTCGTGTACTCGAACTTGGACAGTACGTAGCGCATGGCGTTGATGCGGGCACGCTTCTTGTCATTCGACTTGATGGTGATCCACGGGGACTCATCGGTATCCGTGTAGCGGAACTGCTCTTCCTTCGCGCGGGTGTAGTCATCCCACTTATCCAGGGAGGCCAAGTCCATCGGGGACAGCTTCCACTGGCGGACTGGGTCGATCTGGCGAATGGCGAAGCGGGTGCGCTGCTCCTTGCGGGTCACGGAGAACCACAGCTTAGTCAGGGAGATACCGGAACCCAGGAGCATGTTCTCCAGCATCGGAACCTCACGGAGGAACTCTGCATGCTGGGACTCGGTGCAGAAGCCCATGACGCGCTCAACACCGGAGCGGTTGTACCAGGAGCGGTCGAAGAAGACGATCTCGCCGCCGGACGGGAAGTGCTCGATGTAGCGCTGGAAGTACCAGGAGGTGGACTCACGCGGAGAGGGCTTTTCCAGCGCCACGGTGCGGGCACCACGCGGGTTGAGGTGCTCGTTGAAGCGCTTAATGGTGCCGCCCTTGCCGGCAGCGTCACGACCCTCGAAGATGATGATGTGGCGCTGGCCGGTTTCCTTGGTCCAGTTCTGCCATTTCAGCAGCTCGATCTGCAGGGCGCGCTTAATCGTCTCATACTCGTCGCGCGTCATGCGCTCCTCGTACGGGTAGTTCTCACGCCAGGTCTCTACAGGCGAGCCATCCGGCATGATCAGCGCAGGATCGTCTTCATCAGAGTCGTCAACGACGTAGCCGTCGGTCTGGGCGAGGTCGATCTCGGGGAGTTCGTCGTCTTTAATGTCAGCCATGCCCATAATTCTATCTATGAACCAGACATCTGGCTGAGTAAACCTTGCCCCAGCGGCCCCATTTACCCCCACTCTCGAAACAAAGGCGGCATCACCACACGTAACCCACCACAACTACTGCACTTCTTCCACATGGTGCCCCGAAGATCCAGGGCCTCTAATGACCGGTCCGTACCTGCCACTAACGCCGCGGTACGTTTTCGCAAACAAGTCCCGAAATTCTGGTGTTTACGCTGCCATATTTACGAAAACGTACCGTAGAGCCGACTTCAAGGCCGCACCTCTCGCAAAACATGACAAACCCCGCTCACCCATCGTGGGGAGCGGGGTTTAACGCTTAGTTCTGTATGAACAGCGTACTGCTTAGAGCAGGCCGATCAGCTTGGAAGCGCCCTTGGCAGCGTCGCCGAGGTTGTACAGAACGGACAGGATGGTGCCGAGGATGCCGGTGGAAGAAAGGGTACCCATTGTAAATCTCCTTGGAAGTAAAAGTGTGTGTTCTCAATGCGCCCGAAGGCACATCAGGCTTACTTGGAGGACAGAGCCTCGAGCTTGGAGGTGTCCGGGGCAAACTCGTAAGAGTCACCCTGCTGAACAGCACCAGTAATGGTGTCGAAGGCGCCAGCGAAGCCGCCGAAGAGCTTCTTGATGCCCTCAGCAAAGTCAGCGAAGTTGCCGAGCTGGTCGCCGATGAAAGAAAGATCCATTATGGTCTCCTTTTGTGAAGTCCGGGTAGAAAGTGCCCGGAGGGGGTTTGCGGTTTGCAGACACCCTCAGCGGGCGTCACAAGAAACTATTTTGGCACAGCTCCCCCACATTGCAAGTGGATGGCGGTGTTAATTTTTCGGCCAAACTAGACTCCCACACCAGCATTCAGAAGATGTTATCAATTAACCTAATGTTCACCTTACCTGAGAAAACCCCACTAACTGGGCAAATGCGGAACAGTGGACACACAGATCCAGAATGTGGCCCGAAATACGTAACACCATCCCGTAACCTTCCGATTGAAAGGTGCGCGCAGAACCTGAAAAATCTGGAAAATTTTCTAGCGCACTCCGGAAAAATACCCCCATATAGGGTGGAGAAAAGACACGAAAGTGTCTCAACACAGAGAAAGCTCCCCACGGAAAACCGTGAGGAGCTTTCTCTTTGATATAGCCATCTGGGACACAGCGCCCAGGCATTGGGATTAGAAGCCCATACCGCCCATAGCGTCAGCATCCGGCATACCAGCGCCAGCAGCACCGGCCGGCTCAGGCTTGTCAGCCACCACTGCCTCAGTGGTCAGGAACAGTGCAGCGATGGACGCAGCGTTCTGCAGGGCGGAGCGGGTGACCTTGACCGGGTCGTTGATACCCGCGGCCATGAGGTCGACGTACTCGCCGGTAGCGGCGTTGAGGCCCTGGCCAGCCGGCAGGGAAGAAACCTTGTCGGCAACGACGCCCGGCTCTAGGCCAGCGTTCTGAGCAATCTGCTTCAGCGGTGCAGACAGTGCCTCGCGGACAATCTTGACGCCGGTAGCCTCGTCACCGGTGAGGTCAGACAGGGAATCCAGAACCTCAGCGGCCTGCAGCAGGGCTACGCCACCGCCGGCGACGATGCCCTCCTCCACAGCAGCCTTAGCGTTACGCACGGCATCTTCGATGCGGTGCTTGCGCTCCTTAAGCTCTACCTCGGTGGCAGCGCCAACCTTGAGGACTGCCACGCCGCCGGCCAGCTTAGCCAGGCGCTCCTGCAGCTTCTCACGGTCGTAGTCAGAGTCAGAGTTGTCGATCTCGGCGCGGATCTGCTTGATGCGGCCATCGATCTGCTCCTGGGAGCCAGCGCCCTGAACGATGGTGGTCTCGTCCTTGGTCACAACAACCTTGCGGGCCTGGCCCAGGTACTCGATCTCAGCGGTCTCGAGCGAGAGGCCGACCTCTTCGGAGATGACCTGGCCGCCGGTGAGGATAGCCATGTCCTGCAGGGTGGCCTTGCGGCGGTCACCGAAGCCCGGAGCCTTCACAGCAACGGACTTGAAGGTGCCGCGAATCTTGTTCACGACGAGGGTGGACAGCGCCTCGCCCTCAACATCCTCAGCGATGATGAGCAGCGGCTTGCCGGTCTGCATGACCTTCTCCAGCAGCGGGACGAGGTCCTTAATGTTGGAGATCTTGGAGGAAACCAGCAGGATGTACGGATCCTCCAGGACTGCCTCCTGGCGCTCCATGTCGGTGGCGAAGTAACCAGAGATGTAGCCCTTGTCGAAGCGCATACCTTCGGTGACCTCAAGATCAACGCCGAAGGTGTTGGACTCCTCCACGGTGATAACGGAATCCTTGTTCACGGAACCGTTACCCACGGTGTACATAGCTTCAGCGATCTTCTCGCCGATTGCCGGGTCAGCGGCGGAGATGCCAGCGGTGGTGGCGATCTCTTCCTGAGTTTCTACTTCCTTGGCGGAGGAGAGCAGGGAGTCCACAACCTTCTTGGTAGCGGTCTCAATGCCGCGCTTGATGCCCATCGGGTTGGAGCCAGCAGCGACGTTGCGCAGACCCTCGCGAACAAGGGCCTGGGCCAGAACGGTAGCGGTGGTGGTGCCGTCACCGGCGACGTCGTCGGTCTTCTTGGCTACTTCCTTAACCAGCTCAGCGCCGATCTTCTCGTAGGGGTCCTCGAGCTCGATCTCGCGCGCGATGGAGACACCGTCGTTGGTGATGGTCGGGGCGCCCCAGGACTTCTCCAGGACAACGTTGCGGCCCTTGGGGCCGAGGGTGACCTTGACGGCGTCGGCAAGCGTGTTGAGACCACGCTCGAGGCCGCGACGTGCCTCTTCATCGAAGGCAATGATCTTTGCCATGTGTTTGTGCTCCTTAAGCTTTGTTGAGGACGACACTCACGTCTGATCTATGACGGACGCCCGCGACGGCACGGCTGGCGAGTGTTCTCCAGCCCCAACCACATAGATGACTCGGTTTATTTCTGGCACTTGCCATGTGGAAGTGCTAGCGACCATTCTGGCACTCAGCCCCGTCGACTGCAAGGTTCAACACGAACGCTATAAGCGAACGGGCGGTGCTTCCGCACCGCCCGCGACTACCTCCGCCGAACAACCGGCATGGGTATGTGAGTAGGTATGTGAGTTAAGGGAATAGAAGAGGTTGCCTTACTTCTCCGCAACTGCCTTCTTCGAGGTCCACTTGTAGGACACCGTGATAGCGGCGATGAAGAGCACGACGCCGATCACCTTGGCAGAGGTTCCGCCCTCAAAGATTTCCAGCGGGGACTCGCCGCCAGAGGCCGCGATGATGGCCGCGTTGACCACGCCAAAGAGGGACTCACCCACGATGAGGCCGGTGGCCAGCAGCGTGCCCATGCGCTTGACAAAGTGCGGGTTGGACTGGCGGGCCGACCAGCGGTTGTACACGTAGCCCAGGATGGCACCAATAGGCACCACGATGGTGATGGCGGCCGGCAGGTACATGCCCATGCCCACGGCCAGCGGGGACAGGGAGTACTTGTCCGTGAACTTGCGCAGGCACTCATCGATCACGATGATGACGGCGCCAATCGCCGCGCCTAGGCCGATGAGGTCCCACGGCAGAGAGCTATCGAAGATGCCGGAGGCCACCGAGGACATGAGCGCTGCCTGCGGGGCGGCCAGGGCATCCTCGCCGGCGCCCTCCATGCCCTGGAAGCCGAAGCCGGTGAGCATGACCTGCAGGATCGGCGGGATAACCAGGGAACCGAAGATGACGCCAATGATGAGCGCGACCTGCTGCTTCCAGGGCGTAGCCCCGACCAGCTGGCCGGTCTTGAGGTCCTGGAGGTTGTCGTTAGAGATGGTGGCGATGCCGAAAACAATCGCCGCGGTAAACAGCGTGTAGGCCACGAGGGACAGCGGCTCGGCGTCGGTGCCGCGAGTCACCAGCGCGATGATGAGCGCGGCGACGATGACGGCGATAATGCCAATGGAGGAAATCGGCGAGTTCGACGCACCGATAAGGCCCGCCATGTAGCCGCACACCGAGGCGATGACGAGCCCCACCAGCAGCGTAAAGAGTACAGACACGGTAATGAGCACCGCCATGTGCTCGTGAATATCGGTGCCGCGCACGAAGTTCCACAGCAGCAGGCCGATGGGGATCATGAGGGCAACGATGGTGCCAATGACGTAGGGCGCCGGAATGTCGCGCTCCTCCACGTCCACCTGCTGGCCGCTCTTGCGGTGGCGGGAGGAGGCGAAGGACTCCGCCATGCCCTTCGCAATCGGACCGGCAATCTTGATGAGCGTCCACACGGCCGCGATGGCCATGGTGCCCACGCCGATGAAGCGGATGCGGCCGGAGAACACGCTATCCACGGTGTCCATGAGGGTGGCCGGATCTCCCAGAGCCTCACCGCCGGTGAGGATGGGCAGCAGAATCAGGTAGGAGATGACCACGCCGACGAGCATGGCGATACCCACCGCCAAGCCCACCAGGTGGCCCACGCCAATGAGCGCCAGGGACAGCGAGGAGCCCAGGGTGGTGGCACCGGAGCCGAGCTTGAAGTACGCCGCGACTTCCGACGCCGCCGCCTTCATCGCTCCCAGCAGCGCCATCACTGCAGACAGGATGCCGCCGAAGACGATGACGTGCAGGCCCTTGGCGTTTTCCTCGTGAGCAACATCGCCCTCCACACCGGAGCTATCGCCCACCTTGAGGACCTCGGCCGCGGCCACGCCCTCCGGGTACGGCAGGTCGGAGCCAGTCACCAGGGCGCGGCGCAGCGGGATGGAGTACATCACGCCCAGCACACCGCCGATGGCGCACACCGCCGCGGTATCGACGAAGGAGAATCCCTGCCAGTAGCCCACCATCACCAGGCCCGGAAGCACGAAGATGATGGCGGACAGGGTGCCGGCGGCCGACGCGATGGTCTGCACAATGTTGTTTTCCTTGACATTGTGACCGGCAAAGCGGCGCAGCACGGCCATGGAGATCACCGCGGCCGGGATGGAGGTGGCAAACGTCAGGCCCACCTTGAGGCCCAGATAGACGTTGGCCGCGGTAAAAATCAGCGTGATGAGTCCACCGATGATGATGCCGCGCAGCGTGAGCTCGCGGAGCGTGGACTGGGAACCTTCGGCGGTGGTAGTCGCCATGTCAGGTCCTTTCTAATGCAATATGGAGTGAACCTTAGAAAGTCTAGTATGCCGCGGCCGCTACACCTAGCCAGTAGGCCCGGCGCCCAGCCCGCACAGGGTACGTTGGAAGCCATGAGCAACATTTCTGAATTCATCGCTTCCGACCGCGAGAACATCTTTAGCCAGCTCAAGGAGCTGGTGTCCTTCAACTCCGTGCACAACGAGCCGGGCTTGGAAGACCAGACTGCCAAAGCCGCTGAGTGGGTCAGCAACGCCCTGTCTACTGCGGGCCTTGAGCCGCAGTCCATCACTACTGCCGACGGCTCCACCGCCATCCTGGCCACCCGCCCGGGCAAGGAGGGCGCGAAGACGGTGCTGCTCTACTCGCACTACGACGTTGTCCCCGCCGGCAACCCGGAGGCGTGGGAGTCGGATCCGTTTACCCTCACCGAGCGCAATGGCCGTTGGTACGGCCGCGGCGCCGCTGACTGCAAGGGCAACGTGGCCATGCACCTGGCCGCCCTGCGCGCCCTAGATGCGAATGGCGGCACCGACCTCAACCTCACCGTCCTCATCGAAGGCTCCGAGGAGCGCGGCGGCGAGGGCCTGTCCGCACTCATTGAGGAGCGCCCGGAGCTGTTCGCTGCCGACGCCATCCTGATCGCCGATGCCGGCAACGCCAAGGCGGGCGTGCCGACGTTGACCACCTCCCTGCGCGGTGGCTCCCAGATCAACGTCAAGGTCTCCACTCTCAACTCGGCAGTGCACTCCGGCCAGTTCGGCGGCGCGGCTCCCGACGCCGTCAAGGCTCTCATGCGCGCGCTGGACTCCCTGACGGATGAGTACGGCCGGACGACTATCGACGGCGTCGATTGTGACGGCACCTGGCCCCTCGCCGCCGGCCAGGACACCGCCTACACCGAGGAGGACTTCCGCGCCGACGCGCAGATGCTCGACGGCACCGAGGTCATGGGCGCCCACGACCCTGCAGGCGCCACCGCCATCGCGGACCTCATCTGGGCCCGCCCGGCCATCACCGTGACTGGCTTTACCTCTACCCCGGTGGCAGAAGCCGTCAACGCGGTGCCGGCAACCGCGGAGGCCAACCTGAACCTGCGCACCCCGGCCACCATGGACCCGCAGACCACCGCCGAAGCCGTAGCAGAGCACCTCAAGAAGCACGTCCCGTTCGGCGCGCACATCGAGGTCACCATCCTGGAAGCCAACCTGGGCTTCGAGACGGACCCGGAGAAGCCCGCCGTAGCGTTGCTGGGCCAGTGCCTGGGTGAGGCCTACGGTTCCGAGGCCATCACGCAGGGCATGGGCGGTTCCATCCCGCTGACCGTGGAGTTGCAGGGCAAGCACCCCAACGCTGAGATTGCTCTGTTTGGTGTGGAGGAGCCGCAGGCTACGATCCACTCCGCCAACGAGTCCGTGGACCCGACTGAGATTGAGAACATTGCGATCGCTGAGGCTCTCTTCCTCCAGCGTTTCGCTTAAGCGGCACTATCCCGCCCGACAGAGCCATCCGCCGGGCGCGGGCTCGCTTTTCTTCTGGATGCGTTGGTGGCGACGTGGCGGAACGCCAGCAGGAGACACAGATATAACTGTATGAAACGAAAATGTGAAAATTGGGATTTCAGACTGTATCGTAAGCATTAGTGAACGCCCGCCGCTGCGGTGGGTTTTGCCCAGTCCCCGACAAGGAAAGGACGCCACGCGACCTCGTGCTCACTCTCTTCAGCGCCTTGGTACTTACTACCATCGCCGCTCCATTCCTCCTTTTCTATCTCGGCCGCCGCGCCTTCGGCCTCCTTGCCGTCGTGCCCGCGGTGGGCTTCTTTTGGGTGCTCCAACAGCTCACCACCGGAACGCTGCGCGACGGCAACCAGCTGGCATACGACCTCAACTGGATGCCCGCCGCGCACCTAACGATTAACCTGCGCATGGACGCGCTTTCCGCGCTGTTCAGCCTCATCATTTTGGGCGTGGGCGCGCTGGTCTTGCTGTATTGCTGGGGCTATTTCGACCACTCCCGGCGCCGCCTAGCCCTCTTCGGCAGCCAGATGGTGGGCTTTGCCACGGCCATGTACGGCCTGGTCATTTCCGATAATTTCCTGCTGCTCTACGTCTTCTGGGAAATCACCTCCTTGCTCTCCTTCCTCCTCGTGAGCTATTACGGCGAGCGCGCCTCATCCCGGCGCTCAGCGCAGCAGGCACTCATGGTCACCGTCCTCGGCGGCCTGGCCATGCTCGTGGGCATTACCCTCCTCGGCCGCCAGACCGGCGCGTGGTCCTTCAGCGATATCGCCGCCACCGAGGACCTGGCCAACACGCCTTTCCTCACCGTGGCCATCGTGCTGATTCTCTGCGGTGCGCTCTCCAAATCCGCCATCGCCCCCGCCCACTTTTGGCTGCCCGGCGCCATGGCCGCGCCGACCCCGGTCTCTGCTTACCTGCACTCCGCGGCGATGGTGAAGGCCGGCATCTACCTCGTCGCTCGCCTAGCGCCTTCGGTACATGACATCCCCACCTGGCACCTCGTGGTCATCCCCTTGGGTGCTTTCACCATGTTGCTCGGTGGCTGGATGGCGCTCAAGCAGCGCGACCTGAAGCTGGTTCTGGCCTACGGTACCGTCTCGCAGCTGGGTTTTATCACCGCCATCATCGCCATCGGCTCCCGCGAGGCCATGCAAGCAGGACTGGCGCTGACCTTCGCGCACTCCCTCTTCAAAGCAGCGCTCTTCATGATCGTCGGCGCCATCGACCACTCGGCGGGCACGAGGGACATCGACAAGCTGGCAGGCCTGGGCAAGAAGAAACCCGCGCTGTGCATCCTGGCCATCCTCCCCGCGATGTCTATGGCCGGTATCCCGCCGCTGCTGGGCTTCGTGTCCAAGGAGGCCACGCTCGAGGCGATCATGCACGAGGAGCTCTTGGTCGGCATGCCGCGCAACATGCTGCTCGTGACGGTCGTCGTCGGCTCCGCGCTGACCATGGCCTATGCGCTGCGCTTCCTCTGGGGCGCGTTCTCCTCGAAGGGGCAGGAGGAGCCCTCTGAAGCGGTAGCGAATATGCACCACATCGGCCCCTTCCTGTGGATCCCGCCGACGGTGCTGACTCTGCTGACCATCTTCTTTGGTCTGCTGCCGCTGCCTTTGTCCCACGGCATCACGCAGCACCTGGACAACACCTTTGGCGCGAAGCACGCGTCCGAACTAGCGCTATGGCATGGCTTCACCATCCCGTTGCTGCTCTCCGTGGTCATCATCGTCGCCGGTTCTCTCCTGCACTGGCAGCGCCAAGCCCTCACGAAGGCCCAGTTCACCTACCCGGCCTTGGGCTCGGCCGATGACTCCTACGACGCCGTCATCAACGCCCTGCGCCAACTCTCCCTGCGCATCACCGCTTCCACGCAGCGCGGTTCGCTGCAGTTCAACCTCACGGTCATCTTTGCCACCCTCATGGTGCTGCCCATCGTCATGCTCATCCGCGGCGACCTCACCAACGTGCACATGATCGTGGCCGAGAACCCCTGGCAGGCCATCGCAGCGGTGGTCATCATCATCGCCGCCATCGCCGCCACGGTGCTGGATAACCGCCTCTCCGGCGTCATCCTGGTGGGCGCGACGGGCTACGCCTTGTCCTTCATCTTTGCGCTTCACGGCGCGCCGGACTTGACGCTGACGCAGCTCCTCGTGGAGACCATCATTATGGTGCTCTTCATGCTCGTGCTGCGCCGCATGCCGGCGAATACCGAGTGGAAGCAGGACCCCAAATCCGGCCGCCTGCGCGCGTGGCTGGCGGTGGGCGTGGGCCTGGCCGTCACCGTGGTCGGCATGTTCGCCATCAACGCCCGGCGCGAGGAACCCATCTCGCAGTACATGCCGGAATTGGCCAAGGAGATCGGCCACGGCGCCAACACGGTCAACGTCTTGCTCGTGGACCTGCGCGCGTGGGATACCTTCGGCGAAATCACGGTGCTCATCATCGCGGCGACGGGTATCGCCTCGCTGATCTACCGCACGCAGAGTTTCACCCGCTCCTCCCGCCGCCCGACCTTGCAGGTCACCGGCCGCCGCTGGCTGGCCGCGGGCGTGGAATCGGAGAAGGCGCTCAACCGCTCGCTCATGGTGGACGTGAGCACCCACATCCTCTTCCCCTCGATGATGGTGCTCTCCCTGTACTTCTTCTTCGGCGGCCACAACGCCCCCGGCGGCGGTTTTGCCGGCGGCCTCGTGGCGGCCTTGGCGCTGATTCTGCGCTACCTGGCCGGCGGGCGCGCGGAGCTCGATGAGGCGCTGCCTCTCGACGGCGGCCGCACCATGGCGGTCGGCTTGCTGCTCTCCCTCAGCGCAGTCATCACCCCGATGCTCTTGGGCTACCCGCCGCTGACCACCGGGTACACAAAGGTCGGGGTGCCACTCATCGGTGATGTATCCCTGCCTTCGGCGCTGATTTTCGACGCCGGCGTCTACCTCATCGTCGTCGGCCTCACGCTCTACGTCCTGTCCTCCTTGGGCGCCAAGCTCGATGAGGAAGAAGAGATGCGTAAGCAACGCGCCCGCGACCGCTCCTTGGCACGCCGCACGAAAGAAAAAGAGAAAGAAAAAACTGCCACCGCAGAGAAAGGACACGCCTAATGGATGCCAACCTCATGCTCCTGCTCGCTGCGGGCGTGCTCTGCGGCGCCGGGGTGTACTTATTGCTGGACCGCGCGATGACCAAGATGCTGCTCGGCATCTTGTTGCTGGGCAATGGCGCGAACCTCTTCGTGCTCATGGCCGGCGGCAAGGCGGGCTCGCCGCCTATCGACGGCCGGACCTCCCTGCCCTATGGCGAAGAAATCGCCGATCCGCTGGCCCAGGCGATGATCCTCACCGCGATCGTCATTTCAATGGCGCTGACCGGCTTCATCCTCACCTTGGCCTACCGCCAATACCGCTACCGCACCGCGGACGTGATTGAGGATGACACCGAGGACACCGCCATCGCGGCGATTGCCTCGCGCCCGGGCAATGCCTCGGCCGCCCCCGACCACGACGCCTCCAATGATCCGACCACCGGCCGCACCACGAAGGAAGGCGATATGTTTGGCCCCGAGTTCTTCGAGGCTCCCGTGAAGGAGGCCACCGATGAGTGAAACTATCTCACCCCTGGTGGACCTGCTGCTGCCCTACGTCAGCTTCCTGATCCCCCTTCCGATCATCATCCCCGCACTGGCGGCCGCGTTGGCGATGCTCTTTGCGCGCAATGCTCATGCGCAGCGCCGTATCGCCTTCTTCTCCCTCCTCACGCTGGCCGCGGTCAACGCCGCACTGATCTTCATCGCGGATACCACCGGCATCCAGACCCTCCAGGTGGGCGGCTGGGACGCCCCGGTGGGCATCACGCTCGTGGCGGACCGTTTGTCCACGGTCATGCTCTTTACCTCCTCCGTCGTCCTGTTCTCCGTCATGTGGTACGCCATCTCACAGGGCGTGCGCGATGGCATCAAGGACGAACCGGTGGCGGTATTCCTGCCTAATTACATGTTGCTGACCATGGGCGTGAACGTGTCCTTCCTGGCTGGTGACTTGTTCAACCTCTACGTAGGCTTCGAGATCTTCCTCGTGTCTTCCTACGTGCTGCTGACCCTCGGCGCATCGCCTGCGCGCGTGCGGGCGGGCGTGGGCTACGTCATGGTCTCCATGGCTTCCTCGCTCATCTTCGTGCTGGCCTTGGCCTATGTGTACGCCGCAGTGGGCACGATGAACATGGCCCAGATCGGCATCCGGATGGAGGACATCCCAGCCGGTACCCGCACCGCGGTCTTCTCCGTGTTGCTCATCGCCTTCGGCATCAAGGCAGCCATCTTCCCACTCGATGCCTGGTTGCCGGACTCCTACCCCACCGCGCCCTCGCTCGTCACCGCGGTCTTCGCGGGCCTGCTCACCAAGGTCGGCGTCTACGCCATCATCCGCGCGCGTACCTCCATCTTCACCGGCGGCGGGCTCGACGGCCTGCTCATGTGGGTCGCGCTGGCCACGATGCTCGTGGGTATCTTGGGCGCCATCGCGCAATCGGATATCAAGCGCTTGCTGTCCTTCACCTTGGTCAGCCACATCGGCTACATGGTCTTCGGCGTTGCCCTCGGTACCGCGCAGGGCTTGTCGGGCGCCATCTTCTACGCCGTCCACCACATTCTGGTGCAGACCGCACTCTTTCTGGTGGTAGGCCTCATCGAGCGCCAAGCCGGCACATCCTCGCTGCGGCGCTTGGGCTCGCTGATTTATTCCGCGCCACTCATCGCCATTTTGTACTTCATCCCGGCCATGAACCTGGGCGGCATCCCGCCCTTCTCCGGCTTCCTGGGCAAGATCATGTTGATTCAGGCCGGCGCGAACGAGGGTTCCTGGATGTCGTGGGTCCTCATCGGCGGCGCTGTCCTCACTTCGCTGCTGACCCTCTACGTCATGATCCTCGTGTGGGCCAAGGGCTTCCTGCGTGATCGCAGGGATGCCCCCGAAGGCAACCTCGCCATGGCGCGGCCCTCCCCGCTCGGGGAGGTCACCGAGTACGTCGAATTCGAGGAGCGCGCCGATGTCGGCCGCGTACCCTTCGGCATGCTGGCCTCCACGTCCCTGCTCGTCATCGCCTCGGTCTCGATGACCTTCCTCGCCGGCCCCATCTCCGGGGTCACCACCCGCGCGGCGACGTCCGCGCAAGATGAGTCCATCTACCGCTACGCGGTATTGGGGGATTCCGCCGAGGACCCAACGCGGCACTTGGACCCCGCCGAACGCTACGAGGAGGGCGCCGATTCGCGGAAGAACCGCAGCGAACCCCTCCCGGATCCGGAGCCGGTGGCGCCGACAACGAGGACGTCGCCAAGCGCCACGCCCGCATTGCCCACCTCCGTGGATAAGGAAGAAGAGGAGGTTTCGCGATGAGATTCTCCGGAATTAAGCACCGCTTCCGCCCGTGGTTCATGGTGTGGATCATCGTCATGTGGTGCATGCTCATGGGTGAAGTCACCGTGGCGAACCTGGTGGGCGGGCTGATAGCCAGCCTGTTTATCGTCTTCGCGCTGCCGCTACCGGCGATGCCCGTGGCGGGGATTTCGGTGAGCTGGGGAAAGCTTTTCATCTTCATGGTGCAGTGGTTTGTGGAGCTGATGGAAGCTTCCGTCAAGGTGGGCTGGCTGGCGGTGCGCCCGCAGGAGGTGCCCAAGACGGCGATTGTCAGGCTCCCGATGCGCTTGGAGAATGAGTTCGTTCTGGCGCTGGCGGTCAGCCTGTACAACCTGCAGCCGGGCGGTACCGTATCCGATATCGATATTGCGAACCGCATGCTCACCATCCACCTGCTCAACGCCGACTCCGAAGGAGACCTCGAGCGCGAAATCGCCGCCGTGCGCAAGCTGGAGGCAGACATGATTGCCATCTTTGAAAGGAGCCACCTCTAATGGATACGGGACTCTATAACATCCTGCTCACCGCGGCTGCTGGCTTCCTTGTGGTGGCCTTCCTCATCACGACGTGGCGCATCGTGGTCGGGCCAAACTCGCTCGACCGGCTCGTGGCCATGGACGGTTTCGTGGCCATGTTCCAATGCGCCATGGCCACCTACATCTGCTGGAGCCTGGACACCACGGTATCCAACGCGATGCTCGTCGTGGCGCTGTTGGGTTTCATCTCCACGGTATCCGTGACGCGTTTCAGAAAGAGGGATTCATGAGTTACGCACTGATTGCCGATGTCCTCTCAATCATCCTCATCCTCGCCGGTTCGATTCTCACGTTGGCGGCAGCGATCGGCGTCGCGAGGTTCAGCGACACCATGGCGCGCGTACATGCCATCTCGAAACCGCAGACGACCGGGCTCATCTTCACCATCCTGGGCGCGCTCATCAAGGTGACGGGCTCGGAGGACTTCAGCGTGGCTGGGCGCGGTGACTTGGGTATTCTCATCCTGCTCGTGCTCTTTGCCATGATCACCAGCCCGGTGACGGCCCAGCGGACCTCGCGTATCGCTCGCCGCGAAGGCCTCTACGGCCCCGCGGAGTCCATGTCGCGCAACGAGCACCCGGCTACGCGCTCCATGCGCCGCAAGTAGTTAACGGTGGTTCGTTCCCCTTCGATGAAAGACCCCTACTATATTCTCCTAGGGACACCTTTCATCGGCCGAGGAGAATTCACGTGAAGAAGCTGCAGGGCATCCCCACACTGTGTACTGTCCTGGCGCTGGGCATCGCGGTGATGGTCTACCGCATCATCCAATTCGACGGCCACAAAGCGTTCACCTACATCCTCCCCTTTGACCTGGCCATTTACCGCATGGCGGGCGCAGACCTCAACGCGGGCGGGCTGCTGTACGACGCCCCCTATATCTACGAATTCCCCTTCACCTACCCACCCTTCGCCGGCATCCTCTTCCAGGTTCTGCCCTTCTTCAGCGAGGGCGCGTTGACCATCCTCTGGCCGGCGCTCATGTTCCTGGCAGTGCTGGCGATTGTGGTGATGATTTTCCGCGAGCGCGGCATCAAGCTCAGCCCTGCAGCCATTGTCGTTGCGGTTCTGCTGACGGCACTGACGCCGGCGAACGAGTCGATGCACGGTTCGCTGTACTACGGACAGATCAATGTCTTCCTCATGCTCCTCGTGGCCCTTGACTTCCTGCCGATGAAGCGCCGCCTCCCCGGCGTGGGTACCGGCTTGGCGGCGGGCATCAAGCTCACTCCGGCCTACATGGGCTTGGCGCTGCTCTTTGAAAAGCGCTGGTGGGCTGCGGTCGGCTCCATCGTCACCTTCCTGGTGACGGTGGTGCTGGGCTTCATCTTCGTTCCGGATGCTCTGGACTTCTGGACCGATGCCATGTTTAACTCCTCCCGCGTGGGCGAGCATGCCAATCCCGGTGCGAAGTCGCTGCGCTCGCTGATGTTCCGCGTTCTGGGCATCGACGGTGGTATGTGGTGGCTCCTGGCCGTCCTCGCCGTTTTCGTGCTCACCTGCCTGGCGCTGCGCACGGCCTACAAGCGGGGCAACCGTACCGCAGCCTTCGCTCTGACGGGCCTGAGCACCTGCTTGGTGTCCCCGTTTTCTTGGTACCACCACTTCGTGTGGACCATCCCCTTTGCGGTCTTGGTCTTCGTGACGGTGAATCAGGCGGTGGGCGCGCGTGTGTCCGGCAAGTTCGGTGAGCAGCTCGCCGGCCTGGCAGCGCTGGCAGCGCTTGTCGTGGTGTCGCTGCCGTTCATGTCGGTGCCGGTGTGGTTTACCATGTCCTCCGCGAACCTCGACACCCTCGAGTCCTTCCAGCCGTGGGCAACGTCGCTGTGGACTCTGTCCTGCGTGCTCTTCATCGCTGCCTACGCCCTGTGGGGCTTCATCGCCCCGCGCTACAAGGCTGGAACGGCAGTTCCGGCGTCGAAGCAGTAGCGATATCGATACCCATATCGTCCACCTCAGGCTTAAAGTGGCAGCAGCTGCTCCATCTCATCTGCGGTGGCCTTGACCACCTTCTGCCAGCTGCCGGTCTCCTCGTAAAGGCGGCGCTGCCGCTGGTAGCCCGCACCCGAGTCGATGATTTCTTGGACCAGCTGCAGCTCGCGGGCACAGCCCAGCTCCTGGGATAGCGGCGCGAGCTCCTCCAGCATATCCGCCAGCTCGTCCTTGACCCACCGCTCGTCGGTCTCGCGCGACGTGATGACCAGCGCGTCCATGCCATAGCGCGCGCCGCGCCACTTGTTTTCTGCCACGTGCCATGGCTGGAGTGTCGGCAGCGTGTCGCCGGCATCCAGCATGCGGTCATAGTGCACCACCAGACAGTGAGTCAGCGCCACGATGGCGGAGAGCTCGCGCAGGTTGGAGGTGGCGTCAGAGATGCGCACCTCAATCGTGCCCCATTTGGAGGCCGGGCGGATATCGAAATGCATCGAGCCCGTGTGGTTGATAACACCCGAAATGGCCTGGTCACGCATGTAGGACTGCCACTGTGTCCAGTTCTCAAACTGATAGGGCATGCCGGCAGTGGGCAGCTGCTGGTACAGCATCGTGCGATTGGAGGCATAGCCGGTATCGAGGCCCTCCCATGCCGGGGAGCACGCAGAGATGGCCAGCAGGTGCGGGTACTTCGTCATCAACGCGTTGATGATGGGCCACACGCGGTCTTCGTGGCGAATGCCCACGTGCACGTGCGTGCCCCACAGCAGCATCTGCTGCCCCCAGTACTGGGTGCGGTTGATGATTTCGGAGTAGCTTGCCTTGTTGGAGACGGGGTTCTTCCGAAAATCGGTGAAGGGGTGCCCGCCGGAGGCCCACAGACGCACGTCCATAGCGGTGGCCGCCTCACGCACTGCGCTGAGCGACGCCCCCAAGTCCCCCATCGCCTCCGGCACGGTCCGACAGACCCCAGTGACCAGTTCCACGGTGTTCTGGAGAAACTCTTTCTCCAAGTGGATATCAGGGTGGGCGGCACGGACGGAGTCGATGAGCTCCGCGCCACGCGGCACGAGATCCCAGGTCACTGGATCTACGAGGGCTACCTCCCACTCAACCCCAAGTGTTGGCTCGGGGGAGCGGACGAAGTTCTCTTCCGGAATATTCACCCATTCATCTTATCTGTCGAGCGGATGAATTTAATAAGATTTTATTCCTTAAGCCTGCGGCACGGCGAGGACCACGACGACGGCGTCACCCTTGGTGTAATCACCGATCAGCTCGGCCGGGTAGGGCGCGATGGCACCGCCTGGGACGCTACCGCCGTAGTACTGGGCAGCAAGCTCCTTGGCCAGGTTCTCCGCGGCGGCGTCACCCTCCGGGTAGTAGACGGTGGTCTGCGGTGCAACGAGAACCTCGCCGCTCAGGTTGCCTACCTCGGAAACCTTGAAGTTCTGGGACTTCAGGCGCTCGGCTTCATCGGCGGCAAAGTTGGCGCGGCCGGAGTTGTTGTAGACGTTGACCGGGATATCGGCCTGTTCGCGGTCTGCCGCGGCACCGTCGTGCTCAGCGGCGTCGTCACCTTCGGCAGCAGCATCCTGACCGGCATCGGCGTCACCGCCGGCCGCATCAGCATCCTTGCCGGAGTCTTTCTTGGCGTCGCTGCCTGCTGCGTTGCCGTCCTTATCAGCATCGGCGCCAGCCGCGCCGCCCGCCGCGTCGGCATCCTTGTTGCCGGCGCCCGCCTGGCCGCCCTGCCCCTCGCCTTCGGCGCCGCCGTTGGCGGGACCTGAAACGGCGGAATCGTTATTGCCGCCATCCTCGGCAACGTTCTCGGAGTTATCCGAGGTCATGGCATAGAGGGCCCACATGCCCAACATCACGGCCACGGCGATGAGCACCATGGCGAGGCCACGGACGGGCAGCTTAGTGGCGGGTGCTGCGGCAGCGCCGGCATCAGTACCCGCAGCGACAGGCTCGGCGGATGGTGCCTCAGCTGGCGCGGCAGCCGATGCAGTAGCCGGTGCGGCAACTGGGTCTCCAGCGCGAGCATCAGGGTTGACGCCAGCTGCAGCGGGGTCGGTGGAATCGGCGGCGGGGCGCGCGCCGTTAACGGACGAAGCAGAGTTTTCCGGATTCACATTAGTCACACAGGAAACTCTAGTATCTGCAACGCGCGTAGCGTGGATTGCTTAGCGCGGCGCGGCGCGGCGGACGTCTTCGCGGGCATCCCGAAGCCGGCGAAGGCGCGTGACGAGGAGAGGGTGAGACGCGTGGGCCGCTGGGGCGTCGAGAAGCACATTGAGGCGCTGGTGATAACGCACCGGTGACATATCCAACTGCGCGCGGATGGCCTCCTCCTTGGCACTGATATCACGCGGAGCGTGGGACTCGAACTCCAAAATGGCGGCGTCTAGGTCTGACAGGGACGGCATGCTTAAACTGTATGTCATGACTATTCGCCCCATCGTTATCCACGGCGACCCGGTCCTCCACAATCCGACCGAGCCCGTGACCGAAGCCATTGACTCCCCCGAGTTGCAGGAGCTCATCGCGGACATGCACGAAACCATGGACGCCGCACACGGCGTTGGTTTGGCCGCCAACCAAGTTGGCGTAAACAAGCGCCTCTTTGTCTATCACTGCCCCGACACCGACGGGCCCGACGGCACCGAGCTGCCTGAAGGTGGCATGCGCCGCGGCTGCGTCATCAACCCCGTTCTGGAGACCTCCGAAATCCCAGAAACCATGCCGGCCGATGATGGCACCGAGGACGAAGGCTGCCTCTCCGTTCCTGGCGAGGGCTTCCCCACCGGCCGTGCCGACTGGGCGCGCGTGACCGGCAAGAATGAAAAAGGCGAAGACATCTCCATCGAGGGCTACGGTTTCTTCGCGCGCATGCTGCAGCACGAGACCGGCCACCTCGATGGTTTCGTCTACACCGACGTTCTCACCGGCCGCTACAAGCGCCAGGCCAAGAAGACCATCAAGCGCAACGGGTGGACCGAAGCGGGCCTGACCTGGGTTCCAGGCGAGGACGAGGATCCTTTCGGGCACGACGACTAATGTCCCGCATTTTCCGCTCCGACGCCGTCTCCGTGGGCGAGCGCGTTGTGGCCCGGCGCGATTTTGGCGGGGTGCATAGCGATGTCATTGGCCACGTGGTGAGCGTGGATCCGCTGGTCATCCGCCCTCAGGAGATGGGTGGCTACCCGTCCTCGTTGGAGGCGGTGGAGATTCCGCCGGAGCAGCTCAAGATTATTAAGCGCCTCTCGCCGCGCACGGTGCGCAATTCCGATATCCGCGCCGTCGAGGTCGCCACCGCCGCCGCCTTCCCTGGCAAGGAGCACACGTGGACCGCCGATGGCCAGTGGCTCATGCGCGCTGGTGACGGTGTGACGGGACGTTCCAACTCGGCCATTCCCCTGGGGCCGTCGGCGGGCTTTATGCCGGTGCCCATCGAGGAGATCGACGCTTTCTATGCCCGCCATGACCTGCCCACGCGTTTGGCGGTCCCGGAACGCATTGGCAATCCTGCCGAGAAGCTCATCGCGGCTTCGCCCGAGGCATGGTCCTTGGAGCCGGAGATCCTGGTCATGGTGCGGGAGCTCGGGGAGTTGCCGGAGCTTAGCGACGTCCACTTTGTCGTCGACAAGCAACCCGACCCCGAGTGGCTCAGCCTTTACCATTTCCGCGGTCAGTCACTCCCACCACTGGCGTTGGAGTATCTGCGCAGCCACATTGACGGCACGATGGGCTTTGGCCGCCTGCTGTCCGACGCGGGCGAAACAATTGCCATTACGCGCGGCACGCTCACCGAATCCGGCGATGGCACGCTGTGGTTAGGCTACTCGGCCGTTGAGGTGGCTGAAGGCTGGCGGCGCAAGGGGCTGGGAACAGCGCTCGGCGCGCACATGCTGGCGTGGGGCAAGGAGCACGGCGCACAGAAGGCCTACTTGCAGGTCGTGGCGCACAACGTAGCCGGGATTGGTCTCTACGAGAAGCTCGGCTTCCTGGAGCAGCACCGCCACCGTTACGCCTGCCGCGTTGCTCAAGTACCCTGATTCACATGCGCATCGCTTCGTGGAACATCAACTCCGTCCGCACCCGCGTCGGCCGCGCGGTGGATCTGCTGGCCAAGCACGATATCGACGTGCTCTGTCTTCAGGAAACCAAGGTGTCGGATGAGAAGTTTCCCCGCGCGCCCTTCGAGGAGGCCGGCTACCACGTCACCAGCCACGGTCTGAACCAGTGGAATGGCGTAGCCATTGTGTCCAAGGACGAGCCGGACGAGGTCCAGACCTTCTTCCCCGGCCAGCCCGGGTTTCACAAGGACCCGGCACAGGAACAAAAGCGCGAGGCCCGAGCGGTATCCGCGCGCATCCGCGGGATCGAAATCTGGTCGCTCTACATCCCAAATGGGCGCGAAATTACTGACCCGCACTACGACTACAAGCTGCAGTTCCTCTACGCGCTCGCGCGCTATGTGGAGACCCGCGCACAGTCGAAGCTGCTGCTCACGGGCGATTTCAACATTGCCCCACGCGATGAAGACGTGTGGGACATGAGCCTTTTCCGCGGCAAGACTCATGTCACTGAACCGGAGCGCGCGGCCTTCCAGATGCTCGAGGAAGCAGGGCTGGAGGAGGTCACGCGCCGCTTTACGGAAGAAGAACGCTGGACCTACTTTGATTACAAATCCATGCGCTTCCAGAAGAACGAAGGCATGCGGATTGACTTCCAGCTGGCCTCTGCCCCCTTGGCCGAGCTCGTGCAGGGCGCCCAGGTGGATCTGGTGGAACGTGCGGGTGATAAAACCTCAGACCATGTGCCACTCATTGCTGATTTCGACGTTCCTGATTTCGACTCGGTGCGGTAGATAAATATGAGCCTGAATATCGATCTCTCTGCATGGCAGTTGGCGTTGCTCATCCTTGACTATGGCATCAAGATTGTCGCCATCGGCGTCGTCCCCGAAGGCCGCCGCCCGTCGAGCTCCACCGCGTGGCTACTCGCCATTCTTGTGCTCCCGATCGTGGGCCTGCCCCTGTTCTTGCTCATGGGCTCGCCCTACATCAATCGGCGGCGTCACCGCATCCAGCAAGAGGCCAACGCGCTGATAGCTGACGTCACCGCCTCCACACCGAACCACCCGAAGGGCAGGTTGTCCCCAGAAATCGAGTCACTTATCCAGCTCAACCGCAACCTCACCGGGCACCCGGCACTCATTGGACACAACAAGGGGCTTCATGCTTCCTATAACGAGGCCATCATGGCCATGGCACGGGCTGTGGATCGCGCCGAGAAATACGTGCTCGTTGAGATCTACATCCAGTCCTGGGACGAGGTCACGGATGTCTTCTTCCAGTCCCTCAAGCGCGCCCGCGAGCGCGGCGTGGAGGTCAAGCTGTTGCTGGACCAGATTGGAAGCTACAAGTACAAGGGCTACTTTTCCCTGGGCAAGCGCTTGACGGAGATTGGCGTGGAATGGCACCTCATGCTGCCGCTACAGCTACACAAGGGCCGTTTCCGCCGCCCCGATCTGCGCAACCACCGCAAGATCGTGGTCATTGATGGTCACACGGGTTTCCTCGGCTCGATGAACATGATCAAACGCCAGTACAAGACCAAGGACCGCGCGTGGATTGACTACATGGTGGAAATCACCGGCCCAGCGGTCACCTCCTTGGCCGCCGTCTTCGCGGTGGACTGGTACTTGGAGTCCGAGGAACAGCTTTCCCTGGACATGCAGCCTTATGACGATGCCGTGACGCCCGATGCCAACCACCTCCAGCTTGTCCCCTCCGGACCCGGTTACACCACTGAGCCGAACCTGCGCATGTTCAACTCTGTGGTACACCATGCCAAGGAAAAGCTGGTGATGTGCTCACCGTACTTCATCCCGGACGAGTCCCTGCTCGAAGCCGTCACCACCGCCTGCTACCGCGACGTGGAGGTCCATCTCCTGGTCTCGAAGAAAGCTGACCAGTTCATGGTCAACCACGCCCAATCCTCCTACTATCAAGCGCTTCTAGAGGCAGGGGTGCGTATTTTCCAGTTCCCGGAACCTTTCGTGCTGCACTCCAAGTTCATCTTGGCGGACCCGAACCTGCCGAACCGCGACCCCCTATGCATGTTTGGCTCCTCCAACATGGACATGCGCTCCTTTGGTCTTAACTACGAATCCACCATGCTTGTGGCCAAGGGCGACCTCATCAATGACTTCACCCGGCTGGCTACCAACTATGAGAAGGTCTGCCACGAGTTGACCCTCGAGGAGTGGAATGAGCGCGGGTTGCTGCGCCGCTACGTGGACAACGTCATGCGCCTGACCTCGGCACTGCAATAGCGCGCGATCACGTCCCCAGTGCTCATACTCTCGCGTTAGGTGTTACTGGCGAGCATGGTGTCATATGTCCACACCTCTGCGGTTATTCCGGTAGCGCGCCTGTACAGCTCCCGTTCCGTCAAAATGCAAAGGTCCCCACCACCGACCTGCTGCATCATCAATTCCACCATCGTTTGGCCAGCTCGATGTTGTGAAATTAGCTCAGAAATAAATTCCTTGTTCCACTGAAAGTCATGAAGTATCCACGGGGCTTGCTGTTGCGCTGTCAGCTCGAGCATCTGCGAAAACTTTTCCGCAATATCGCGTCTTACCCGACCATCCGAAAGCTGCGCAATATGATTTCCAGTTTCGATGACAGCGGTGATAGGCAAGATGAACCAAGCGTTTTCGGACTGCCGTTTCGCAAAGTCGTGTTTCGCTTGTTCTCGATCCTGGCTCTTTTTCGGGATCTCGAGCAGATTATCCAGAACAGAGGTGTCGATGAAGTAAACGCGCATCAGCCAATCCCAAAAAGCTTATTCAGGTTATCGAAGCTCGCCTTTGTGTCGGTGTCATCGACTAATTCACCGGCAGTCACAGCAGCGCCCAGACTGTGTTTCGAAATGGACTCCACGAAATCTGGTAGTTCCACCAATGGCGTAAGTTCACTATTTCCGGTTGTCTCATCCCGGTAACACACCGCAACCTGCCCATTAGTTTCACCAGAGATCTGATCCAAAATCGCTGGGCTATGAGTTGTTACAAGTACTTGAGAGTCATGCTTGTGTGCTGATTCGTCAAGCATATTCATCACTCGTTGTGCCTGTGATGGGTGTAGACCGTTTTCCATTTCCTCGACGACGATTTGCGCTACTGCACTTTCCACATCATTCCCGCGTGAAAGGGGCTGTTCGATGTCCAAATCCCTAGGAGCTGTTTTTAATGCCGTTGCAATCGCCAGAAATCGAAGAAGCCCATCACTCATCTCACGCGCGGGTGTGCTTTCGTGCCTTCCATCCGCAAAGTGCTCGACGAGAGTTAGCATCACTTCATCCAGCTGAGTGTCAATGAAATCCAAAGTAGAGTCCACGCCGGTAACGTGTGCCGCCAACTGCCCTAAATCGTGGAAGGTCTCAGGCGAATCTCTGCGTAATTGCCACAGTACCGCCGACAGATTTTCGCCACTACGTTTGAGCTGAGCGTTCTTCTTCGCAACGTAATTGCGCATAAGACTCGGAACTGGGTCGAGGTGAAACACAGACCGAAGTGTGGTACTCACAATCGATGCGCCCTTCAACACCGAATTCTCCGCGCGGTTTTTCCCTGCAAGAACTGCCTTTATCTGCCCGAGAATTAGGCGGGAGTCTCGCATAAGTGTTGCTGGGTTTGCGCCACGCTTTCCATTGAAAATCTCTGTATTGATACCAGCAAGGTTCTCTGCCGCAGGTTGGGTCTTAAAAAGTTCTGCTTCTACAGTTCTAACCCCATTTTTTACGGAGTACCCTGGCCCCACCAGGCTTTCCCTTAGCACTCGCAGTTCCGGAAGCACCTGTATTTCAACGTCATAGCGAAAGATGTCTTCTCCGGCTTCGACAGTGCAGCCCAGTTCAAAACTATCTTCGCCATGTGGTGCACATCCACGGGAGCCTCCCCTGATTGGCCCTGCCTGCGTCATACGTCCATCAAGAGCATCGACGAGCTCCGTCCCCGAAGATAACCGCGACAAAACCTCGAGGCCGTCTAGTGCATTCGACTTACCGGAGCTGTTTAGGCCTGTAAGAAAAGTCACCGGATGTAGTGTGAGTACGGCATCGTGAAACGATTTAAACCTGCGCAGTCGCAGCTCGGCAAGGCGGGGAGTGGACATGCCGCTCATGATACACATTTGCGCAGGCAACCATGGTCCTCGAAAGGATTCTCGTACTGCGCGCGCAGAAACTCTTCGCCTCCAGAATCAGTTGTGCGAAGCCAAAGAATCAACGAGCGAGTCGGCTCGAAATGCAAAGCCCGCATAAAGCCACAAGGCTGCACGCCACCATGCCCAGCGCCATGGTCAGTGCCGGGTTGGAGCCGAGACCCATGAACGGGCTGACCACGCTGGCCAGCAGGGATTGACCAAACCCCATAATGGCAGACACGCTACCAGCACGCGATCGCATAAGCCCCGTGGCCAAGGCGGTGGCATTGCCCATGATGAAACCGGTGGGCGCAATGCAGACAAACAGCACCAGGAGGGACAGCCAGATCGGCGCGCCTACGACAACGGTGAGCAGCAGAAGCAGCGTGGACACCACACTGCCAGCGACACCAATGCGCAGCATGACAGCGGGTGACACCAAGTCCATCGCCCGCGAATTCACCAGAGTGGCAGCGAAAAGGCCGACGGAATTCATGCCGAAGATGAGCGAGTAGCCCAAGGGCGAAAAGCCCCATTGGTTTTGAAAAACGAAGGCGGAAGCGCAGATGTAGCAAAACATCGAGCAGAAGCCGAAGGCCATGGTGATGAGATAGCCCCATACCCGGGCATTCGTGATGACAGCCCAATAATTACCGGCAACAGTGCGAGCCAAGCTCACCCGAGATGACTCTGGGCCACAACGCGCGCTGACGGTCTCTGGAACGATGAACCAGGCCAGAATCAGTTGTAGAGCATGCAAGCCGGCAAGCCCCCAGAAGATACCCCGCCATCCCAGTGGCTCCGCCAACACCCCTCCCAAGACCGGGGCAACGGCCGGGGCAATGCCCTGCAAGGCCATGAGCAGCGAATAGGCTTTCGCGGCGGCAGCGCCATGGACAAGGTCCGGGACAATGGCACGTGCGAGCACCACGCAAGCCCCGCCGCCAAGACCTTGGAAAACACGGGCCGCGACAAGGACGGTAGCGCTCGGTGCCATGGCCGAGACGACGGAGGCAGCAAGAGCAACAGTGGCCCCGGTGAGGAGAAGGGGTTTGCGGCCTAAAGCGTCAGAGAGCGGACCCACCAGCAACTGGCCGGCACCCATACCGATAAAGAAACCGGAGATGGTCAACTGCACCATCGAGCGAGTGGTGTCGAGGTCAGCGACGATGGCTGGCATGACCGGCAGGTACATGTCAGTTGCAAAAGGCGCCGTTGCGGACAACAGCGCCAAAGATGCCACTAGGGGGAAGGGGATCACGCGTCGCGTTTCTCCAGAACCAGCACGCCGATACCCCACAGGATGATGGCCCAAGCGAAGAAGACCACTCCGCCCATGCCTACTGAATCCCAGGGGGCGCTGTCCTCCACCATGTCCATGGTCCAGTTGGTGAAGGCGGTAAACGGCATGAAGTGGATAATGTCATCCCCCACCACAGGAAGGATGCGCACCACGTTTTCCAGGCCCATGTAGAGGATGAGGGCAATCGCCACGGTGCCGGCGGTCTGCCGCAGCAAAAGGCCCAATCCTTGGACAAACATCACCGCACCAAAGGCGGCCAGCGGCGCCGTCCACAGCAGGCGCTGAGCGCTGTCCTCTGAGAAGGGGTGGAACGCTTCCGCGGCGGCAGGATTGGTCGTCATATCGGCGAGGACAAAGATGTACACCTCACTGAAAAACATGATGAGCGCAGCAATGAAGCCATAGAGCACTAACTTCGCAACGGCCACTAACCACCGGTTGGGGTTGGCCATGTACGTCACCGATTGCGTCTTGTGGCGGTATTCCGTGGTCACCACCATGGCACCCTGGATCATGAGGATCGGTACGCCCAAAAGCAGCAGCACAGCTACAAGAGAATTGGGTTGTAGGGGGCTTATGCCCAGGACGGGCTCGCCCGCGTTAAGCGAGTTAATCAGCGTCCAACCTGTCGCAATGACCAAGATCAGGCCGGTGGTCCAGAAGAATGATTTAGTGGTGCGCAGTTTGGTCCACTCCGCATTGAGCATGTTGAGAAACATTAGTGCTGAGCTCCTTCTGCGTTGATGCCGGCACCGCTACCCGCGGCTGTCTGCGCCCCACCAGGCTGTGCCTGGTACTGCACCACATCATTGGTCATCGCCATGAAGGCCTCCTCAAGGGAGGCTCTGTGCAGCGAGAGCTCCGTCAGGGGCACGCCGGTAGAATAGGCCAGCTGGCCAATGTAGTCCGTGGTTTGCTCTGGAATAACCAGTGTGGGTCGGTTTTCCTCATCCACAGACGTGGTGAAGAACACCCCGGCCTCCCGCAGGACGGAGCCGAACTCGCGCAGGTGTTCTGAGCGAACGATGACGGAGGCAGTCGAGTTTTCCTTGACAAAGTCATAGGTGCGCTGGTTGGCCATGAGGCGGCCACGACCGATCACCACGAGGTGGTCAGCGGTCTGTGCCATCTCCGAAAGGAGGTGGGAAGAAATGAGCACCGTGCGTCCCTCTGCAGCAAGCGCGCGCACGAGCGAGCGCACCCAGCGGATACCTTCGGGGTCCAAGCCATTGACCGGCTCATCCAGAATCAGCACGCCTGGGTCACCCAGGAGTGCCGCTGCCAAGCCGAGGCGCTGGCCCATACCCAGAGAGAAGCCGCCGGCCTTCTTTCCGGCGACGTCGGAAAGCCCCACGAGCCCCAGCACCTCATCAACGCGCGAGGTAGGGATACCGTTGGACTGTGCCATCCACTTGAGGTGGTTGGCGGCGGAGCGGTTGGCGTGGACCGCTTTAGCGTCAAGAAGCGCGCCCACTTCCCGCAGCGGGTGCTTGAGCTCTCGGTAGGGCTTGCCATGCACCAAGGCTGTGCCCGCCGTGGGCCGGTCGAGGCCCAGGATCATCCGCATTGTCGTTGACTTTCCCGCGCCGTTGGGCCCCAAGAAGCCGGTCACCTGTCCCGGCTGTACCTGAAAGGTGAGGTCATCAACGGCGCGGACAGACTTATACTGTTTTGTCAGTCCGGCTACTTCAATCATGCACTACAGCGTGCCACAGCTTCCTGCCATGTGCCTGTATTAGCGGTTCAGCTCCCCACAACGCTCCACCAGCCCGGGCAATGCCTCCCGAAAAGGTGGAATGAGATCCAACTGGTCTACCTGTGCAAACGGCACCCAGCGCAGTTCAGCGGATTCCTCGTTAGGAGTCGTTTCCAAGCGCTGGCCCGTTACTGTTCGCGCCAGCACCGTGGTGTAGGTCCAGCCGCCATCAAACGGCCCAGAGGTCACGATGGACTCGAGGACCTCCACATCTGCCACGGCGATGCCGGTTTCTTCCTCGGTCTCTCGCAGCGCAGCCTGCTCCGGAGTTTCCGGCTTATCGCGCGCCCCGCCCGGAATTCCCCACGTCCCGCCATTATTAGTCCACGCGGCACGGTGCTGAAGCAGCACCTCATCCCCAGCTACGAGGAAGAGCCCCGCCGCACCGAACTTGCCCCACACAGGCACCCCGTTCGGACCTTGGGCCCATCCATCGCCGGACAGTTCTGGGTTTACACGCGCACACATACCTCCAATCTATACCCACTTACGGGTGAAGAGCGCTATCCTAAGGGAATGACCGGCCCGGCCACCGAACTGCGCGAGCACTCCCCCGAATCGTGGGGCGATCACTGGCTCAATGACGTCACCGAGCCCGCCGCACCAGCGTTTAGCCGTCCCACGCAGCTAGCCATGAGTTCTTTTGCTGGCCCGGCGCGCGTGGTGAGGCGTCTCTACAGCTTCGCCGCCACCACCCCAGGCAAGCTTTTTACCGTCACGCTCATCCTCACCGCGGCCCTCGCTGCGGCGGGTTTTTCCATGTCTTCATCCTCAGCCGCCCGCCATGACGACCTCGACGCGCTGTTGACCTCAACCGAGCCGATGTCGAATGCGGCGCACCATCTTTACACCAACCTCTCGCTCGCAGACACGGTTGCCACCACCGGCTTTGTCCAAGCAGGTGTGGAGCCGGAGGGCAACCGCAAGCGCTATAACGAAGCCATCGACGCCGCTGCCGTCGCCGCCACACAGTCCGTCGTGGGCTCTTCTGCCGAGGATGAACGCGTGCGCGAACTCGTCACGTTTATCCAGCGCGAGCTGCCCGTCTATACCGCTCTGGTGGAAAAGGCCCGCGTCAACCACCGCGCGGGCAATGCGGTGGCAAATTCCTACATGTCGAATGCCTCTGCGCTGATGCGCACCCGCATTCTTCCGGCCGCGGCGGAGCTGTTCACCTTGACTTCGGAAAAGGTCACCCAGCAGCAACAACGCCTTACCCGCCCGCAGTGGGTCCCGCTCTCCGGACTGGTGGCGGCGCTCATCTTTTTGGGCTTGGCTCAATGGTGGCTGTGGCGCCTCACCCGCCGCCGCCTCAACCGCGGATTCGTCGTAGCAACGGGCTTGCTCTTTATCGCCTTGGCATGGGCCTCCGCCGCGAACTTTGCCACATGGGCCTCGGGCCACCAGGGCTTCGAAACGGTTTCGCGCCCCTGGGACTCGCTCACTGCGTCCCGTATTGAGGCCCAGCAGATGCGTACCTCCGAGACCCTCGCGCTGGTCCTACGATCCTCCCAGCAAGACATGTCCGTGCACTTCAACTCCACGGTCTACTCCGTCAACCAGGCCCTGCGGAATTATGAAGAGGCTCTGGACGAGAGCTCCGATCCCACCCTCATCCCCCAGGCCACGCAGGCAGTGGAGGATTGGAGCACCACGCACGAGGCCTTCATGGAGGACCTTTCCACGGGCGACTACGACGCCGCGGTGTACCAAGCCACCGCCATCGATCCGGATGGCGCCCCTACCGCCGCCAGCGCTTTCAATGCGGTGGACAATTCACTGGCCGCCCTCATCGATGAGGCCCGCGAGTCCATGCGCCAGTACTTGATGCAGGGCCTTAACGCCATGACCCTGGTGTCCACGGGTGTTTCGCTGGCGACGTTCGGCGCCATCATCGCGGTGTGGTTGGGCATTCGTCCGCGTCTGCAGGAGTACCTCTAATGAAACGCCTGTGCTTGTCAGCGTCCCTCCTGGCCACCTTCTCCCTCATGCTGAGCGCCTGCGAGACTACCCACACCACGGCGCCAGATCCCGTCCTGTCCACGAGCGCGGATATCCATTCCACCCCCGGCCCACCGCTGCCGGAGGATGCCATCATCGAACCGGCCGGTGTGGGCGAAGCAGCCAAGCCGAACGATGCGGAGCCCTATGGTTCCTACCGTCCGGATGACAAGACTCCGGAAGAGCGCGTGCCGGACATTATCAAGCGCGGCCGCCTCATCGTGGGTGTGGATCGCTCCAATAACCTGTTGAGCTACCGCGATACCGTCACCGGTGAGGTGCGCGGCTTTGAAGTGGACATTGCCCGCGAAATCGCCCACGATATCTTCGGTGACTCGTCCAAGGTGGATTTCCGCTTCGTGGAGGCCTCCGACCGCGCCAAGGCCCTCAATGATCGCACGGTGGACATGGTCATTCGCACCATGACGATTAGTCCGGAACGCCAGCGCGAGGTGGCTTTTTCCATCCCGTACATGAAGACGGATGCCCGCTTGCTCGTGCTCAAGAACTCCGGCATTCATTCCATTGAGGACGCCGCGGGGCTGACGCTCTGCGCGGCGAAAGGCTCAACCATGGTGGATGCCATTCGCAAGCATTCCCCGTCCTCCGACATTCTGGAGACCCACGCGTGGGGCGATTGCCTCATGGCCCTGCAGCTGGGGCAGACCGATGGCATTGTGGTCGATGATGCGCTGCTGTCAGGCATGCTGGCTCAGGATTCCTACACCGAGATCGTCGGCGATGCCCTGGAAACCCAACGCTACGGCGTGGCCGTGCGCAAGCCGGATGCCTCCTATGACTCCCGCCCCCTCATCCGGCAGGTGAACTCCACCTTGGAGCGCATCCGCTCCGATGGCACGTGGCTGAGGCTCTTCAACACATGGTTGGGAGATTACATGGATCGCCCCTCGCTTCCCGCGCCGAAGTATCTCAACGAGACACCGCCTGCCACAAAGTCCACCTCCTCGGAAGAGTCTTCTGGTGAGGGCCACGCCACCAAGGGCGATAACAAGGCCGACACGACGAAGGAGGGACAACCGTGACGCACCGCTTCAGCGAAGACGAGCTCGATCACCTCACGCCCGAGGACCACGAGCCGGACGCTGCGTCCTCAGCACACCCCGCCCCCAGTGATGCCTCGCGCTACGACGACACCAACGACGCCACCGAGGCCGTTCCTTTCGACCCCTTCGCCGACGACGACTACGAGGTCGACAACGACGTCGACAGCGACGTCGACAGTGAAGGGACTAGCAAAGGCAACACCCCTGCGGCTGCAGAAGAAGCCTCAGATGCCACCGTCGCCGCCGTCCGCCCATCCAGCGCCCAGGGAGCAGCCGACGCCGGTGGCTCTGCCGGGGCATCAGACCCTGCCGAAGCTTTCGACCACACCGCGGCCGTTCCCTTCGATCCTTTTGCCGACGATGAGGACGATGGCGATGACGGCAATGCAGACGGCGTCGTCCTGCCTACACCCGCCCACCCCGGCGCGGGCGGTAAGGCCACTGGTCGAGCACCACGCTCTGGTACATCCGGCGACGGTGACTACGTCGATTCCGACAACATCGCTGCGCTAATTGAGGAACTGGGCCAGCTGCGTGATCGCCGCAAGACTGAGGATCCTTCCCAGGCCTCACGCCGCCGCGCCATCGACACCTTCCGTCAGCGGCGCACCACCAAGCGCACCGACCGCGAGGTGGCCGACGGCATGACCACCTTGCCCTTCGTTGTTCCCAGCAACCCGCGCGAGGCGCTCATTGATCCGGAGGATTCGCCACGCGTTGCCCCGCCGCAGCTTAAGCCCGGTGACATAGTGGCGGAGCAGTACGAGATTCTCGGCGTCCTTGCCCACGGTGGCCTGGGATGGATTTACCTGGCCAATGACCACTTCGTTTCCGGGCGCATCGTCGTGCTTAAAGGCATGCAGTCAGAAAACTCCGCCGAACAAACCGCCACTGCTGAATCGGAGCGCGAGTTCTTGGCGGATATTACACACCCGAACATCGTCAAGATTTTCAACTTCATCGATGACGCCCGCGTGCCCGGCGGCTTCATCGTTATGGAATACGTCGGTGGCCCCTCACTCAAGAACCGCCGCAACCACCAGGAGAATGACGTCTTCCCGGTCGATACTGCGATTGCGTACATCCTGGAGATCCTCCCCGCTTTGGATTACCTCCACGCACGCGGCGTGGTCTACAACGACTTGAAACCGTCCAACATCATCGTCACTGAAGACCAAGTCAAGCTCATTGATCTCGGCGCGGTCTCCGGCATCGGTGCTTTCGGCCACATCTATGGCACCCAAGGTTTCCAGGCCCCGGAAATCGCCACCAAGGGGCCCTCCATTGCCAGCGACATCTACACCATCGGCCGCACCTTGGCCTGCATGGTGCTCAAGCTGCCGGTCGAGGACGGCGTGTACAAACCTGGCCTGCCCACCCCGGCCGAGGAGCCGCTGCTGCGCCGCTATCTCTCCTTCTACCGCCTCCTGCTGCGCGCTACGGATTCGGATCCGGACAAGCGCTTCCACTCCGTGTCTGAGCTGCGCAATCAGCTCTTTGGCGTGCTCCGTGAGGTCATCGCCATCCGCGATGGCATCCAGCACCCGGCCCAGCACTCGGTGTTCTCTCCGCAGCGTACAACCTTCGGCACCAAGCACCTGGTCTTCCGCACGGACCAGCTCATTGACGGCATCGATCGCACCGTCCGCATCACCGCCCCCGAGGTCGTTTCCGCCCTTCCGGCCCCGCTCATCATGCGTTCCGATGTGGGCGCCTCGCTGCTCCAGGGCTCCTCCTACACGGAGCCACAGGAAGCTCTGGAGACACTCCGCCAGGCCATGCAGACTCCCGAGTATGAAGAGTCCGCGGAGATTCCCCTCGGCGTGGTGCGCGCGATGATTGACCTGGGATATATCGGTCAGGCCCGCGAATGGCTGACCTCCATCAAGGACCGCCTGGGCAATGACTGGCGTTTCCACTGGTATTCCGGCGTGGCGGAGCTGCTGCTGGACAAGTACCGCGAGGCCCAGGCTCACTTCGCCCATGTCCTCGACATTTTACCTGGTGAAGCTGCCCCTAAGTTGGCCATTGGCGCGGTCAATGAACTGATTCTCCAACAGTTGGGGTTCTCAGAAGCAGCGCTTATCGACGCCTCCGTGGCCCGCGCCTGCGCCAACCTCACCACCTCGCTTGCGGATCTACCCAACGAGGTTTTCGAGGAACAGCCGGGAATCTGGGACCACGTCACCGAGGAGCCAGCGCACCTGCGTTTCAACTCGATGCGACTTTACGGAATCGTGTGGGCCACGAACCCATCGACGGTTTCCTCCGCCTTCGGCTTGGCCCGCCAGCTACGCGCGGAACACCAAGTGGAACTGGCCGTGACCACCTTGGACAAGGTCCCGAATGCCTCGCGCCATCACCGCATGGCGCGCCTGACCACGATTCTGCAGCTCATTGTCCATGATCTCTCCGAGTCGCGCATTCGCCGCGCTGCCCGCCGCCTTGAGGAGATTCCGCAGAACGAACCGCGGTTCCTCCAGATCAAGATTGCCGTCATCTCGGCCGCCTTAACTTTCTTGCGCGATGCCGACCTTGACGCTTCGGCTTCCCCCAACGACCTTTTCGAGTTTCCCTTTACCCAGCGCGGCCTGCGCTATGGCCTGGCCGATACTCTGCGGGCTCTTGCCCGCCAGGCGCCCTTCTCGCGCCACCGCTACGCCCTCGTAGACCTGGCCAACAAGGTCCGCCCGGTCACCCTTTTCTAGCTCCCACGGCATTCTAGCTCCCCTACGCACGCCGAAACCCCCGAGAGAAGAACACCACTCTCAGGGGTCTGCCCGGAATCAACGTGTTGAACAGTTGAAAAGATGAAGCACGGACAGGCTAAGACCTAGTAAAGGCCCGCCTCACGTGCCATGTCTGCGATGACCGCAGACTTCTGCGCAATTGCCAACTCCTCGTTGGTCGGCACGACGAAAACCTTGACCTGGGACTCGGCGGTCGAAATCATGCGCGGTTCCTTGGAGCGCACCAGGTTGGCTTCCTTATCAAAGTCAATGCCGTACATATCCAGGTTGTACAAGGAATCCTGGCGGACCTCGGTGTCATTCTCACCCACACCGGCGGTGAAGGTGATGGCATCCACGCGGCCCAGCGCAATCATGTAGGAACCGATGAAGCGACGCAGCTGGTGGATGTAGATGTTGTACGCCAGCCAAGCATCCTGGTCCTCGTTGTTGATGCGCTCACGCAGCACGCGGAAGTCGTTGACACCCGCAATGCCCTTCACACCAGACTGCTTGTTGAGCAGGTTGTCAATCTCATCGATCGACATGCCCGCCTGACGCGACAGATGGAAGATGATGCCCGGATCGATGTCACCGGAACGGGTACCCATGGCCAGACCAGCCAGCGGGGTGAGGCCCATCGAGGTGTCAATCGGGCGGCCGTTGCGGATAGCGGCCGCAGAGGCACCATTGCCCAGGTGGAGGGTGATTTGGTGCGTGTGCTCAGGGTCGCGCCCCAGCAAGCCTGGAACCTGCTGCGAAACAAATTCGTGGGAGGTTCCGTGGAAGCCATAACGACGAACGTCATACTTCGAGGCCACCTCATTGTTGATGGCGTAGAGCGCAGCTGCCGGAGGCATCTGGTTGAAAAACGCGGTATCAAAAACCGCGACGTGCGGGATGTCCGGCAGCAGCTTGCGGGCCACACGAATGCCGTCGAGGTTGGCCGGGTTGTGCAGCGGAGCCAGCGGGATGAGGTCCTCAATCATGGACTCAATCTGGTCCACGATGAGCTGCGGCTCACTGAACAGGCGGCCGCCGTGCACAACACGGTGGCCTACCGCGATGACCTCGACATCCGTCGGGCCCACGCCGTGCTCGTGCATGATGCTAAATGCACGGTCGAGGCCGAAGGAGTGGGAGGGAATCTCCAGTTCTTCCTTGTATTCCTCACCGCCGGTCTTGACGGTCACCGCACCCTGCGGCTCACCAACCTGCTCCACCAAGCCGGAGACCAGCGGGGTATCGGTAGCGGAGCTTTCCGGATCGACCAGCTGGAACTTAACTGAAGAGGAGCCTGAGTTCAGAACGAGTACGTACGCCATTTACTTCACTCCTGCCTGGATAGCGGTGATCGCCACAGTGTTGATGATGTCCGGGACGGTCGCACCGCGGGAGAGGTCGTTGACTGGCTTGTTGAGGCCCTGCAAGATTGGGCCGACTGCTAGGGCGCCGCCGGTGCGCTGCGCGGTCTTGTAGCCGATGTTGCCGGCCTCCAGGTCCGGGAAGACGAAGACGGAAGCCTGACCAGCGACCGGGGACTCCGGTGCCTTCTTGGCGGCCACGCCCGGGTCGCACGCAGCGTCGAACTGCAGCGGACCGTCCACCGCCACGGAGGAATCGATGTTCTTGGCGGCTTCCACGGCTGCCGTAACTTTTTCCACGTCTGGGCCAGCACCGGAGGTACCGGTGGAGTAGGACAGCAGGGCCACGCGCGGGTCCAGGCCAAACTGCGCGGCAGTCTGAGCCGAGACGATGGCGATCTCACCAAGCTGCTCCGGAGTCGGGTTCGGGTTCACAGCGCAGTCACCAAAGGCCCACAGGCGGCCCGGCATGACCATGAGGAAGATGGAGGAGACCACGGAGGCTTCCGGCTTGGTCTTAATGATCTGGAAGGACGGCTTGATGGTGTGCGCCGTGGTGTGCGCGGCACCGGAGACCATGCCATCAGCCAGGCCCTTGTGGACCATCATGGTGGCGAAGTAGGACACGTCCTTCATGGTCTCGCGCGCCTGCTCCAGGGTCACGCCCTTCTTCTTGCGCAGCTCAGCGAAGTCCGCGGCAAATTCTTCCGCCAGCTGGGATTCGAGGTGGTTGATGATCTCCACGCCGGACAGGTCGATCCCCAGTTCCTGGGCGCGCTTCTCGACGTTCCCATCGCCCAGAATCGTCAACTTCGCCACCTTGCCCTTGATGAGCTCACCGGCCGCTTCCAGGATGCGGTCATCCTCGCCCTCCGGCAGGACGATGTGCGCGCCCACCTCGCGGGCTTGGTCCAGAAGCTGCTTCTGGAAGAGCTCCGCGCACATGCGGGGTTCAATCTCCTCCAGCGCAGCGAGAGCGCCGGGAACCGAGGAGACATCGGTCAGCGCGTCCACCACAGTCGCTCCCACGGAGCGTGCGTGATCGAGGGCAAGCTCCGCGGTGCGGGCAGGCGCGTTGGAGATGAGCACGAACGGCAGACCCAAGGCCGCTGCGGCCTTGGCATCAAAGTCCATGACACCCGTGCCCTGAAGGACTACGTTGCCCTCCGGGACGTTGTCGAGGACCTGGCTCAGTTCCGTGCCAAGGTCATCAACCTTGGCGAAGGTGGCGCCGAGCTCCTGCGCAACAGCCTCAACCCCCAAGCCGTCGAAGCCGCGTCCGATGACGCTGATGAATGCGGAATTACGTGAGGACATTGTGGGCATGAACAACCTTTCTCTCATGGGAAGGCGTGTAGCCCCGCTCACACACAGGGCACACAGTGACACCTTCACAGTACGGGAACATGCCGCGTTACGTCGCACCGACGTTTCCGGCCCCACACCATCTTCCCTGCACACACGCCCCTGCCGCACAAGGAAGTGCCCTATTACACACAGACTTGTTTAACGTGATGCGTGCGGAGTAGGCTCCTAAGCAGGATTGTTACTTCGGGCAAGACCTAGGCTCCCCACTCATTGCCGCGTGGGGATGGTTCGACATGAACCATAGTGGCCTAGGTCTTTTGTGGTTTTCAGGCCCCGCCCGCTTACCCACGAAAGGACTCTCATGTCGACTCAGACTCGCTCGGCAGCCGAGGCCATCCTCGATGGCATCGGCGGGGCGGAGAACATCACCTCGCTCACGCACTGTGCCACGCGCCTCCGCTTCGAGCTCGCCGATTCCTCCAAGGCGGACAAAGAGGCACTCGAGGCCATCCCCAAGGTCATGGGTGCCGTGCCCCAGGGCGGCCGCAACTACCAGGTGGTCATCGGCGGCGACGTCGCCACGGTCTACGACCAGATCATGGCCCTTCCCCAGATGAAGGAAGGCGGTGAGCACACCGGCCGCTCCAACGATGATGTCAAGGCCGCCGCCCGCGCCAAGTCCAAGGGCAAGGTGCCGTGGCTCGACGCCTTCTTCGAGTACCTCTCGGATTCCTTCCGCCCCATCCTGGGTGTGCTACTGGGCGCCTCCCTGGTTATCGCCTTCGCATCAGTGCTGGATGCCTTCGAAGTCGTGGACTTCCGCTCCCCGGACAAGCCGGCCTCTTGGTTCTTCGTGGATGCCATGTGGCGCTCCGTGTTCTACTTCCTGCCGGTGATGGTGGCCTACAACGCTGGTAAGAAGCTGCGCATCGACCCGTGGGTCCCGGCCACCATCATGGCCGCACTGTTTACTCCGGAGTTCCTGGACCTTTCGAGCAACCCTGCGGTCCAGTGCGTCACCAACGACACTCTGGGTGCTGAGCAGTGCTCCATCCCCATCTTCGGTATGACCATGCAGCTGCCGGAGTACGGCGGCAACGTCTTCGTGCCGCTCATCATGGCGGCCGTGGCGGCGCTGTTCTACAAGGGTTTCCAGAAGATCATCCCGTCCGCAGTTCACATGGTCTTCGTCCCGTTCCTGACCCTGCTCTTCGTCATCCCGTTGACCGCTTTTATCATTGGCCCGTTCGGCGTGTGGGCCGGTAACGGCATTGGCGCCGGTCTGTCCTGGATGAATGACAACGCTCCGTTCGTCTTCGCCCTGGCCATCCCAATGCTCTACCCATTCTTGGTCCCGCTGGGCCTGCACTGGCCGCTCAACGCCCTCATGCTGGTCAACATCCAGACCTTGGGCTATGACTTCATCCAGGGCCCGATGGGCGCATGGAACTTCGCTTGCTTCGGCGCCACCGCTGGTGTCCTGGCCATTTCCATCCGTGACCACGACACCGTGATGCGCCAGACCTCTGGCTCGGCCCTCCTGGCGGGCCTGCTCGGCGGTGTTTCCGAACCTTCCCTCTACGGTATCCACCTGCGCTACAAGAGGATTTACCCGCGCATGCTGGTCGGCTGCTTCGCTGGTGGCCTGACCGTGGCTCTGCTGACCCTGGGCACGAACGGCATTACGACCGACGCCTTCGTCTTCACCTCCCTGCTGACCATTTCGGTCTTCACCCCGATGGCCAAGTACGCCATCTCCATCGCCGTGGCGTTCGTCGTGGCCTTCCTGCTCATCTTCTTCACCGACTACCGCACCCCGGAGGAGCGCGCTGAGGCCAAGGCCGCACGTGAGGCCGCCGAGCGCGGTGAAGCTAACACCGACAATGCCGGCGACGCCAGTGACGCCGCGCTTGCCGACGCCTCCCCTACCACCACCGAAACCGCCGGCGCTACCGGTGCTGGTGCTGCGGGTGCTGCAACCGCTACCGCCACCAAGAGCGACGCCCCGGCCAAAGCCGCTGAGCCTGCTGCGGGTACGACCACCGACATCGCCTCCCCGGCTGCCGGTGAGGTTGTAGCCATGGCCGACATCGATGACCCGGTCTTCTCCGCCGGCACGCTCGGTGATGGTGTGGGCATCGTCCCTGAAAACAATGACGTCTACTCCCCCGTGTCCGGCACCGTGGTCAGCGCCATGAAATCCGGCCACGCCTACGGCATCAAGACTTCAGACGGCGTGGAGGTCCTCGTCCACATCGGTATCAACACCGTAAAGATGAAGGGCGAGGGTTTCACCCCGGCCGTCAAGAAGGGCGACACCGTGAAGAAGGGTGAGCTCCTAGCCACCGTTGACTTCGACAAGGTCCGCGCGGCCGGCTACGACACCACCATCGTCCTAGCTGTAACCAACACCAAGGCTTTGGCTGCCGTGTCCCCGGCTGGTCTGAAGCACGCATCTGCGGGCGACACGGTTATCACCACCACCCGTTAACAACCTCCGACTAAGCTGGCTCGATGTTCCGCCATCGTGGCCAGCTTTGTCATATGCGGATCGAACCTTATCCTCGGGCCCACCCCAGGCCCAGTCGGCCTTTCTTCACAAGAAGAGTCCTCCCACAAGAGAAAGGTGCCTCGTGCAACTGTTGCGTGTGTTTAACAACAACGTCGTTCTCGCACGGCGCGGTGAGGAGGAGGTCATCGTCACTGGCCGCGGTATCGGCTTCCAAGCCCACCCCGGATCACCAGTAGATCCGGACAAGGTGGCCAAGGTTTTCGTCCCCGATTCTGGCCGCGATCCCGATCACCTCGCCGCCATGATTGCCGGTATCCCCGGCGAGTACGTGCAGCTGGTCATTGATGCCATGCACAGCGTGGACATGTCGGAGGCCCTGCGCAGCAAGCTCACGCTCGTCGTGGCAGTTGCGGATCACATCCACGGCGCGGTCTCTCGGGGTACCGCAATCGCTTACCCCTTGGAGGCTGAGGTCCGCCATCTTTACGCTGAGGACTTTGCCCTCGCGCAGCATCTTCTGGCCGCCATTAACGATGGCCTTCAGAAGCCCCTAGCCCAGGATGAGGCTGTGGCTATTACCTTGCACCTTGTCAACGCTGGCTTCGCCGTCGGTGATTTGTCGGGCACCTACCGCATGACGGGCCTCATCCAGCAGATTTTGGCCGTGATTGGTTCCCACAATGACACGGAGCTCAACAGCGAGGACATCTCCGTCGCCCGTTTCATCACGCACCTGCGCTACCTCTTCGTGCGCATGGCGGAGCATAAGCAACTCGATTCCGATGACCGCCAAGTAGCCACTGCCATTTCGGCCCGCTACCCCGAGGCGGGCGAGACGGCCCAGATTGTTTCCAATCTCATTGAGCTGCGCCTCGATGACGCGCTCACCCCCGATGAGATCTCCTACCTAACACTGCACATCGCACGCCTGCAGGAGGCCTCTGTCTAGCTGCAGTCAGCCCCCCACAGACGCAACTAGACAGCACTGGATCCGATATTAGGCCGCCGGTACCTCAGCCGGTACCTCAGCCGGGGCTTCAGCAGGAGCCTCAGCCGGGGCTTCAGCAGGAGCCTCTGCCGGCACTTCGCCTGCCCCTTCGACAGGCGCCACCGGCTCCGCCACGGTAATGATGTTGTCCTCGTAGCCCAGCTGGCCACCGACGAACTTTCCGCCACACGTAATGAGCACCAGGCGATTCTCGCCCTCTGTGTCATTGACAACGTCTGGGAATCCTGCGCCCTTCGGCAAACGATACGGCGCCTCCGTCACTCGGAACATGCGCTCCTCGCCATCAATGTAAACCGTGAACTCCTGCCCCTGTTCCAAGGTGGTGAATTTCTCGGCAAAGCCGGTGCCCTGGCCCTGGTAATTGATGTGGCCAGTAATCACGCTGGAGCCCACCGGGCCTGCCTCGCCGGGAACTGCCGACGCCGAGTACCAGCCCAAACGCGACACATCACGCGGCGGAATCAACATTCCGTTCTCAGTGACCTGAATTGGGTCAACCGCTGCGATCTCCTCGTTGATGCCCAGCGACATCGCACCGAAGTCACGGAATTCACCCGGGGCAGCATCAATCTCTTGGTTCTGCTCACCGGAGTCATCCACGAACGGGTCAGAGTTGGTCGTCGTCGGCGACGCCTCTGCGCTTACCGACGTCTCCTCGGCCGCCTCTTCTTCTTCCGCGTCATCCTTGCCGCCTAGCCCCACGATGAGCTGGATCAGGATCACCAGGACCGCCAGCGCTGCGACGGCGGCGATGAGGAGCTTCTTGTTGCCGCCCTGCTTCTCATCTCCGCCCACTGGGGTACTTGCTCCGGCAGGCTGCGCGGCTGGCTTCTCGTCGGAAGCCTCGCCAGTTGCCTCGACAGAGGGCTCAGCAGAATCCTCAGCACGATGCTTCGGCGTGTGCTCAACCGGCTGTCCCGCTGCCGCGTCACCTACTCTGTCCGGATCTTCCGGGTGTACGTTCCTATCCTCTTCGCCTGCCATGGCGCCTACTCCTAAATAACTAGATGTTGTTTATTTTTCTTCTTAAACGATAGACGAAAAATCCCCTCCAGCGTTTTGACCCTGGAGGGGATTCCCTTATCTCAAGTTTGGCCCCAGCCTACCCCGGCCCATTATGGGCTGGGGCGGCGTGGTGGGCGGACTACTTGATGAAGTCCTTCATGCCAGGCTCAAGCTTGGTCGCACCGGACGGTACGTGCTTGATCTCGACACGCTCAGCGTTGGACGGCAGCGGCATGCCAGCGTCCTCCGGCGGGGTAGCGTCCAGGACGACAACCTCACGGTCATCGCGACCAGTGTTTTCACCAGTCTCCTCGGACGGCTCACCAGCGTTGTCACCGGTGGACTCGCCGCGGTTATCGCCGCGGTCGTTGTCCTCGATGACCTCAGAGGTGCCCTTACCACCATCGTGGTCACCACCGTTACCACCGTTACCACCATCGATAATGAGCTTGATGAGGCCCAGACCCGGGATGAGCAGCAACCACCACGGCAGGTCAGATTTCTTCGAGCTGCCATCCTCATCACCAGGCTCATCGCCTGGCTTGTTCGGAGTGGTCTCCTCACCCGGCTCATCACCCGGCTTGTTCGGGGTCGTCTCCTCACCAGGCTCATCACCCGGCTTGTTCGGGGTCGTCTCCTCACCAGGCTCATCACCCGGCTTATTCGGAGTGGTCTCCTCACCCGGCTCATCACCCGGCTTGTTCGGGGTCGTCTCCTCACCAGGCTCATCACCCGGCTTATTCGGGGTCGTCTCCTCACCCGGCTCATCACCCGGCTTGTTCGGGGTCGTCTCCTCACCCGGCTCATCACCCGGCTTGTTCGGGGTCGTCTCCTCACCAGGCTCATCACCCGGCTTGTTCGGAGTGGTCTCATCGCCCGGCTTGTTCGGAGTGGTCTCATCGCCCGGCTCATCGCCCGGCTTGTTCGGAGTGGTCTCATCGCCCGGCTTGTTCGGAGTGGTCTCCTCACCCGGCTCAGTCGGCTCCGTCGGCTCAGTCGGCTCCGTCGGCTCAGTCGGGTTAGTCGGCTCAGTCGGGTTAGTCGGCTCAGTCGGGTTCGTCGGCTCAGTCGGGTTCGTCGGCTCAGTCGGCTCCGTCGGCTCAGTCGGGTTAGTCGGCTCAGTCGGCTCCGTCGGAGTCGTGGTCTTCTTATCCTTCGGAACCGTCTGATCCTTGTCGTTGATGTCCTCGTGAGTGGTGATCAGGTTACCGTCACCCTCCTCATTCGGAGCATCCTCGCCATTTTCATTGACCTGCTTAGAGAACAGCTTCTCAAAAGCAACCGCAGCCTCAACCGGCTCCTTCACCTTGTCGAAGACCGTAATCTCAACAACAACCTCACCATCAGCAGCCTCAGGCGTGAAAGTCTTCTCACCTTCACCCAGCACAGACTCACCGTCAGCCTTGGAAATCAACTCAGCCTTCAAGGTGTATTCCTTACCCGGGACCAAGCCCTCATAAGTCACCTTGTCATTGACCTGCGCACCAGCAACAACCTCAGTTGCGCCGTTAGCAAAGTCAGCATTCGTCGAAATCTTCGGCTCACGAGGCTCATCAACCTTCGACGTCGTCACAGTAGTAGTCGTCGTCTCAGAAGACGGAACCTCAGGCTTAGTCGGCTCCGTCGGCTCAGTCGGGTTCGTCGGCTCCGTCGGCTCCGTCGGGTTAGTCGGCTCAGTCGGGTTCGTCGGCTCAGTCGGGTTAGTCGGCTCAGTCGGCTCCGTCGGCTCAGTCGGGTTAGTCGGCTCAGTCGGGTTAGTCGGCTCAGTCGGGTTAGTCGGCTCAGTCGGCTCCGTCGGCTCAGTCGGGTTAGTCGGCTCAGTCGGCTCCGTCGGCTCAGTCGGGTTAGTCGGCTCCGTCGGCTCAGTCGGAGTCGTGGTCTTCTTATCCTTCGGAACCGTCTGATCCTTGTCGTTGATGTCCTCGTGAGTGGTGATCAGGTTACCGTCACCCTCCTCATTCGGAGCATCCTCGCCATTTTCATTGACCTGCTTAGAGAACAGCTTCTCAAAAGCAACCGCAGCCTCAACCGGCTCCTTCACCTTGTCGAAGACCGTAATCTCAACAACAACCTCACCATCAGCAGCCTCAGGCGTGAAAGTCTTCTCACCTTCACCCAGCACAGACTCACCGTCAGCCTTGGAAATCAACTCAGCCTTCAAGGTGTATTCCTTACCCGGGACCAAGCCCTCATAAGTCACCTTGTCATTGACCTGCGCACCAGCAACAACCTCAGTTGCGCCGTTAGCAAAGTCAGCATTCGTCGAAATCTTCGGCTCACGAGGCTCATCAACCTTCGACGTCGTCACAGTAGTAGTCGTCGTCTCAGAAGACGGAACCTCAGGCTTAGTCGGCTCCGTCGGCTCAGTCGGGTTCGTCGGCTCAGTCGGCTCCGTCGGGTTAGTCGGCTCAGTCGGGTTAGTCGGGTTCGTCGGCTCAGTCGGGTTAGTCGGCTCAGTCGGCTCCGTCGGCTCAGTCGGGTTAGTCGGCTCAGTCGGCTCAGTCGGCTCAGTCGGGTTAGTCGGCTCCGTCGGAGTCGTGGTCTCCCCGTCCTTAGAGGTAACAGTCTGAGCCTGATCCTTGAGATCCTTGTGCTCCGCAATCTTATTCGGAGTCTCATTACCCGGAGTCTCATCACCATTGGCCTTAACCTCCACAGAGGTCAACTCCTCAAACGCAACAGCAGCATCAACCGGCTGCTCAGCATTATCAACCTTGATATCAACCGTGGTGAAGCCCTTAGAAGAATCCGCCTCAAAATCAGCAGAACCGGTACCCAGAACAGTCTTGCCGTCCTTAGACATCAATTTCGCATCCAGGTGGTAATTCTTACCATCAACCAGACCCTCATAGGTCACAGTGTCAGTAACAACCGCACCATTAACAACACGAGTCGAACCCTCAGCAAACTTAGCCTCAGTCTTAATCGACG